>BLLU01000308.1 GCA_011959105.1 Lachnospiraceae bacterium | reverse complement strand
CATGTGCGCTTCAGCGCACACTCCAATCAATATTTGAAAGTTTACTTTCAAACTTTCCTCTCCGTTTCTGCATGTTCCTTCCATGTGCACATGGCTGCAGATGCATAGAGGGCCGTTCTCATGTCCGCACATGCATCTGTTGGCTTTCCGGCCTCCTTATCTTACACGTCCTCAATCTGCCAGTCGATGGGGGCTACGCCATGTTCCTCCAGAAAACGGTTGGCCTGACTGAATGGCTTGCTGCCGAAAAATCCGTTATACGCCGAAAGAGGGCTGGGATGAGGGGCTTTCAAAATCAAGTGGTTGGGGTTTCGCAGCATCCGCTCCTTGGTCTGAGCCGGCCTGCCCCACAGAATAAAAACAATGGGCCTGTCCTGCTTATTCAAAGCCGCTATGGCCGCGTCTGTGAATTCTTCCCAGCCTTTTCCCCGGTGGGAATTGGCCATATGCGCCCGAACGGTCAACACCGTATTGAGCATCAGCACTCCCTGCTCAGCCCACTTCACCAGATAGCCGTTGTTGGGAATCTTGCAGCCCAGGTCATCGTGCAGTTCCTTGTAGATATTTACAAGGGAAGGCGGAATGCTCACATCGGGCCTCACGGAGAAACACAGTCCATGGGCCTGTCCCACATTGTGGTAGGGATCCTGTCCCAGGATCACCACCTTCACCTCACTCAAGGGCGTGAGATGAAACGCGTTGAAAATGTCATCGGAAGGAGGAAAAATCTGAGCGCTGTCATATTCCTCCTTCACAAATTGAAACAGTTTTGCGTAATAAGGTTTATGGAACTCCGGAGCCAGTTCCGTGAGCCAGTCATTGTTTATCATAGCCATCGCTTTCTCCTCCCAAAGTTATTTTCCCTATTCTTTCGTCTTACCCCAGACGCACGGAGACTCCTTTGGAGCGCAGATATTCTTTCACTTCCCGGATTTCCATCTCCTTGTAATGGAACAGGGATGCCGCCAGCACAGCCTCCGCTCCGGCGTCCGCCAGCGCCTCGTAAAAATGTTCCAGCTTTCCCGCCCCCCCGGAGGCAATCACAGGGATTTTCACCGCCTGGGACACCGCCCGGGTCAGTTCCAGATCGTATCCTGCCTTAGTCCCGTCGCAGTCCATGCTGGTCAGCAGAATTTCTCCCGCACCAAGCCTTTCTGCCTTTTCCACCCATTCCAGGGCGTCCAAACCCATGTCCACACGGCCGCCGTTCTTGTAAATGTTCCAGCCAGAGCCGTCGGCACGGCGCTTGGCATCTATGGCCACCACCACACACTGACTGCCGAATTTATCCGCCGCATCGCTGATCAGCCGGGGATTCATGATAGCGGCGGAGTTTACTGCTATCTTATCCGCCCCTTCCCGCAGGATTGCCCTGAAATCCTCCACCGTGCGGATTCCCCCTCCCACGGTAAAGGGAATGAACACTTTCGCAGCCACCTGGCGCACCCACTCAAGCTGGGTGGCACGGCTGTCCGCAGAGGCGTTGATATCCAGAAACACCAATTCGTCCGCGCCTTCCCTGTCATAGGCGGCCGCTGTCTCCGCCGGATCTCCCGCATCCCTGGGATTGAGAAATTTCACACATTTTACCACTCTGCCGTCCTTCACATCCAGGCAGGGAATGATTCTCTTGGTATGCATATTGACTCCTGTCTTGCCCGCCATATCGGGCAGATTTCCTTACATTTGCCGCACTCACATTTTCCGGCTGCAGCCGCCCTGCTTTGCCTCATTTACCACGTCGATAAAATTACGCAAAATCTTCATTCCCACGCCCGAACTCTTCTCCGGGTGGAACTGACAGGCAAAAAGATTCTCCTTCTCCACAGAGGCATGGATCAGCGCGCCGTATTCCGTGGTGGCTCTGACCACTGCCTCCTCTCCCGCCTCCAGATAGTAAGAATGCACAAAATACACATAGGAATCCTCCGGCAGGTCTTTAAACAGGCGCCCCGGATGGGGAAATTTCAGATTGTTCCATCCGATATGAGGTACTTTCAATCCCCCATCGTCCGGAATCCGCAAAATTTTGCCGGGTAACAATCCCAGCCCTTTCACATCCGAACTTTCCTCGCTGCTCTCAAACAAAAGCTGCAAACCCAGACATATTCCCAGAAAAGGAATTCGCCGCTCCACCGCCTGGGCGATGGGCTCCACCAGGCCATAGCGCTCCAGGCGCTCCATGGCATCTCCAAAAGCACCCACTCCCGGCAGGATTACGCCGTCAGCCCCCAGGATTTCTTCCGGGCTCCTGGTCACTCTTACCTGCTCTCCCAGCGCAATCAATGCCTTTTCCACACTTTTTATGTTTCCTGCATCATAGTCTATAATTGCAATCATCTATATTTACACCCCGCTACATCGTGTCGATGAACGTATTCTCTGCATTTTCTTCTTCCTCCGGCAGCAAATCCTCATAGGAAGCAGACGGATCATCCTGGGAATCGGATTCTTCATCCGCCGGCTCAGACCCGGTTCCCTTCAATACCTGGAGAAGAGCGATGGTATAGTCCTCGTCTTTTCTCAGCGCCGCAATCTCCGCGGCACGCTCCTCCGTCAGGCCATAATTGGCGGTCAGCAGCGCCGTCATATCCGCATAAGCCTTCTCCACCACGTCCAGACAGTTCCATTCCTGTCCCTGCACATAGACACTCTCTTTGCGGCAGACACTTTGCACCAGATAATCCAGGGCCTCCAAATCTTTCCCTTCCATCACCAGCCTTCGGTAATTTCCCTTCATACGCTCCATCTGCAATACCAGTTCCGATCTGTGGAACATCAATTCCTGACTCTCATTCAGATCCTGTCCCAGCAGCAGACCGTAACATTCCAGATAATCTTCCGCATAGTAGGCTTTCTCCGCCCGCTGCTTGTTCACATGGGCGATATACAGATGGCTGACCAGCACATAAGCCAGGCAGAATACCAGAAGCACAGCCACGATGGGCAATGCCTTTTTCAGGGGCAGTTTCTTGCCGGGAAGCAGTTCCTCGGCGGATACAGGCAATTTTTCCTTCTTTGGCTTTTTCTCTTTTTTCTTCTTCTTGGGATCAGGAGCCTCCTCCAGATCCTCGTCCTCGTCAACCTCGGCCGCCTTCTTCTCTTTCCCTTTTTTCTTCTTTTTCCCCTTGGGTTGTTTCTTCTCCTTGTCCAGTTCTTCCAGGATCGCGCCGTTTTCATCGCTGACCAGAGCGGCAGGATCTTCCTCTTCCTCGTCCTCCTGGGTCAACGCGTTCAACAATTTTCCCCAAAATCCCTGTTTCTTTTCTTCCGCTGCGGATTCCGCCGGGGAGACATCTCCTGTCCCCTGCTCCGAATAGGCCTCCTCTCCATTCTCCGATACTTCCTCCGGCAGAATGGCGTTCAATTCTTCCGACCCTTGCTTTTTCTTGCTGCGGCGGGGTTTTTTCTCCTTTTTAGGGCGTTCCTTCTTTTTCTTCCTCTTCCTGTCCGGCTTATCCTGGGGTTCGTCCGTTCCTTCGCCTGACTCCGGATCCATCCCCTGACTCAATCCCTGCATCAGAGAATCAACCATATCGTCAATGGGCTCATCGCGTTCCGCCTTATCCAGCAGATTGGATATCTCCTGGGCGTCCTCATCGCCGTCCGCGCCCAGACTCTCCAGCAGACTGCCCAGATCATCATCCTCCGAATCGCTCCCAGGCTGTTCAAGCCCATCCACATCCATGGTTTCAGGTATTGCAAAAGGCTCTTCCTCGTCCATTTCCAGAATGGATTGACCCAACTCACCGGCATCGGGAATATCGGACAACCCAAAAGCCGCCTCTTCCTCCCCATCTGAGACGGACTGGGATAGCATATCGTCACTGGGGATTTCAGGCGTTTCAGCATCCTCTTCTCCCGACTGTTTAAAGGGCCAAGGTTCTTCTTCCGTTATCTCTGCCGGCGCATCCAGGGGGCTCTCCTCCCCGGCCAGATCCTGCAGCATGCCGGAAAGGGCCGCCGCCTCATCCCCGTCGGAATCATTTGATGTCTCAGCTTCCGAATTGCCCAGCAATCCGCTGAGCAGATCCTCGGGAACACTGTCCATTTCATCCGAGAACTGGTTAAGCAGATCCCCCAGCCCGTCATCCTGCTCCGAATCATCCTCTCCCCCTGCAGCCCCGGAAGTACTGTCTTCTGTCAGAGATTTTAGCAGTTGGTCTAAATATTCTTCATTGGAATCCATTTTGTTTCCTCTTTCCTATCTTTAATACTTTTATAATATATCTTCCATGAGGAGCCAGTCAATAGCATTCTTTGCCATTGATACACCCCTCTCATGCAGCTCCTCAGTCAAATGATACAATCTCTCGTTTACCCGTATAAAAAATGCCTTTCGGTTATAATATCCTGTCTTTTCAAAGGGAAAGCGTATTACTGAAGGATAGTCCAGATTCACGCCCAATTCCAGGATGCACAACTTCCGATTCAAAGTACCCTGCAGCCACTTGGTATAACGGCTCCAATCTTCCCGATAACCGCTTTCCAGATATTTCTCCAGATAAATATTGTTGATCACCATCCTGCCATGGCAATGGGGACAATCTCCCAGCACGTCCAAGCTGCCGTTTCCGCTTAGAACAGCCCGGTACAGTTCCGTCCTTTCGGTCTCGTCCGTCTCCGCAAGGCTCTGCTCACATCCGCAGAGGCACTGCTTTTTCCTCAGGGTGCCGCAGGGCTTTACCATCCGGCTCCCGGGAAATCCCGCATAGTCCAGTAAATCCGTCTGGCAGGTACTGATCAGAAAATAATTCTTATTTTCCATGGCTTTACAAAGTTTTCGGAGCGCAGCCACCGCCTTCCCCTTCTCTTTTATGATTCCGTCCGCCAAAAGCGGCAAAAGATCCGGGCGGTCTATTTGCTCCAGATACGCCGCTGCCTTTTCATACGCCGACTGTGTTTTCAGGAAGGCTCTCTCCTCAAATTCTTCGCCAATGCCGATCAGGAACATCTCTGCTCCCCGCAGCTTCTCCAACACAAATTCTTCCACAAACAATACCTGCCTTTTCACGAAAAAAGCCGGGAACCCCGGCCTTTTCATTATTCACCACAGCAAAAACCATATCTGCATTTTTACTGTTTAGAACTATTCAATAACTCGTCAATAGCATGAACCAGGTTGACAATTTCAGGTTTTGAAAGCTGTCTGTCCGCGCCCAGCGCTTCTCCTTTTCTCCTCATATCCTCATTAACCAGGGAAGAGAAAATAATAATGGGAATATGCTTTGTGTTGTCATCTTCTTTAAGCAGTTTAACCAGGCGGTGCCCATCCATCTGAGGCATCTCAATATCCGTAATCAGGCATCTTACCCTCTGCTCCAGATTGCCTGCGGCCACTCCTGCCATTATGTAGTCATAAGCCTCCTGACCATTGGCCGTGTGGGTGATATTGGTATATCCTGCCTTGTTAAGGCAGTCCACGATCAGTTTGTTAAGCAGCTGGGAATCCTCCGCAATCAAGATGGGGACACCGCTTCTCTCCCGGGGACCCAACTCTGAAATCTCAGAGATCTTCAGTCCCGTTTCGGGGGAAATATCCGTCACGATCTTTTCAAAGTCCAGAATTACAATCAGTCTGTCGCTGATCTTCACAATGCCGCTGGCCACGCCGCTCTCCGCATCAGACAATGTGGCATTGGGAGTGATGATGTCCTTCCATGTCACCCTATGTATACCAATTACCTGCTCTACATGGAAGGCAATATCCAGCTTGTTGAAATTGGTGATAATAAACAGACCCTTCTTCTCCATCTGGCCTCTCTGCAGACAGTTCATCAAATCGATTGCCGTAATCATACGGTCCCTCGGCATGAAAACGCCTTCGATGCTGGGATGGGAGTTGGGGATCGGCGTAGGCTCCAGATAGCCTATGATCTCTTTGACCTTCGCCACGTTGATGCCATAATAATTCCCATCAACAATAAACTCCAAGATTTCCAATTCGTTTGTTCCGTTTTCCAGTAAAATTTTAGAATCCATAGCTTCCACCTCACATTTTATGCCCATAAGTCCTTCAACGTGACTCAGTAGAGATATTATACCATACATTTTCAAAAAAACATACTATTATCTATAAAAATTTCTTTTTTTTTCAAAATTTTCTTTACAGAAAATCCCATATGCCTGCATAAGTAAAAACAAACATATTTCTTATTACAACAAAAAAGCAGGCACAAACCTGC
>BLLU01000307.1 GCA_011959105.1 Lachnospiraceae bacterium | reverse complement strand
ACGACATCTTGAAGCTGGTCAACTGTATCATGGAGAATACCAAGGGGGAGGACAGCAAAGGCGGGGAGGATTTCTGGAGCAAGGCGGAAGCCCTGTATTATCAGGCGCTGATCGCTTACATCTGGTATGAGGCTCCGGAGAATGAGAAGAACTTCAATACGCTATTGGAAATGCTCAACGCTTCCGAAGTCCGCGAAGAGGACGAAACCTTTAAAAATGCTGTGGATATGATGTTTGACCGGCTGGAACAGCGCGACCCGGAGCATTTCGCTGTCCGCCAGTATAAAAAATACAAAATGGCGGCGGGCAAGACCGCAAAATCTATCCTGATTTCCTGCGGCGCAAGGATGGCTCCCTTTGACATTAAGGAAGTCCGCGACATGATGATGGATGACGAACTGGAGCTTGACAAACTGGGCGACCGCAAGACTGCCCTGTTCTGCATCGTATCCGACACGGATACAACATTCAATTTCATCGCATCCATGGTTTATACGCAGATGTTTAATGTACTCTGCGACCGGGCGCTGGAAAACGGCGGCGCACTGAAAACACACGTCACCTGCCTGCTGGATGAATTTGCGAATCAGAAGATCCCCAACTTTGAACACCTGATATCGGTGATCCGGAGCCGTGAGATTTCCGCCCATGTGATCGTCCAGACGCAGAGCCAGTTAAAAGCTGTCTATAAAGACCATGCGGAGACGATCATCGGCAACTGCTCCTGTGTGTTGTTTCTGGGCGGCAAGGAGCAGAGTACCTTAAAAGAGATTTCAGCTACCCTTGGAAAGGAGACGATAGACAGCTTCAACACATCTGACACGCGGGGCAGCCAGCGCAGTTACGGCTTAAATTATCAGAAATTGGGAAAGGAACTTATGACACCCGATGAACTTGCGGTCATGGACGGGGGCAAATGTATCCTCCAGGTACAGGGTGTCCGCCCCTTCTTCTCCGACAAGTTTGATATAACCAAACACCCGCAGTACAAATACCTTTCGGACGCAGACCCGAAAAATACGTTTGATGTGGCAAAATTCCTGAAACGCCGTCTGAAAGTCAAACCGGATGATGTGTTTGAGGTCTGCGAACTGGAAGCTCTGCCCGA
>BLLU01000306.1 GCA_011959105.1 Lachnospiraceae bacterium | reverse complement strand
AGTTTTTAAAGAATTTTCAGGGTTGCATTGCTGTTTATTTGTCAAGGTTCATGGAGCCGCATTCTAAATCAATGCTCTGAACTTGCGTTCCAAATCTATGCTCCAACTGTTGTGCAGCACTGCTGCTGCAGGGTGTTGCTTGACTGTCGCTTCAGTTCCGAATTCCATGCCTGAAATGTCTGGCCGACAGCCCGTATCTCCGCGACAGCTTTTATAGATTACCACACCCTTTTGCACTTGTCAACATGTTTTGCTAAATTTTTGAGATTTTTTTCCTGTTCTTCCAAACTGCCGCCAAAATGTCCTTCAGAACCAGAAAAGCATCCAACTCATTATACCCATATTCGCTCTTCAGTTCGTCGATCATGGTGCCCAGTCTCACGGCATAGTTGGATGTATTGACCTCCTTCTGATATTTGAGCAGGATCGGGTATTTCTTCCCCCAGGCCCTGGTCCAGTCGATCTTTTCCTCCACCTCCTCGCTCGTCCTCTCGATTATCTGCTGTATTTCCTTCACATCCACGTCAAAGGCAATCAGATCATCCAGAGACACCTTGTAAAGAAGAGACATTTTCTTGGACTGGCGTATGTCCGGAAGTGTCTCACCGCTCTCCCACTTTGAGATCGTCTGCCTGCTCACTCCCAGTTTTTCCGCCACCTCTTCCTGAGAAAGTCCGCAACTCTTTCGTGCATGAAATAAACTGTTTCCCAATTCCATATCCTTCACCTCGCTTATTTGCTTTGCATATGCCTGTTTCATATAAGCAAGTATACCGCCGGGAAAACACAAAGTCTACCATTCAAAACTTGCATTTTTGCACGTTTATTTAACATTTTCCAGCTGTCCCTCTCAGGCAGACCGCTGCTTCTTGATTGCCTCCGCAAGCATTTCCCTGGGCCATCGGGCTTCTTCTGCGTCCCCCATCTCTTCCAGCCGAAGGATAATGCTTCGCCATGCCTCTGCTTCTTCCCGGTAGTGGGAAAGTTCCCTGTGGCAAAGAGCTATGGAATACAGTGCGTCAATAGATGGGAAACCCATATTCAGCGCCCTGTTCCAATGTGCGAAGGCTTCCTCATATCTCCCCAGCTTTTTACAGATGTCTCCGCCCAGTGTAAACAGAACCGTCATCTCCGAAGGCAGAACTGCCGGTGGGCCTCCCAAAAAAATTTCCAGGGCCTCCTGAAATGACGTATAGCCGTATTCACACAGACCCACACTCAGACAGGCCGCCAGCAGATTGTTGTAGTTCTCCAACGTTCTGGATTGTTCCAGCCGCTCCCATTCCATGGAAACCGCCTCCTTTCCCCATACACCCCTCAGCGTTTTCAGCATGACTGCAGCCGCGCGGCGCCAGCCATCTCCAGCAGTCAGGTGATTTTCCCTACCACTAATTATATGGCTTTTCCGCTGTCTTGCAATAACCGCTCAAGGGAAAGGATCTCAACCGGGAGTTGCAGAACTCTATATTTTCTCTGCAATCAGTACATCCATGCAATGCTGATGGGGCACGCCTCCGCTGTTGCAGTCAAACACCACTTCATCACATTTATGGAAAAGCCAGTCATGGTAGCAGGTAAACAATTCTCCGGATCTCCACGGTGTTTTCTGCTTGCCCTCCTTCTTTTTTATAAAAGGTTTATCCACAAAGGCATTGATCACATTCAGACCTCCCACTACAGTGTTTTCTTTCAGCATGGAGACAAACTCTTCTTTCATACGGTCCGGAAGATAATCAAAAAAACCGCTGCTGTAAATCAGGTCGTACTTCTCCTCAATTCGATAATCCAGAGCATTGGCCTTGAAAAAGTCCACATGCACGCCGTTCTTCTCCGCCAGCAGCAGGGCCTTGTCTATGCCCGCCTGGGATTCGTCAAACGCTGTGACCTGATACCCGCACCGGGCCAGGAACACGGCGTCTTTTCCCTCTCCGCAGCCGATTTCCAGCACCCGGTACGGCCTGACAGGGGGTTTAAGTTTCATTAGTTCATAACAGAGATGGTTGGGATTTAAGCCCCAGTAAAACTGTTCTCCCTGATATCTTTCATCATATTTGCTGACCGGGGCCCCCTGATAGCCCAGCAAACCATCCACAGAGGTCTCCAGCACCTGGGCCAGTCTGGGCATTAGTCCCAGGTCCGGCAGAGCCACGCCGTTTTCCCACTTGGAAACCGCCTGGGAGGAAATATTCAGCTTCCCCGCCAATTCCTGCTGCGTAAAATTCAGAATCTTTCTTCTTTTCTTAATCATCTCCCCGATTGTACTCATGCCATCCTCCTTGTCAAACGCAGAAGCCTGTCCGAATCTCCCTGCTATTATATGTTCCGGCAGGCGATCTAAATTAGTTTCACCAACGACTGTATTTTAACAATTCTCCTGCTTCTTGACAATAACGGCACATTCACAACCACTCCGCAATTTCTACCTGGGGTTGATTTCTGAAAGGTCTGCCGCTTTCCCAATCGCCTGTAAAAGACTTTTATCGTTGTCCATGGAATCCTGGGTTAATTCCCAAATCATAATTCCTCCCAGATTTTCTTTGGCGTACAAAGTCTTTTCCGTGATGGTGGACACGCCGTTATAATAGACTTCCATACCATTGTAAGCGACATGGTCTTTATCACAGGCATCAGGAATGCTCTCCAGAATCGTCCCATAGCCCTCCCAGCTTGGACGGGCATAAAATGGGACGCCCAGCACAATCTTGTGGGCCGGCAGCCCTCTTGTCTCCTTCCAATAAGTCCCGCAGTTCACAGCAAATTGATACTGGGAATGGCGCTCTCCGTCTCCCCCATCATAGGCCATAATATTGATGAAATCCGTCAATTCCGTGTCCTGCGGTACGGAGGCATCCACAGGCCTATTGTCCACGCCCTCCGGCTGCGTCGGCTCCCCTTCCAGAATTCCCAGATCCTCCCATACATCGCTGCTGTCAGGCTGTTCCCCCTGCGTCCACCATTTGGCGCGATACCTGCGCCCCTGAAAACTGACGGTATCTCCTCCGATATAGACAGCTGCAGCAGCCCAGCTGTCAGCAGCCGGGAGTGGGACTGGGTCTTCTCCCTGTCCCCCGTTATCTTCTGAAGCAGTGGTCTTTTCCTCTGATGTCATGGCATTAATCTCCCTTTCGGATTTTTCGGCTGAAGCGGCGGAAATATAATCCGGTCGGCTTTCAGCCCACAGCCATACTGCAGACGTAAAAAGCACGCCCAGGACAAAGCCTCCCAGAGCATAAGCCATTTTTTGTATTCTTCTCATGGTACCCCCTCCCGCCCAAAAACCAGGCTTCCTGCTGCCGTTTCATGTTCTGTTTCCGTTATACTGTCCCCATTATAACAGATCGCAGGTCCCTTGTGTTCAAGATTTACTTTTTCATGAGATTGGGACACAAAGATCTCCTTGTGCAGCCCCTGCCCATATGGTAGAATGAATTGGCGTCATCGGCGCTGCAGCCGTCCGGCCGCTTTCTGCCGATAATATGGTCAAGCTATAATAAGGAGATAAATGCCATGAGAAAAATCGCCTTTTTTGATATAGACGGAACCCTGACCTCCGAGATCGACGGTTCGGTGCCGGAAGACGCGGCCTGGGCCATCGCCCGGGCCCGGGAGAACGGCCATCTGATGTTCCTCAACACCGGAAGGTGCTTCCAGAACGTGGAACCCCGTTTTCGCCGCATCGGCTGGGACGGCTATGTCTGCGGCTGCGGCACCAATATCTACTGCGGCGGGCGGGATGTGCTGTATGTATCCCAGACCCATGCCACCATTATGCGCATTCTGGAAGCTGCCCGCCGGGCGGATGTGGATATTCTCTTTGAATCCAGGGCCCGGGTGGCCTTTGACCTGACCCGTCCCTTGCGTCATCCCAAGGCTCTGCGCCAGTATCAGGTCTTTGTGGACCATGGCTATTCCATGCCGGAAAATCTGGAAAACCCCAACTTTTTTGCGGACAAATTTGTGATCTGGTATCAGGAGGAAGCCCAACTGGCTGCCTTCCGCCAGGTCAGCGACCAGTGGTTTGACTGTATCGACAGGGGCGGTACCTTCCGGGAATTCGTGCCCAGAGGCTATTCCAAGGCCACCGGCATTCGATTTGTGCTGGACCACTACGGACTGTCTCCGGAAGATGCCTGCGCTCTGGGAGACAGCAACAACGACCTGTCCATGCTCTCCTATGTGCCCCACAGCATCGCCATGGGAAATGCCTCCCCCGCCAGCCTTATGGAACAGGTGGAATATGTAACGGCAAAAGCAAGCCAGGGCGGCATCCGCCAGGCCCTGGCCCACTATGGGTTTATTTAATTATAGATTCTCATTCTGAATGGTTTCCACAATATTTTTCTTCCCGATCCTGCCCATGGAGTAACGCATGGTCCCATACAGCAGCAGGGCCACGGCTGCTATGGAGATAGCGATCCCTTCCCAGGGAAAGAGATACGCGGTTTTCAGTCCCTGCTCCAGAGCCATATGAAAACAGTAGGATAAGACCACGCCGAGAGGAATGCCTATGAGCAGCGCTTTCCCTCCGTAAAACAGGCTTTCCAGCCAGATCATGCGCCGGAATTCCCTGCCGGTCATACCCACGGCCCGCAGCATGGCAAACTCCGGCGCCCTCAACTCCATATTGGTGGTGATGGTATTGAAAACATTGGTTATGCCGATCAGCGCCACCACCGTGATAAATCCGTACAGAAAGATGGACACCAGCAGATGCATGCTTTTCTTGGACTGATACTCGGTCACATAATTTATGATGGTGTAGTTGACCATATCCGTATCCCGACGCACTTTCTCCTCGATCAGGGAGGGGTCTTTACATTTCAGATAGGCATTGGTGGTGGATCTGTACTGTTTCAACTGCTCCCAGTGGCTGTCCATCCAACTGTCACTGACCACCAGCGATACACCGTTATTAAGAACATGATTGTTCATGAACATGGGCTTTTTATCCGTCTGGATTGCCACTGTCAACGAAATCTCCTTCCCTTCCTTGCCCTTTCCCACAATCACATCCCCCTGGCTGAAATGGGCGGCGTCCCCGCACTGTTCCTGCCTTCGGCCTTTTTCATCATAAATGATCAGTTCATATTCCGCCAGCGCAATGGCCTGCCCCGGCTCCGCAGATATTCCGGCCTGACTGCAATACCGGGCAAATGCTTCCTCCCCCAGGGAATAGATGGGTACCAATTCCTCCACGCCTTCCTCCCCATAAAAAGTTGCCAGATAGTCTTCCGTCAACGGCAGAGTCTGTTGAGGAACGGAAATATAGCCATTCCGCATTACCTCCGCTTCCTCCACGCCCTCCATCCGGGCTATGCCCAGCAACTTCTCATAGCTGTCCGAATCATAGCACATGATGCTTAACTGATAATTCATTTGCTTAAAATACACATCGGAGGAATATTGCACCGCATACATAAATGTGGTCATACCGATGAATGCCGTCACACCCACCACAATGGAAATCACCGTAGTGCGGTACTTAACCCGGGCGCGGCGCAGATTCTTGTAAGCCACCTTGCCTCCCACCCCGAAAAGCCGGGGAATGAAACGGGGACACCGCAGTTCCCGGCGTCGAATCTTAACGGTGGCATTGGCCCGGATGGCGCTGATGGGCGACACTTTCGCCGCCCGCTTCGCAGACTGCCGCGCGGAGAAAAAGATGGTGACCGCCGCCAGCACTGCGGAGAGGCCCACCGCGCCCCAGGAAATGCCGAACACCAGAGGAAGCTGCAGTGCCTGCTCCATCAGTCCGCTGACACTTCCCACCAGAATCACGGAGGCCAGGATCCCGCTGAGAATCCCCAGAGGGATACCCGTCAGCCCCAGGAACACCGCTTCATAATAGACAATCTTCCTCTGCTGCTTCGAGGTGGTTCCCACTGAGGCCAGCCTGCCGTACAGCTTCATCTTCTCCGTCAGAGAGATGGTGAAGCTATTGCGGATGCAGAACACGCTGGTGACGATGATCACCCCCAGAGCCACCAGCGACATGGCGTAGACCATATTCATGGCGTTGGAGGAAAAATTAAGACTCAGCCATTTCAACAGATAATAATTCTCCGCCACCGATACCGCCAGTCCTTTCAATCCCTGGTTTACCTGCTCCGCGTGTTTCAGCCCCCAATCCGTATAGTTGGCATAGACCTCCAGGGATTCTGCCGTCATGGGATCTTCCAGACAGGTAAACGCGGAATATCCTGGTGCGATTCGGTCCTCCACATAGTAGTTGGGCCTCTCAATGATGCCCACAATGGTATACTGCCTGGTCTCTCCTGCTGTCAGCGTCTCTCCCTCATAGATATAAGGATTTTTCTGGTTCAGCGTATAGCCCTCAGAACTGCGTTGTCCCAGTTCCAGGGTGAGGATGTCTCCCACCCTCAGTTTCACCATGCCATTGTAGAGAATATGCCTGCTGACCACCAGTTCCGACCCGTTCTCCGGCATCCGCCCCTGAGACAATTCCAGGCTGTAGGCATCCATGGCCGCCGGGTCCACGGCACTCACATACAGATAAGGCTTGTCGGGGTTCTGGCTTCCCTCCAGCAGGGCATAGCCAAGGGGCTGCCGCAATACGAATCTTTCCAGGTTTCGATTTTCTTCGAAATACTTCAGGTCCCGGGGACTCACCCCGTAAAAACAGTAATGCCAGTCCCCGTTTTGCTTCTTTTCATATTCCACCATACTGGCCCGGAAGCTGGTGGCCAGACAGGCCACCCCTGTGATCAGGGCCGTGGCAAGAATCACGCCCACAATCGTCACCAGGGTACGTTTGCGGTTCTCTTTCAGGGAGCGGAAACAACATTTCTGTAAGACATTCATCTCTCCCCACCTCCTGCTTGCATTTCCCCGGCCCGGAAAGACATTCCCTCCCGGATGCGGCCGTCCTCAATGGTGAGCACCCGGTCCGCCTGCTTGGCCAGTTCGGGATTGTGGGTAATCATAATAATTGTCTGCTTATATTTCCGATTTGCTTCCGCAAGGAGTGTCATAATCTCATCGCTGGCCCTGCTGTCCAGATTGCCCGTGGGCTCATCCGCCAGCAAGATAGCGGGACGGGTGATCAGGGCCCTGCCGATGGCCACCCGCTGCTGCTGGCCGCCGGATAGTTCATTGGGCAGATGCCCCAGGCGCTTTTCCAGTCCCAGGGTATGCACCAGTTCCCGGACCGTCTCCGGGTCCGGCTGTCTGCCGTCCAGTTCGCAGGGCAGCGTTATATTCTCCTCCACGTTCAGCACCGGAATCAAATTGTAAAACTGATAGATCAGTCCCACCTGCCTTCTGCGGAAGATGGCCAGCCTGTCGTCATCCATGCCGTAGATATCCGTATCCTCTATCAGTACCCTGCCGGAAGTGGGCCGATCCACACCCCCCAGCATATGCATCAGCGTGGACTTTCCGCTGCCGGAACTGCCCACCACCGCCACAAATTCTCCCTGGGCCACGGACAGACTCACATCGTCCACCGCAACCACTTCATTGCCTCCTTTGCCGTATTTTTTCACCAGATGTTCCGTTCTCAAAATCTCCATGTCATCACCTTGCCTTCACTTTTCTTATCTCGGTACTTTCCTTTCCCTGTTGTGCTTTTAGTATAAGCAGCGGAAATGACATTTCCGTGACATTTTATAAAAAAATGCTTTACTTCATAAACTTCAGTGAAAAAACCGTACCCTTCCCTTCCTCAGAATCCACCTGAATATGCCCATGTTGTTGTTCCACCACCTCTTTGGCCAGTGCCAGGCCGATGCCCACGCTATCCTCCGCCGCATTGCCGCCCCGGTAGAACCGCTGAAACAGCTTCTGCCGCTCTTCCCGGGAAATCCCCGTTCCGCTGTCCGTCACGCGTATCTCCGTATAAATTTCGTTTTCCGCCGTCTCAATCTGTACACGGCTTCCCCCGGGACTATGTTCAATGGCATTTTTAACAATATTGCACAGAGCTTCCAGCGTCCATTTCTCATCCGCCGTCAGAGACGCCCCCGGCTGCAGCCGCATCTCCAGAGATACATCCCTCCATTCTGCCGCCGTCTGCAGTCTGGCGGCACATTCCTCCACCAGTCGGGCAGCCTCCACCGGTTCCCGCCCCAGTTCCACCACCCCCGCCTCCAGCCGGGAGAGTTTCAGCATGGTGGCAATCAGCCAGGACATCCCCGTGAGCTGCCTGCTGACCTCCGAGAGAAAATGATGCCTGGTAATCTTGTCCATCTCCTGGTCTGCCAGCAGATTGTCCATAAGGATTGTCATGGAGGTCAAAGGGGTTTTCAATTGATGGGAGATATCGGCAACGGAATCCGCCAGCGCCCGCCGCCTTCTCTGCTCTAAGGCCGCGGACTCCTTCAGCAGCACCGTAAGCCGGTATATTTCATTGCGCAGCCCGCTGAGTTCGTCATCCCCGTTCTCCTCCAGTTCCAGGCAGTAATCCCCCCGGCTGAGTCGTTCCATATAATGCTGCAATTCCCGGATACGCTGTTGTCTCCTCCGCAGATAAATCAGTATACCGCCTGCTCCCAGGGCCAGAATCCCCGCCAAAAACAGATTCATGCCCAGCACAAAAAAATGCAGCCGCTTTTCCTTACCCTCCAGGGTGCGGCTGCCATATTCCGTAAAGATTCCATAGCGGGCCAGCAGCGCCTCCCCTTCCCCGGTAGTCTTCGGCTGATCCAGGAGCTGCAGCAATCCCTCTTCCGACACCTGGGGGTAAAGCCGCAGCACATTTTCCAGAACCCCTGCCGCCAGCGTCGTATAGTCCCTGCGCATTTGGTTCCGAAAGATTCCCAGTCCCAGGTTGAGCAGTACCAAGGATAAAGCCACAAATATACAAAGGCAAAGGAGTACTTTTTTCAGTTCCTCGTTCCATCTCAGTTTCATCGTTTCCCCCACAATCACCGCTCCATCCGATACCCCATGCCCCGAACGGTTTTAATGATCCTGCCCTCTCCGTCCCCCAGTTTCTCCCGCAGCCTCTTAATGGTGACGGACAGGGTGTTGTCATTCACAAAGTTCCCTGAGATATCCCAGACATCCAACAAGATCTCATCCCGTGTAAAAAGTTTGCCGGGACAGGACATCATGCTGCTGAGAATCTTATACTCCAGCTTCGTCAGCCTCACCTCTTCTCCCGACACCCGGACTCTGCCGCTTTCCACCTCCAGTGTAATATGGCCGCACTGCAGCACTTCCTGTTCTCTGCCGCCTCTGCGCAGCACATTTTTAATCCGGGAAAGCAATTCCCGGTTGCGGAATGGCTTGATGATATAGTCATCTGCCCCCAGGTCAAAAGCCCTGACCACATCTTCCTCCTCTTCCCTGGCCGTCAGAAAAATCACCGGAAAGGTATATTGCTGCCGAAAGGTCTGACACAGCTGATAACCGTCCCCATCCGGCAGGCCGATATCCAGCAGCAGCAGATCCGGCGGCTCCCCCGCTGCCATGCGTTCCGCCTCCCGTCTTCGCCGGGCCACCTGACAGGTATAACCTTCCTGTTCCAGCAGATATTGCAGTCCCAGAATAATAGCCTCATTATCTTCCACCAAGAGTATCTTCATTCCTCATACCCCCTGCCTGTTTGGGCGGGCCGATGCCCGCCCAAACAGCACTCTTCCCAGCCACCCAAATCCTTCTGATGCCTACTGGATTTCCGTCACTTTGTAGCCCTGGTCCACCACTGCCTGCCTCAGCGTCTCCTCGGAAACATCGCCCTCCAAGGTAACCACCGCCGTTTTGGCCTCATGGCTGACGCTGGCCTGGCTTACACCTTCCAGCGCTTCCAAAGCCTTTTTCACATGAGCCTCGCAGTGACCGCACATCATACCCTCGATTTTTAATGTCTTTTCCATCGTTTTGTTCTCCTTTTCTTTTTGATTAGATTTATGCAGCCTGAAAAAATTCAGACGCAGCGCATTGGTGACCACGCTGAAACTTGACAGACTCATGGCTGCCGCCGCAAACATGGGATTTAATTGCCAGCCCAGCACTCCCGCCGCCAAAGGTATCCCCACAATGTTGTATATAAAGGCCCAGAACAGGTTCTGGTGAATGTTCCGCAGGGCGGCACGGCTCAGCCGGACAGCCGCCGGCACATCGGACAAGCGGCTCTTCATCAGTACCACATCCGCCGCGTCGATGGCCACATCCGTCCCGGCGCCGATGGCAATTCCGATATCGGCGCTGGTCAGCGCAGGCGCATCATTGATTCCGTCGCCCACCATGATCACTTTCCCCTTTTGTTTCAGTTCCCGGATCACACTTTCTTTCCCTTCCGGCAACACCCCGGCAATCACCTCATCCACACCGGCCTGAACTCCAATGGCCCTGGCTGTACGCTGGTTATCCCCTGTCAGCATGACTACCCGGATCCCCATGTTCCGCAGCTCCCTGACAGCCCGGGGGCTGTCCTCTTTTATCACATCAGCCACTGCGATCATGCCCAAAAGGCTCCCTCCCCGGGCAAAGAACAAGGGCGTTTTTCCTTCCTCCGAAAGCTGCTCGGACCTGGTGGTCACCTCCGCTGAAACCGGCACCAGTCCGCTGATAAATTGATAGCTGCCGCCGTACAAAGCGGCATCCCCCAGGAAGGCGGTAAGCCCGTTTCCGGGCAGCGCTTTGAAATCCCTGACTTCTTCTCCTTCCATCCCCTCCTGCTCCGCCTTCTGATGAATGGCCCGGGCCAGGGGATGCTCGCTCTTCTTCTCCAGAGAGTAGGCAATCCGCAGCAATTCCTTACTCTCAACCCCTTCACAGGGAATCAGGTCTGTCACTCTGGGTTCTCCCTGGGTGATGGTTCCCGTCTTGTCCAAGGCCACGATCTGTGTTTTTCCTGTTTCCTCCAGGGACATGGCGGTCTTAAACAAAATGCCGTTCCTGGCACCCAGCCCGTTGCCTACCATGATGGCCACCGGGGTGGCCAGACCCAGAGCACAGGGACAGCTGATCACCAGCACCGATATCCCTCTTGCCAGGGAAAATCCTGCTCCCTGCCCGGCAAGCAGCCATGCCGCCGTGGTTATAAGGGCAATAAGGATGACCACCGGTACAAATATCCCCGATACCTTATCCGCAACCTTGGCAATAGGTGCCTTGGTCGCCGCCGCATCGCTGACCATCTGAATGATCTGGGACAGGGTGGTATCTTCCCCCACTCTCACTGCCTCGCAGCGTATAAAGCCCGACTGGTTCAGCGTGCCCGCAGAGATTCTGTCTCCGGCCGCCTTATCCACCGGAATGCTTTCTCCGGTGAGGGTGGATTCGTCCACCGCACTGTTTCCCTCCAATACTACACCGTCCACCGGAATATTCTCGCCCGGTCGGACCACGAAGCAGTCTCCCTTTTTCACCTGGGAAGCGGGGACGATAACCTCCTGCCCCTCCTGCAGCAGCGTTGCCGTTTTCGGCGCCAGATTCATCAGGCCCTTCAGGGCATCGGTGGTTTTTCCCTTTGAACGGGCTTCCAACATTTTTCCCAGCGTAATCAGCGCCAGAATCATGGCGGCAGACTCAAAATACAATTCATGCATATAGGCCATAACAGCCGGCGCGTCTCCTCTGACCTGGGCATCCGTCATGGCAAACAGGGCAAAGGTACTGTATCCAAAGGCTGCCGTGGCCCCCAGCGCCACCAGGGCATCCATATTGGGAGCCCTGTGCAGCAGGCTCTTAAACCCGCTGACAAAAAACTTCTGATTGATCACCATCACAATGGCTGTAAGCAGGAGCTGCACCAGTCCCTGGGCCACATGATTATCTTCAAAAAAAGATGGCAGAGGCCAGCCCCACATCATATGGCCCATGGAAAAGTACATAAGGATAAGAAGGAATCCAAGGGATACGGCCAGGCGTTTTTTCAGCACAGGCGTCTCTCTGTCTTTTAGGGCCTCCTCCTCCGAAAGAGTCCCGGCGCTTTCCTCCTTGCCCTTATTCTTTAACGCTGCGTCATACCCGGCATTCTGTACTGCCGCCACAATGGCGTCCGGGGATGCGCTTCCCTCCACGCCCATGGAATGGGTCAGCAGACTCACGGAGCAGGAAGTGACGCCCTGCACCCCTGATACCGCCTTCTCCACCCGGGCCGAACAGGCCGCACAACTCATTCCGGTAACTGAATATTGTTCCATAAATTTCTTCACACTCCCTTCTATATGAAGTTCCATATCTCAAATTCCATCGAAACACCGGCATACGGGATCCCCAGCGAAAGATTCTACTTCATCAGCTTCTGTAAAGTAGCCACCAACTCATCCAGCACTTCTTCTCTGCCTTCCCGTAAATCCCTGACAACGCAGCCCCGGATATGACTGGTAATCAAGTCCCTGTTAAAGGCATTTACAGCTGCGTTTACCGCAGCAGACTGCACTAGAATATCCGGACAGTAGGCATCCTTTTCCACCATTTTTCGAATCCCCCTGATCTGTCCCTCAATCCTGTTCAAACGGTGAATCAGTTTTTTGCGTTCCGCCTCCGAACGGTCTGTTATCTTTCCGCAGCATTCCTGCACTTCTCTGTCTGCCATTTGCCTTTCCTCCTGCTCTATATACCCCCACCAGGTATATTGATTATATACCCCTGCAGGGTATATGTCAATACCTGAAATCACAAGAAATCAATTCTGGTAATTGTAATATCTCTCCGATCCGTTCTTCAAAAAGCGAAACACCTGTTTAGCCATGAAAAACTGCCGTTGCGGGAGATATATATTACCCACAACGGCAATTTTTTATTTATAAACACGCATTTCTTATTACAGCAAAAAAGCAGGCACAAACCTGCTCATATGT
>BLLU01000305.1 GCA_011959105.1 Lachnospiraceae bacterium | reverse complement strand
TGAAACTAAAAATTCCTTGAAAAATAAGGAAAAAAGACTTGACTAAATAGGGAGGCGATTGACATGAAAGCATATCAGAAGAATATGAGTCGTGATAAATCCGGAATATATGAGGTGAATTCATATTAACGGATAGAAGCCAGTGCTTCAGAAAGGACTTATATGCTTCAATTAAAATATTTATATGAAAACTACGACCTTGCAAAGTTTTCATTGAAAAATTGGGAATACGATGCAGAGACTCTTGGTGATTGTTTGCAACATTTTAGAATTTCATCAAATGCGGTCTATCCTTTCTTATGGCAGGGAAAAATGCGATTTCTGCGTTTATCTCCTGTGTCGGAGAAAATAGAAAGCAATCTAAAAGGTGAAATAGAATTTCTGTGTTATCTGCAAAGCAGGAGTTATCCTGCAGTAATTCCTGTTGCATCCAATTCAGGCAAACTTGTTGTTACACTTGATTCAGTTTGGGGAAAATATTATGCAAGTGTTTTTTTGGGTGCTGACGGTAATTCTATTGAAGCTACCGACTGCAACGACCATATTCTGTATGCGTATGGAAAGGCTCTTGGACAGCTTCATATGTTATCCGCTGAATATTCCCCTAAAATTAGAAAATGGACATATCGTGATGTCCTGCTATGGATTGGGAAAACGCTGGGAAAATACCATGCTCCCAACAAAATGCTGGTTGAGGTGGCGGAAGTTAAGCAAGCGTTGGACTTACTTCCTCAGACAAATGATTCTTTTGGATTGGTTCATTACGATTTTGAGCCAGATAATGTATTTTGGGATGAAACCAGGCAATGCTGCACAGTAATTGACTTTGAAGATGGTATGTATCACTTCTTTTTGCTTGATTTGGAACAGGCTCTGGATGCATTGCTGGAGAATATTCCGGCAGACAGGAAATTAATCGCAAAAACTACTTTTCTGCGAGGGTATCAAAGTGTAAAAATGTTAGAACCAGATTATGCTGAAAAGTTAAAGCTGATGCGAAGATTCTGCAATTTATACTCTTATGCAAGACTAATTCGCTGTATTGACGAAGAATATCCAAATGAACCAGATTGGATGATTAGGCTAAGAGAGAAACTGCATAGCAAAATTGTATTTTTAGAAAATAGTGTGACGGGATAACTTTTAATCTTGTTCTTTGCGTAGATATAGTAGGTTATGGTTTGGAAAATACTTGTTACAATGTATAAATCAGTTTTCTGGATGAAGTGGACTATTTTACGGAAAGGAAGCAAAGATCTGCAACCTTTATTGCAGTTTAATATAGGGTTGCAGCGTTTTAGTACTTTGGGCAGATAAAAAATAATTCAAAAATTGATTGCTAATTTTCTGTGAGTTGCTATAATAAATGCGTGGCAACATTCTGGCAACAGAAAATTTGCAAGCTAAATTTTATATGGGAGGTAAAAAATGGAGACAAATGCAAAAATATCAAGAGATGTTTTAGAGGAGATTATTAAAGAAGCAATTGAAGGATCGAAAGCTAGTATTGCCTCCAAAATAAGATTAAATGTAGACGAAAATTCATTCTATCATCCAATAGCTAATAATTTTGAAAAGGTTTTGGAGAAAAGAAAATTGTCTATGTATACCGTTGATACCAATTATAATAGGGCGGCCGAAAGTGATGGCGGGAAAGGAGTTGGTATATATGATGAAAAAAACAAAATAGTGACGATGTCAAAGAATAATCAATTTGATATAATAGTGCATATGAATGGTGCAGGAGATATTATTTATCCTGAAAACCTCATACATCTTGAAGTTAAAAAATACAATAATAACCAGGACAGGAAAAAAGATAAGGAAAGATTGCTGTCTACAACAAAGCATCCAGAGGCATTTTCAACACGTTGTTTGGGAGTAATAATAAATACAGATATTTTTGAATCATTTTATAATTCATATAAAGAGAGTCATATCTTTAGAGAACGTGCCGAACAAATAGAAAAATGTTTAGAGGATGTTAAGAAGTCAAACCAAGAGATATTTACTCAATATTGTATAGATTATTCCAAAACGGATTTATGGTTTTCAAATATAATAGCGGGATATCAGTTGGGTGCTTTTGTTGACATTTTTCCAGATAAAATAGAAATCACTTATTATTATTCTGGTGAAGAAGAGGAAATGGAATCAATAGAATTATAACTCTTTACCAGGTACTTATCAAAGAAAGAATAGCAACATTCTGGCAACATATCAAGGAACAAACTTTAACAGAAAAATGGCCTTTAAATCTGAAGGGCTGTTTGATTATTTATCCCCGGAAATGCCGCTATTTCAGGCATTTTCGGGGATTTTGCTTATTGCGTGATAAACCTGTCTGATAACATTATACAACTAAACGAGGACCTAATAAAGCACGATTTGAAAGATACTGTCCGCCCCAGTGTGGAAGAGCCCCCAATGCCCTGCCCGACAAAGAAGCTGATGAACTGGTCAATACCTACATTAGGATATAAGGGCGCTGAAGAAGGGTATAAGATTAGTTTTGTGACTATGGCAGTGCTGATTCGGTTATTGAAGACAGAAGAAATCAATTTATGACACCATGAACAGAGTTCGATTATACTGACCTCAAACAAAGGTTTTGAGGATTGCCGTAACTGTTTGGAGATACCAAAATGGTAACGGCTGCACTGGACCGGCTAATGTACCATTGTAATGTGATTGGTATGGATGTTTAGAACAGGCAGAAAGAGTAAAAAGACGCCCCAAATGTGCCCTTGAAATGAGCTGTCAGGAAAGAGAGGATTATTTAGATATGACAGATATGAAAAAGAAAGTAATGATACGGTTTTTGCTAAAACTGTGGCAGATACAGACCTCTACGAAACGGACATGGAAGTGCAAATTTGATAGACTGGGTGTGCCTGTAGATAAAAGAGAACAATAATACAATCCGCAATCCGACCGGGGAATATAAGAAAATAGAGCCGGATTGCCGGGAGGGAGTACGGCGCAGTTGGAACGATAATGAATGTGGGGCGTGGCGGTTGCTATGCTCCTTATTTTTTGGTAAATGGAGTGGGGAAGTGATATAATAAAACTTGCTGACTGGGATTTATAAAGAATGATAACGGAAGAACTTACCCCAGGCATTTGGCTTGTAGGTAATATAAAGGTAAGGTGAGAAAATATATGGATAAGTTGCTAATAGTTGATGGCAGTAATTTGCTTTTTCAAATGTTTTTTGGGATGCCAGCGAGAATTGTTAATGGTGAGGGAAAAGCAATACAAGGGACGCTTGGATTTGTAGGAGCATTGTTAAAGATAATACGAAAGGTTGAGCCTACACATATTCTTGCTATATTTGATGGAGAACATGAAAATAGCCGTTGCGATATAGATGCAGATTATAAAGCGAATAGAATAGATTACAGCATGGTCAATGATACAGAAAATCCGTTCTCACAGTTGTCGGATGTTTATAAAGCCTTGGATTATGTGGGAATAAACTATATAGAAACAACCAATTGCGAAGCCGATGATCTGATGGCGAGTTATGCACTGTCGTTTTGCAATAGCGCCAATGTTGTTATATGCTCTCTTGATAGCGATTTCTTTCAGTTGATCAGTGAACGTATTTCAGTATTAAGGTATCGAGAAAAAAACAATGGTGTGTTCGGCTCAATATATTGTTGAAAAATATGGCATTTATCCTAATCAGTATGCGTATTTTAAATCTTTAGTAGGCGATACTGCGGACAATATAAAAGGAGCAGAAAAAATTGGTATTAAAACGGCAGCTTCTCTTTTAAGGACATTTGGAACACTGGAAAATATCATTCGTAATGCCGGAGACATAGATAAGCCATCTATAAAAAATTCAATAATAGAGAATACAGACAGAATTAGAAGAAATTACGAATTGATACATTTAGAAAAAAATCAGTTATTGCAATATGATAAATGTGATTTGGAATTCACTGATGTAAGTAAAACAAAAACAGAAGTCTTGAAAGGAATTTTTGTATTTCACAAAAACAGATCCTAAATATATATGCTTCCCCATGTACATGTGAAGATGTAGCGGAGCGTTTGCTTCGCGAGATACGAATACATGAAGAAGGTCTTCTCGTCTGACATAGACCGGACGGGCTTCGAAATCATTTTTTGCGTATAAATTCTGCTGTTCATAATTCTCTTTTGATTATATAGTAGTAAATGAGAAATGGAAGTGGTATAATCAAGAAAACAATTCAGGAAGTTAAAGGAGTAAATGATAATGAAACTTATCATAACAGATATTGAAAATTTTAATATTCCGGTAAGAGGAGAACATAAGGTCATTAAGCCTAATGGAAGCATTCGCCATTGTATTGGTTGTTTTGGATGTTGGGTAAAAACGCCGGGCAGATGTGTACTTCATGATGGTTACGAAGAAACAGGAGGAGACATGGGTAAATGCACGGAATTAATTTTAGTCAGTCGCTGCTGTTACGGCGGTGTAAGTCCATTTGTGAAAATGGTGCAGGATCGTGCGATTTCCTACATTCACCCAGATTTTGTTATGCGAAAAGGAGAGATGCATCATAAACGAAGATATAAAAATGTTATTACATTGTCATTGCACCTCTATGGCGAAAATATTACAGATATAGAGAAAGAAACAGCCAGAGAACTGTTGAAAGCAAATGCAGATAATTATGATAGTTTGGTAAAGGGTGTTTACTTTTATAAATCTCTAGAAGAATTGGAGGATGTTGTTTTATGAGAATTTCGTTAATCAATGGAAGTCCAAAGGTAAATAACAGCGCCAGTAGTATGCTCTTAGAAGATTTAGCAGGATGCTTGGGAGAGAATGCAGAAATTGTAGATTTTGGATTTCATTCACCTACTATTTCAAAAGAAGTAGTCGAAGAATTGGAGAAAACAGAGGCATGGGTATTTTTGTGCCCTCTCTATGTGGATAGTATTCCAGGACACTTGCTATCTTGTCTGATCCAATTAGAAGAAGCACATATACATAATCCTGAATTACACATTTATGGTATTGTGAATTGTGGCTTTTATGAGGGCATACAAGCTGAATTTGCATTAAAACTTTTACAGAATTGGTGTTTAAAAACAGACTTTATCTGGGGTGGTGGTATTGGTGTCGGCGGCGGAGGGGGGCTGGCAATGATGCCCAAACTAGAATCCGGACATGGACCCCGGGCGCCGATTGAGAAAGGATTAGCAGAACTTGCGGATATTATCCTAAAGAAGGAAGTACAAAAAAATAAGTATGTGTCCGTTGCATTTCCGCGTTGCTTATATAAAATGGCGGCACAATTAGGATGGCGCCAGATGATTAAAAAAAATGGTGGAAAAGTCAAGGATTTGCGTAAAACATGGGAATAGAAAATGCGTATAACCATTCTGATTAGTAGGGAACGCAGAGAAAAAATGATTGTTACGCTTTAGGGGGGTGAAGCAAAAGCGACAATTTTAGATGGCTATATTTTAGATAAAAAGTATTTTTTATTGCCTTCATGTGGCAGATTGTATTTCTATTGCTTATTTATGGACGGCTCGCAAGCCGTCCATAATGTCAATATGGAATTTTGATTATAACCTGTGCGCCGCCAGTCTTTTCAGAGTTGCTTAAAATAAGCTGTCCGCCATGTTTGGCTATTATGGAGTCTGCTACATAAAGACCTATTCCATAATGCGATTTGGAATGTCTGCTTTGTTCGTCCATATAAAATTGTTCGGTTGCATGTTTTAACGCTTCGGGAGAAAAACCACTTCCCATATCAGTGACAGAGCATAGGATTGAATTATCTTTTTCATATACTTCAAAGAAAACGGTTTTTCCTGCTGGTGTATATTCTATTGCATTTAAAAAAACATTTGCAAAAACTCTTATCAGTTGTTCACTGTCTGCAAAGATATATTCCCGATCAACATTCTCCCTCCATTCCAAATAGATATTTTTTACAGCGCACAAACCTTTTGCCTGTGTACGGATTTCCTGCAATAAGGAAGATAATTTTACATTTTTACGGCGAAAAGGAAAATTCTCTTTTGCTTTTGTCATGTCAATTAGCGTTTCAATATAGTCCTGCATTTGAACAACACTGCCCTCAATATAGTCCGCACATTCTTTCTGATTATCGGCAAGTATCGTGTCATACAGCAGCTCCGTATTTCCACGGATAATAGTCAGTGGTGTTTTCAAATCATGTGCCAAAGCTGAAATCTGCTCCTGCCTTAATTTATCCGCTTGCCATTGCTCGGCAAGCGAATTTTTTAGTGCCTGTTTCAAGTGTTCCAATGCGGATAAGGCGCGGTCTACTTCAAATATGCCACTACTTTCAATCTTAAAATCCAAATCCTGCTTCTCAATTTTCTGGGTTACGATAAGCAGTTTGTCAATTTTCCTGCCCGTATATTTCCCAAACCAATGGGAAACAAGGAGCAGCAAAACGATAATCTCAATCATTATCAGCCCGATAAGGCAAAAGTCGGATGTCGGGCATATCCGTCGAAGCGCTGGATTGCTGAATTGTGAAGTCAAACGGTATCGCAAAAGAATGACTTCATTCTCACGGTCAACAATCCGAACACGGTATGGGTGAACTACATTCTTTCCGTTTATGACAGCTTTCTCCCAAAAGGTGTTGGCGGTATCTTCTGATAAAGAACCGTACTGGAACGCACCTGTGGGAGAATAAACGCCATAATCGCAAAAGCTGGGAATGTCGGCTGTATCAAATAATTTATCTGCCTGTATTTTTTCTGCTGCGTCATCAATACTATCCTCAATATTCATGGCAGGAATAATGACTTCTGTATTGATGAAGAGCATATATAGACCAACATTAACGGCAATAATGAAAAGGATACCTCCAGCAACAGTGAATATATACCGCATGAACACAGAACGTAGTTTTTTTACTCCCATTTATAACCCACCCCCCAAACCGTTTCAATAGGGGATAATTTGACAGCCGCTAACTTACTGCGGATATTTTTTACATGAGTGGCTATCACACTATCGTCACTTTCTCCCTCAAAACCAAAAACAGCTTCATAAATCTGCTCTTTTGAAAAAACCTGTCCCCGGTGCAAAGCCAGATATTCACATATTTCATACTCACTTTTGGTTAGAGGGAGTTTATTCCCATTGACTTCCGTTTCCTTTGCGTTGATGTGAAAGATAATGCCCGAAATGGATATGGCATATTTCTTTTCTCGGTTATCTCTGCGTAAATGTGCATTTACACGGGCAAGCAATTCATTTGTACCAAAAGGCTTTGTGATGTAATCGTCGCCGCCAATTCCCAAACCACGAACAATATCACTTTCCTGTGTTTTTGCAGTCAAGAAAATAATAGGGCAATCCACAAGGGAACGGATTTGATCGCATAATTCAAAACCATCCATATCCGGCATCATAATATCCAGCAAAATCAAATCATATCGTCTGAAATCTATATCAAGAACGGCTTTTGCATTTGCTTGAAGTGTTACGGTATGGGCGTCTTTTTCGAGAATGCGTTTTATCAGTTGAAGCATTGCGTTTTCATCATCAACAACTAATATATTCGCCATATCAATCCCTCCTGTCAGACTTCATTTACGGTCGCCCCAAAAGGCATAAGGGCGAGTTTTGCAATCTTAAAGCATTGCATACCAAACGGTATGCCGATAATTGTACAGCATAGCAGTATTCCATTTATGCACGCTGTTATGGCAAGCGGAATACCACTGATTATAAGCCATACAAGGTTTGCCAAAGTTGAAATTGCATTACCGCCATACTGAATTTCTTTTCCAAAAGGGAAAAAGGTAAGAGCAGTAAATTTGAAACATTGCCGCCCAATCGGTATTCCAATAATGGTTATGCACCAAAAAATGCCCGATATTGTCCATGCTAAGCCCTGCCATAATCCTCCGCACAGGAACCATATCACGTTTCCCAAACAACCCATATTATATCATCTCCTCACTCATTTGTACACTTTCCCTCGTACCGCAAAAACCACACGAACAAAATTACAGTAAACAAAACCGTCATGCCCGCGCACATGCTTATCCCGAATTTAAGTTCTGCGCTAACAGCAGTTAAATCCTGCAAGGCAAATTGAAGTGCGAAATCACTAAGATGTATTCCAAAGCCATATGGCAGCACAAACCACAAGCCTGTACCTAAGCCCGTTTGGAGCAATGCAGCTAATAAACTGCCAATAGCTCCCATTCCTATGCAGACCGTTCTTCCAAACCGAAATGCCAAAATAATAGAAAGAGCATATAGCAGTATATTACTGCTCCACAAGGTCAAAGCTGGTAATACAAGGGATGATGTCGGCAAAAGTAATTTTGTTCCTGTCGCCGGAAGTAACAAAGTAAATAAAAATATGCTCAATAATACCGCAAGCAATCCGGCGGCAATCAGTAACAGGAATTTAGACAAAATGGCTTTCGTTTTGGAACGCAACACTAAAATATTCTGATAATGCCCCGCCCGGTTTTCCTGTCCCGCGATAATCTCACAAACGATACTGATAACAAAAGGATATGCGATTGCGAAAAGCTGAAAGAATACCGCAATTTTGTTTATATCGTTTACAGCCGCAAATGTCGCATACAGTAAAACAAGTGCCACTCCCAGAAATGGGAATAAAACATGTATCCAAAAGAACGAAGAATTGCGCAACTTGTAAAAATCGCTTTTTAGATAATGATATAACTCAATCATGTGTTATGTCTCCTTTAGTGAAAAGCCATGCTGTAAGCAAAAAACACAGTACCGCCAAAATCAAGCTAAGCAAAACGGCAGGAATGATTGTTCCAGTATTTAGCAGAAAAGAACCATTTTCAATAGGAATACCGTTAGGGTGCATTTTGAAAAAGGGGCATACAATGCGTGCTGGAATGGCAAATGGATTGAGATAAAACAAATCACTTTCTGCTCCAATCGTGGATAAAATGTTGCAGCTAAAGGAAATTAGTACAGCGGTAAGATAATTTGTTTTTTTGGCAAGCAACATAATAAGCGGAAGCTGCCAAACGTAAACAAGAAACAATAACATACAGCCCAAAAAACCATTAAGCGGGTCAATGTTCATCACGGTAAAAACACCAAAGAGCGTACAGCCACCCCACATTACAAAATTGGTTAATAAAAGCAGCACAGCAACCGCAAACAGCTTGCCAATCCAGATTTTCTTCATGTCAACAGATAAACAGAGAATATTCTGATACTGTGTGCGTTTTTCACAACTGATAAAGCTGGCACACCAAATAGCAATCGTAATCGGCAGTATCAAAATATACCACCAATTATAGGCTGTAAGCTGAACAAATTTACCACTCAAGATGTATCCTAAACTCAAAGTAACGATAGGAGCCGCAACAAATAGCTTTAATGCAAACGTATGACGTACTTTTAATAATTCAGAATGTATAAGATGAAACATTATTTTTCCCCCCTTTCGTTATTAGCAGCTACAACACGCATAAAAATTTCTTCTAAACTTGTGCCTTTGTTTATTTTGCTTTCATAGCCCAACTTCCCGGCAGAAATAATTCCAATGTGTTCCGCAATCTGTTCTACTTCGGATAAAATGTGGCTGGATAAAATTACTGTAATTCCATGCGCCGGAAAAGAACAGATAAGTTCCCGTAATTCTTGAATACCAATAGGGTCTAACCCGTTTGTCGGTTCATCTAAAATCAACAATTTAGGTGATGATAACAACGCAAGCGCAATGCCAAGCCGCTGTTTCATTCCCAAAGAAAAATGTCCCGATTTCTTTTTTCGGGTGTCTGTAAGATCAACAATCCGTAAGACTTCCTCAATACGGGTATCGGGAAGTCCGAGCGCAAGGGTTCGCACTTTCAGATTTTCGTATGCAGTCAGATTTTCGTATAGGGGCGGCATTTCAATCAATGCGCCAATAGATTGTAAATCGCTGCGGCTCCATGCGTGACCGTCAAACTCAATTTCTCCCGATGTAGGGCGCAAAATGCCAGTGAGCATTTTAAGAATGGTAGATTTGCCTGCTCCATTCGGTCCCAGCAATCCGTAGACAGAATTTCTCTGAATGTTCAGAGATACATTGTTTACCGCTGTCTGCCCTTTGAAATTTTTACAGAGGTTTGTTGTTTTCAAAATCATATCCATAATCATCATGTCCTTTCATTTAATTCTATCAATAGCATAGAGGATATTTTTGAAGATTTCATAAAGAAAATGGAATTTTGACGAGAAATCAAAAGAAATTATTTAAGTCAATATATAGAACTGTGTAGACATATCCAAAAAGAAAGGTGAACAGTAAAATGTAATAGGAATGACAATTTTGAAGAAGATGTTCAGGCTTGGATGCTGGCCCCGGTTTTCCATATACATGATGGAGCGCGGGGTGCGGTCTACAAGCTGGGCAAGATACTCCTGCGTCCAGCCCTTTTCCTCCCGCTTGCGTTTGATTTCCCGACCCAGGGCATGAAAATCAAAATTTTCTTCATATTGGTACATTTTTACATCACCTCTATATCATTCTACATTTCAGGTGAGCACATGAGAACGAAATACAATTTCATCTTTCGGTAGTATTTCATTTCGCTCGACAAGATTGCAGAATGGCTCATGTAGAATCCGCAGGACATAATACTTTTCCAGCCTATGATGGCGGTGAGGCATTGGATGCTTTTGCTCAGCAGAGAATTGATCTTGTTGTTCTTGATATTATGCTCCCTACAATAACAGGACTTGGTGTGTTACATGAAATCCGCAAAAAAAGCTCTGTTCCTGTTCTTATGCTCACAGCTATTAAAGACGAATATACGCAAGTTACAAGTTTTGATGAGCAAGCGGATGACTATGTTACAAAACCGTTTTCTATGGTATTGCTTGGCAGACGCGTTGCGGCACTTTTACGCAGAAACGGAAGCACCGATGTTCTCAATACAATGACCTTTGGTGATGTGATAGTAGATTTTTCTGGATATACGGCCAAAGACCCGAATGGCAAAATTGATATTACCCCAAAAGAAATTGATTTGTTGAGATTGTTAGTAGAGCATAAAGGGTTAGTGCTTACCCGCTCCCAAATTCTTGATGACCTATGGGGGAGTGATGCCCCGATTATTGACAGGACAGTGGATGTCTACATAAGAAATTTGCGAAAAAAATTACGACTTGACTGTATTGTTACTGTCAAAGGAATAGGATATAAATACGAGGTGGACGAATGAAACGGCTGAAGTTATTTCCGAAAATCTTTATATATACGCTTTTTCTTATGTTGATGATAGCTTTATTAGCAAGTGGAATGTTTTATCTTCTTGCTCCTATTTTTGCAAGTGATAATCCCTTAAACCCCGGTACGGCTGGAAATATTATTCCAGCAGAAGTACCGCGTAATGAGGAAGTAACACAAGCTATTCTTGGCTCATTACCATACACAATGGGTATGTGTGTGCTTATTTCTTTAATATCTGCTTTCTTTTTTTCAAAGGCAATTACAAAACCGATTAAGCATATTGTAGATACTACATTTTCCATGACTATTTTGAAAAAAGACGCTAAATGCATGGTGCAATCAGCAGATGAAATAGGTCTATTATCGGAAAGTATTAACAAATTATATTCAAAGTTACTGCAAACGATCGAAAATCTTGAACATGAAAAAGAACAGGTGGCCGAAGTAGAAAGGCAAAAAATAGATTTTCTGAGAATGGCATCACATGAATTAAAAACGCCTGTTACTGCGCTTAATGCTATTCTTGATAATATGGTTATGGGGATTGGAAAATATAAAGACTACAATGCTTATTTGCCCCTATGCAAAGAGCGGAGTGAACAAATTGCTGGAATGATTACAGAAATTTTGGATACATCAAAATTGGGGACAAGCATAGACACTGAACCGTCAACGACTTTTGATGCTACTGCACTTTTACTGCCTTTATGTGAACAGTATCAACTGATAGCACAGGCAAATGGTATGATTTTCAAAATGGTCCTATTAAATCAGTTCCCCGTATGCTTGCCTCCGAAGATGATCTCGAAAGCTATTTCAAATATTTTTGCAAATGCTGTTGCTTACACTATTCCCGGAGGAACAATATCTGTTTATTTTGATAACCGTAACCTGGTTATTGAAAATGAGTGTTTACCTATACCATCAGAGCACCTAAAAAAAATTTTTGAGCCCTTTTATCGTCCAGATTATGCCCGAAATAAAAAAGACGGCGGAAATGGTCTTGGCTTATATATCGTAGCATCTATTTTGAATTATCTTGATTTGCCATATTCCTTTTACCCTATGAAAGAGCCAGTGGGTATGCGCTTTACAATATCGCTATGATTATCGACAAAAATTTTTACTTTAACATACGTTTTATACAGGTTTCATATAGGGGTGCTATCATGTCGATACACTCAAAAGACGAGTGAAATCAAAAAACGGAGGTAATACTATGAAACACAAACCTATCCTTTGTGGGACAGCACTTGCCGTCATCATGCTTTTGTCCATTAGCAGGTTAGCTTTTGCGGCAAATGCAACCAACACTTCACCAAATTCTGCAAACGGTGATGTGGAAGTACGAACCGACTTGGCACCGGGAGGTAAGACGGCTAACCAGCCCGAATTTTGGCAAGCCGATGAATTTGAAAGCTGGATGGAGCAAGAACGCGCATACTATCAGCAGCTTGCAGACAACGGTGACAAATCCTTTTGGTACAAAAACGCAGATGAGGAATATGTTTGCCGTGAATGGACACAAGCCGATGTTGACGCTCTGTATGCAACATGGAAAGAACAGCTTGCTTTGATGCGGCAAGGCTATCAATTCACAAAGGCTTTTGAGGCAGCGGACGGCGGCACGCTTGTAGGAGGATTTCTGCCGGAAGAATAAGACAACAAATGCTTTGGGGCAGTTCTCTTTTAGGGGGACTGCCCCAATTTCATATAGGTTGAACATACACATAATACAGCTTTTATATCGCAGCGATACCTTTTAGACAAAATAATATCGCTGTGTTTCTTTGTATTTCCAACCAATATAATTCGTCAAAAAAAGCATAGCACTCCCACCGGATTACTCCGGCCAGGAACACGAAATTTGCCAGTACCTAAAGAACAATGTCATTTCATGCGCCCGCACAGTACAACGCTGTGCGGGCGCTATCGTTATCTGTCGGCCCGGCTTTGGGACAAACAGTCCCAAAGTGCGGGCCGACTCCCCCGGATGCCGCTCCCCGCCGCCCCCATATCGTTTCATGCAACCCAACAAAAAACGATATGGAGGTACATACCATGACAACTATCAACTTGCGCGATTTTTATTACTGGTACACCCAGGATGAATATATGGAGGTTTCTGACGAGGTGGCCGGGACTCTCCGGGCCAGTGTCCGCTCCGAGGCAGCCTATACCGAGCGGGCCCGCTACAACAGGGCATACTATTCTCTGGACGCGGATGATGGCATCGAGTATTGCGCCTGCCAGCATGAGCTCACCCCGGACGAGGCGCTGGAGCTCAAGGAGCGGTTTTTCCATTTATGGAACGCGCTGAACAGCCTGCCGGAGATCCAGGGCCGCCGGGTGGACGCCCACATTATCCTCGGCATGACCTACCGGGTAATTGCCCTGGCCGAGGGTGTGGATAAGAGCGTAGTGCGCCGCTCCGTTTTAAGCGGCATCGCACAGATGAAAAAATATTTGAGAAAAAGAGCATAGAAAATTATCTGCCCAACAGCGGTTTTTTTCTTTTCTGCCGCTGGGCAGATATTGGTATATATGAAATTTTAAGTCAATGCTAAGTTTATGCTTCTGCAATTTCAACTTTGGTTTTAAGCCCTCTATAAGAAATAAATGCTAAAAACGCTGCTACACAAAACAATACAATAACAGGAATGTAGGAATAGCTCATGGTCGATATTACATTTGCGGTACAGGCACATATAATAACAGACGCAATGATCGTTGTCTGTATAGATTTTTTTGCAAACCCAATTCTTACAGAAATAATTCCAATAAATAAAGAAAGAAACAGACAAAGCACAGTTTCAGAAAAAACTTTTACGCACAATGCAGCAGATAGATGATCGGGTACTAATGGGAACAGCTTTTCTGATAATGAAAAAATAACGTACATTATGACAGTTCCGCATATCATAAAAAATGCTACCAATAGCCACACCAAAGCAATTTTACTATTAAGAAGTTTTCTGCGTTCTACCGGGTAAGAATATATTAGAATAGCATTTTTGCCCGAATAATCTTTCAACAGAAAGGTTGAAAACATTACAGCAGTTAAAACGGAATATGCCGCTGTCTGCAAAGCGTTTACCAGTACCCAAATGTTATGATAGCTGGAAAATTGAGCAGCATCATGATCTCCGCCCAAATAGGCGATCATGGCAAAGGTATAAAGCAGTCCCAACATACATATTACAACAATTATACCAGAGTAAAGGTATGGAAGAATATTCACTTTTCTTAACTCTAACTGTATTAAATGTTTCATCAGATTTTACCTCCGTTCATTGCTTCAAAAAAGTATTCTTCTAAACCAGCAGGAAAAGCATTTTGTATTTCCTTTAATGAAAGTTCTTTCACAATTTGCCCTTTCACAATAATTCCAATGAGGTCAGCAATATTTTCAATTTCACTCAAAATATGACTTGAAATAATAATTGTCATGTTATGCTCTTGTGAGAGTGAGTGAAATAAATCCCTCATTTCTTTGATACCCATAGGGTCAAGACCGTTAATCGGTTCGTCCAGTAATAAGATTTCGGGTTCATGGATAATAGCTCTTGCTATCCCTAAGCGTTGTTTCATTCCTAATGAAAATCTGTCAACAGATTGTGTGCCTACTCCATTAAGCCCGACTTTATGTAATGCCGCCTGTATAATTTCAATAGTTGCTGGTACTTGCATATATTCAAGGTGCAGGCGTAAATTTTCTTCTGCGGATAAGTGGTCGTAAAAAATTGGCGTTTCAATAATGCTTCCGATTTTCTTTAGAATTTTGTGACGTTCTGCGGGAATATGGTTTCCCATAACTGTAATTTCCCCGGATATAGGATTGAGCAGTCCCATTATCAATTTTAATATTGTGGTTTTTCCGGCTCCGTTTGCTCCAACAAACCCATATATCGCACCTTTGGGTACATTCATATTACAATTATGAATTACCTCTAAATTGTGAAAAACTTTTACTACATTTTCAAGTTTGATGATTGTTTCTACCGACATTAGTATTCTCCTTTCGATATTCTTCTTTTAGCAATGTTGATACCCATAGCCACAAAAAACAGAGAACAGAGCAGAATATAAGCAATTCCATAGCGGAATTGAAAATAGTTTTTGCCAAACTCTATTCCATGCACAAGCTCCATAAATTCAGTTTGAGGAATAATTTTGAATATTGCTGCTAATACGGGATTGTTTGTATTGATTTCAATAAAACACCCAGCTACGATACAGGTAACAACACTAATACCTGTTGCAATCAAATTCGTATTTCTGTCAAATACAGTAGCGATAAACAGGGCAAAAGCGGTGGCAAAAACAGTTAAAAGTAATAGCAATACCGCAATATGAGCAATGCTGAAATATGATTGCGGGATTGTGGGTCAATGCCAACAGTCGGTTCGTCCATAATAATAAGTTTAGGGGCATGAGCAATAGCACACGCTATGTTAAGGCGACGTTTCATTCCTCCCGAAAAGGTCTTAGGCTTTTCTGTGCGGTGTTCATATAGCCCTGCCTGTTGAAGTGCCTTAGAAGTATTTGCCTTTAGCTCGGCTCCATTCAAACCATATAGGCTGGCAAAGAATGAAACATTTTTTTCTGCGCTGATTTCTTCATAGATTGCTAAATCCTGCGGGACAATACCTACAACTTTTTTGATTTTTGACTTATCTTTCATCAAATCAAATCCACCAATTAAGACGTTTCCGCTGTCATGCTTTAAAATTGTGGATAAGATGTTGATCGTTGTGCTTTTTCCAGCGCCATTCGCGCCTAATAGCCCAACAATTTCACCTTGAAAGACAGAAAAACTCAAATCCTTAATGACAGGCTTCTGTCCATAGCTTTTATTCAATTTTTTGACAATGACTGTTTCCGTCATAATACTGCTCCTTTCAATAGACACCTTGTTGTCGAACTACATGATAGCACGGCTTTGCCAAAAAGTCAACATGGTGTCTAATCGAGCGGTAAAAAAATAAGACAGCCATTTTGCTGTCTTATTCTAAAGATTTTCTTTTCTGTGCGAAATGCTGTAAAATGCTTTCGCCTAATCCGGTATCAGACGTGAGCGGTAAACCACTTTCTTCAAACCCGTCTTGATGGCTCCCGTCAAATTCATACAGCTTACGCAGTAAATTCCATAAAGTTTCAATTTCTTCCGTTGAGAAATGCCTGAATATGTCTGCCATAAAATCGACAGCATATTGAGAACATTCAATTATTTTTTGTTTTCCAATGTCTGTAAAACGAACATTGGTAGCTCGTTTGTCTTTAGAACTGGGAATAATCTCAATATATCCCAATTTCTCAATACTGGAAACCATACGATTTGCATTTTGCTTACTTGTTCCCAATTTGCGTGCGATATTGTTTATTGTTGTTTCTTCTTCTGCTAAATGTAATGTTGCAACGATTGTCATAAATTGACGTGATGTAAGACCGTCAAAATAAGTATCTCCTGTAATATGCAGTTTATTTATGAGGGAAAATAAGGTTCCATACGCTTGCTGCATTAGAAACAAATCGTGAAGCTCTTTTTTATAGTCCATAGCTGATCTCACTCTCCTGTCTGTTTATCCTACCATTGCCACATAAAAAAGTCAATAAGGTGTCTTATTTCCATATACAAATTTCTGTTCGCTATATGTTCTATTTTGGCTAATAGTATGTACTGTGTAGACATATCCAAGAAGAAAGATGAACAGTAAAATGTAACAGGGTGAATAATTATGGCAAAAAGACCAGTACCACGATATGACTTTAAGGCTTTTGGGGAAGCAATCAAAGCAGCGCGTGAAGGACGCAAGGAGAGCCGCAAGAAAGTAGGCGACGAAATGTTTATCTCGCCGCGCTACCTTGCGAGTATTGAGAATAAGGGGCAGCACCCAAGTTTACAGATATTCTCTGAGCTAATACAGCACTATAATATTTCGGCAGATCAATTCCTTTTGGAGCAGCCCACCGGGAAAAAT
>BLLU01000304.1 GCA_011959105.1 Lachnospiraceae bacterium | reverse complement strand
TGGTATTCATTACCTCTTTGGCTTTGCTTACCATGTTCGCGCCCCACGTCGCTACTTTGTTTACCGCTCCTATGATACAGTTCCAAATTTTTACAGGCGTTTCTTTCACAATGGTTACAATGTTCGTAAGCATTGTGTCCATTACCTCTTTGGCTTTTGCCTGCATATTTGCGCCCCACGTTGCTACTCTGGTAACTGCATTTATGATGCTATTCCAGATTTTCTGCGGCAGCTCCTTTAAGATATTGATAACTTTCGCCACAAACTCCGTAACCACCGTGCCGCCTTTTTCCTGCATACGTGCGCCCCACTCGGCAATTTTGTTTATGCCGTCTGCTATCGCCCCGGCAATCTGGGCGGGCAGCTCTGCCAGCTTTGTAACTATGCTTACTACCAGCTGCCCTGCTGCCGCTACGGTCTTCGGCAGCCCCTCTACCAGTCCCGTAACAATAGCAACTATGATCTGCGGCATTGCCGCGATCAGCAGGGGGATTGCATCTATAATGCCGTCCACAAGCGCGATCACTATATCGCCCGCGCTTTCCAGTATCTTCGGTATTCCCTCAACCAGCGCATTGATAATGCTGGTTATAATCTGCGGCAGCCTCTCTATGATAACTGGCAGCGCTGCTATAATCCCGTCTGCCAGCCCGGTAACAAGCTGTAAAGCGGCATCTATCAGCATAGGGACATTGTTTATAAGCGTTTCAACGATTGTAAGCACTGCCTCTATAATGCTCGGTATCAGCGCGGGTAACGCCTGCCCCAGCCCGTCTGCCAGCCCTGCTATGATCTGTACCGCCCCGTCTGCTATGCTCGGTATCAGTGCTACAATGCCGTCCAGCAGTGTAGTAATGATCTCTGCGGCGCTTTCTGCCAGTGTAGGAATTGCATCTACAATGCCGTCCACAAGTGCCGTAATCATGTCAACGCCTGCTTTTATGATTGTCGGCGCACTCTCTACAATGCCCCCTACAAGCCCGTTTACAAGCTCTACAGCAAAACTGGTAATCTGTGGCAGCATTTCAGAAAGCCCGCTTACCATGTTTCCCAGTGCGTCCCCGAAACTCTGCGCCAGTTTCCCCATGTCGCCGCCTGCATCAGACGCGCCCTGCTGCAATTCATTTGCAAACTGGCTGAAAATTGGTAACGCCTGCTCTCCGATCGGCATAATAAAGCTGGTCTGTAAAATCCTGCCCGCGCCCTGCATTGCCTCCCCGAAAGTGTCATATTTTACGGCGTTGATCTGCCCCATTGCGTCTACAGTCTTACTTATTTCTCCCTCTACGCCCATAAGTGCTGTGCAGGCATCCGCTCCCATATCTTCCCACATAGTACCCATAAGCCCTACGCCTGCCGTATACTGTAGGCTCTCGTCGTCGCAGTTCTTAAGCGCCTCGCTTATCTGGCTCATTGCCTCTTTCGCGCTGTCGCCCCCGGCTTGAAACTTCCCTACCAGCTCGTCCGCATTAAGCCCCAGACTTGTAAGGTATTCCCCCGCCGTTCCGTCATTCATTCTTATGTTAAATTCCTTGAAAGCGTCGCCCATTTTGTCAATACTCCATACTCCCGTATCTGCGCCGTTTTTTATGGAATTAAACATATCCTCTGCGCTAAGCCCTGCCTGCGCATACTGGTTGCTATACTCGTTGATAACGTCCAGCAAATCCCCGTTCTGGTTAAGCCCCTGCTGCGCCCCCTGCGCGATCAGGTTATAAGCCTCGTCACCAGAAAGACCAAATTTCTGCATAAGCTGTGCGGCTGCCCTCGTACTCTCGGCAACGTCCATATCAAACGTATCTCGCAGGGTTAAGGCATTTGTAGTCATTCTTTCCAGCTCGTCTGCGCCCATGTCCCCCGCCTGCTGCTTTACTGTCGCCATTGACGCGGCTATATCCTCGAATCCCTCGCCATAATTGCCGTTATAAATATTCTCCATAACCTGCTTGTACTGGTCTGCCTCGTCCGTGGCTGTCCCTGTCGCGGCGCAGAAATCATTTAACGCGCCTTTCGCCTCGTCTGCCTGGCTTACTGCGTAGCCCAGCCCCGCCACTACTGCCGTGCCTATGGCTGCCACAGCCGTTCCCACTGCCGCTATGCCCTTTGCCATAACGCCGCCCAGATTTCCCATAACAGATGCAAGCCTGCTATGCCCCTGCTCTGTGTCCGCTAACTGGTTCTCAACGTCATATAAAGCGGCTCTTTCCTTGTGCAGCTGTGTTTCAAGCTCCTGCGCCTCGCTGCTGGTTTCCCCGTACTGCCGCACCATGCTTTCATAGGCTCTTTCTGTTTCCTCTACCTTTTTCGCCTGTTCGGAATAAGTCTTTTTTAAAATTTCCTGTTTTTCAGCTACAGCTTTTGCACTGTTTTCATTGTCTTTATACTTGGCGTTTACTTCCTGTAATTCTGCACTCAAAAGAGATAGATTTTTGTCTATCCCTTGACAAGCATCTTCATACTGGCGCTGTGCCTGTACGCCCTCTGATAATTCATTTTCTACAGCTTTTAAAGCCGCCTCTGCATCCAGAAGAGCAGCTCGTTGATTATTAAGCTCTGTTTCTAGCTTTCTTGCCTCTTCGCTGTATTCCCCGTTTTCTTCCCTGCACTTTCTTAGTGCCTCTTCGGTTTCATTTAGCTTTATCCCCTGCTCATTAAAGATTTTTGCTAAAATTTCCTGCTTTTTCCCTAATGCCTCTACGCTGGTTTCATTTCCTTTGTACTCTGCCGCCACTACCTTTAATTTAGACGATAGCTGTGTTATATTTTCGTTAATCTGCTTGCAATGCTCTTCGTATTGCTTTTGTGCTAATATCGCTGCGCTGGTTGCTCTTTCTGCCTCCTGCTGCTGTCTTGCGTTTTCTTTTAAGGCATTATTTGTATTTTCTAAAGCTGCTCTTTGGTAATTTAACTCTTTCTGTGCTTTTTGAATTGCATCAACATTTTGGTTTTCTGCATTTTGATATTCTTGTAATACTTTTTTAGCCGCCTCAACCTTTTTAGCCTGCTCGTCATACGTCTTTTGTAAAATCTCCTGCTTAGCCTTTAGTGCCTCAATACTGTTTGCATTATCCTTGTATTCAGCCGTTACAAGTTTCATTTCCGAATTGAGTAGCGCAAGGTTTTTGTTTATATCTTTGCAGGCTTCTTTATATTCTTTTTCTCCGCTTATGCCTAATCTGGTTGTCATATTTACATTTCTGTCAGCCATTTTTTTACAGTCCCCCTAACGCTATATCAATGTCGTCCTGTTCCTCTGCCGCTTGCGGCACTGCTACCCGCTCTGGCTTAAAAATGTGCGGGTTATATTCCTTGTGGTATCTGAATAGAGTTATAATCTGGTACGGCGTTTTTCTCCACGCCTCGCGCTCCCTGTAGCCCAGCAGCACCATTGCGATATACAAAAGCCGGGCAGTGTCTAACTTTCCTGCCCGGCTTTCATTTCCCCCACCTCTTCTCTTTCCTCTTCGGTTTCCCCTGTGTTCTCCCCGTCGCCTGCCGTGCCTGCCGCAAACGACGCGAAAATAGCCCTTTGTACCTCTGCCAGATTTCCTACGTGAATCAGCCGCCCTACTCTCTGCTCTTCCATGATCTCCGCGTTTTCGTCCTCTTCCAGCAGCCCCTCATTGATAAGCATGGTAAGCAGCCATTTTGTATCTTTTACCCAGTCCGGGTTACTCTGGTTGAAAATCTCATTCAGATTGTCATATCCCCCGAATTTCGTCTGAATCTCGTCCAGCGCGTTAAGGGTAAAAAGCAATCTGTACTCTTTTCCTTTCAGCATCACAACGTAGCCACCGTCTTTTACTGCACTCATTGGCATAATTTAAGGCGCAGCCACGCCGCGCCTTTCTCCTTTCCTCGTATTCTTTTTATACTTCCTGCATCTGCTCTGCGGGTTCCGGCACTTCCGTAAACCATGTGCTGGCTGCCGTCTCTGTCTCGGTTCCCACAAAATCCGCTTTCCATTTCCCGTCTTTTTTCCGCTTGTAGAAAGTGGCGGTAATGTCCGGCGTGTTAAATTTGATGCTTTCGCCTTTCGTCTCGTACTTCTCGCCCGGCAGCTCGAATTTGCATTTCAGCAGCCAGATATAACGGAATCTTCCCCCGGTCTTTGCCGCCCGGAACCCAATAGCAAGAAACGGCGGCTCGTCACCGTCCCCAGCCCATACAACTTTATTCTGGTCTACCATTTGCCCCAGAACGTCTGCCAGCACTTCCGGCGTAAGGTCTTTAACGCCCAGCTTTAACGTGCCGTTAATAAATTCCTTTACGCTCTCGCTGATCGCGTCGTCTGCGTACAGGTCAGCCGTTGCCGTTTTTACGGAAAGATCGGCGCTCATGGCCTCTGCCAGCTTTTTAGGCAGCCCGTAGCTTTCTACGCCGTCCTTTTCCGTGCAGATCGCATAAAAAAGGTCTTTCAGTCCTAATGTCATTGTTTTTTCACTCCTTTAATATTTCGATTGTTACCGGGATAAGCCAGTACCCCGTTTCTATCTCGTAATGTTCCGTATCTACGCCGTTGATATAAAAGCCTGCTGCCTCCATTTTTTCTGTAAGCAGCCCCAGACTTTTTTCAAAGTTTCCCTTGCAGAAAAGCGTAACCCTGTATAGCTCCCTGCCGCTGCTGGTTTTATCGTCTGCCCTTAACGCAGCGCCTTTATTCAAACGCAGAAAAGTACAGTAAGCGGCTGGTTTCTTTTTCCCGGTATATACGCCCCTCTCTGCTGGCAACCCGGCGCTTTCTATCACTTCCTTTATGCTACACATTGTTTTCGCGCTCCCATACTTCAAGCTCGGCATCTATTACTTTTTCATGTGCCTTTGCGTTTGCTGTTGTCATATATGGACGTGCCCGCTGGCTACTCGTCCCATACTCTGCTACAAATCCAATAGTTGCATTACGCACGTTGCTTTTGTCGCCCTTTCTATCGTTTCCGTGCTTTGCTCTGCCTTGCGGATATACGTCTACATATTTTTCAGTATCATTTCCCTTTACGGCAGTTGCTTTAATTGACTTAACAAAGCCGCCCGTTTCATTCAGCCCCATAGCCAGTGCCTCTGCCCTCTGCGCCTCTACCAGCACGTCAGCGCCTGCCTTAAGCATTTTGGGTACTGCTGTAACTGCTGCCTCTTCCATTCTCAAAAATGCTTTTTCTATTTCTTCCAGTCCCACCGTAGTAAACTCTGCCATTTTATTCGCCCCCTTTCTGTTGCTTTTAATTCGACATTGTTCTATAATTTTCTTAAAAACGATAGAAAGGTTGTGTTTTTTATGAAAAAGAAAACTATAGTCTTTTCCTGCCTTGCCGTCCTGTTTCTTTTGTCCGCTTTCAGCGGCTTTTCTGGTGGGCTTGTTTCTGGTGGTATTGGTTGTCTCGTTATCTGTGGTGTTTTTGCATTTTTGGCTTTCCGCTCGTCTAAAGCAGTAGCAGAAACAAACAGAGAAACGCTACAAACTTTTAACCGTTTACCTCCCCCGAACAAAAATTCGTTTTCTCGCCCTGCGCCGGATAATGCAGTAAATAGCGATACGGCAGAAACTCCCGCCGCAGCACCAGTACCCAGCTCTCCTGCACCGCATATTACAGAAACTGCACCATTTACGCCGTCTGTCTCTACAAAAGAACGTACAACCACCCAGCCTGCCACCGTTTCAGATGTCCCAGACGTAACAAAGCAATTTGAATATCTGGAAATAAAAGTAGCTGGTGTTACTTTCAAAAATGATAAGGGACCTACACGGCAAACTTTATTAAAAAAAATCAAACAACGCTCTGCACCTTTTGACGAATATTTAGAAATATCATTAAATCAATATGATTTTGAGGGCGAACTTGCCTATTCTGTATGCGTAAATGACAGACAGATAGGTAATGTTCCAAAGTCACAAGTGCAGTATCTCCACGATAACCTTGAACGCTTTGTAGCAATAACTGGCATCAATATTTACGGTGGCTATCGTGATGAAAACGGCTATTTTAAAAGTTATGGTGCTGCTATTACTATTAAATTCCGTTTATCTGATAACAATTCGTAAGCAATGGCGGCGGTTCTCCCGCCGCTTTTTATATTTCCTTGTCCTTATGCCGCAGATCAGTTAGTGTAAGTTCTATGGTGTCGTCGTCTATGTCGTAAGTCTTAAGCACAAAAAAACGTTTCCCGCCCATATCCTCTACGGTGTCCTCGCCCTCATAGTCTGCCTTATGTACCTCACATTTCGCCTCTACCACTTTCCCTGTCTGCTGGCTCTTGAAATATTCAGAATAGCCTACAGATTTCATATTGCAGAAAACAGTACGCTTTTCCTCTTTCTGTTGCACCGGGAACCCGTCGCCGTCTACCCTGCTGCCGTCCGCTGGCACTGTCTCTTTTACAAGTATGATCTCGTCTACCCATTCAGCCATTTTGCGCCCCGCTTTCCCCGCCTGTGGTGTCCGTTTCGGACACGGGCGGCGCTGTGTTATATTCCTTTGACATAGAAAGCCGCGCCTTAAGCAGATCATAAGATTGTCTGAATTTCTCCGCTTTCCCGTTGTACCCAAATTCTGCCTTGCAGTACAGCGTTATTGCCCGTATAATCAACTTGTCGCGCTCGTCAATGGCTTTTACGCCGTCGTTTGCAAGATCGGCTTTGCAGGCTCCTATACAGTCCTCTATTTCTTCCGTAATCTTTGCGCTTGTGCTGCTGATACGCAGCGCCGCCCGCATTTTCTCTGTTAATGTAGTGGCATCTGCCGCCATACCATGCACCCGCTTTCTTTACCGCAGCCCCGCCGCGCTTACTCTCTGATCTTCACAACTTTTTCATGTACCAGCACTGCTGCCCGTTCCCGGTCTACTGTAAAGACTTCCCCAGCCTCTTTGATCTGGTTAAACTGCTGGTCTAAGTATCTGGCTACTACTTCCACCCTTACCCCGCCTGCCGCTTTTCCTGCCTCTTCCTGCGCCTTTTCGGTGTCTCTTGTGATCTCTGCCGCCTTGTCCTTTTCTGCCGTCTCCTGCCCCGTCTGGGGCGCTCCTGCGGTGTCTCCTGCCCCGTCCCCGGTCTGCTGCCCGGTTCTTTCCTCTGCCTGCTCTCCGGCTGCCTTTCCCGGTTCCGTGGGCGGCTCCCCCGCCCCTGTCTCAATCTCTACAGCCGCGCATCTGGCGGCAATCTCTTTGATTGTCCCCGCGTCGCTTACACCCAGATCACGCGCCAGCTTTTGTATATCAGCTTTTTTATAGCTTTCCAGCTCTTTAACGTCTAAATATTCTTTCATGGTTTCCCCTTTCCGGCAGCCAGCGCAGGAAACGCCAGCCGCCTTATTGATTCCCGGCTTACGCCGCTTTCAGTTTCTGGATAACTACCAGACTGTTTTTATCAACTACCTTGCCGTCTGCCAGCATGATACCCTTTGTTACGGTGTCGTCGGTGTCGTTGTCCTCATACCGCTTTACGCCCATAGCGTAATTGGTATTCAACACATAATCCTTGAAATTGAAGAGGAAAGCAAAAGCCGTGCCTGCTGCCAGTGTTGCCGCATAGCTTTTTACATAATCGCAGCACACTACAGGTCTGCCTAAAAGCGTCCGCTCCGGCTTTCCGGCGATCCCGTAATTTACCCTGCCGATCGGCTGCCCGTTGGCATCTGTCAGCCCGTAATACTGCATGAACGTCTTTTTGCTCATGCACCATACCGCCCCGTTTTCGTATGCCTGCGGTAACGCCGCCTCAGCGTTAATCAGATCAGCATAGGCAGGCGCGGCGCTGTCAATGGTCTGCCCGTCTGCGGGTGTCTCCTGTAAAATTCCTTTCGGTTTCCCTGTCCCGTCGCCGTCAATGATCGCCTGTTCAATCGCCTTTGTCATTGCCTCAACAATATTGTTGATAAGCAGGGTTTCAAAAGCGCTCATTGCCATTGTGTCAACTTCCAGAGATACGGCTACCGCGCAGCGCAGCTTATGGTATGCAAAAGTAATCATGCCGTCTTTCTTGATGTCCTTTTTCTGCTTTTCGCTGCCTGCCCCCTCATTTACCCATGTAGCCACGGGCTTTACCGTGGAAACGGGAATACCCACGCCGCCCTTGTACGCCGTTCTGGTGACAAGGGCTAAGATCATGCCCGTGCTTTCCAGCTTTTCTACGATCTGGTTCAGCACGGTTGTAGGAATAACTGCGCCTACGTCCGTGGTCTTGCTTACTGCGTCTGCCCGGTACTCTGCCGGGATTTTCGCGCCACGGCAGACATACTGCATAAACGCCTTTCTGTATGCCAGGCTGCCGTATTTGTCGCCGTCGCTGTTCTCTGTAGGCTTGAAATTGCGCAGGACATTTACGGGTGCTGTTTCTCCCCCGTCGCCCTCTACAGGCTCGCCGTTTGCGATCTTTTCCAGTAACGCCTTGCGCTTTTCTGCTGCCGCCTGCAATGCCGCCCGCTCTTCCTGCAATGCCGTTACCTCTGTTTCCAGCGCCGCGATCTCTGCCTCTGTCAGCTCTGCCGCCCTTGTGGTAAGCTCGCCCTTGATCTGGGCTAACCTTGCCTCGATTTCTTTTAATCTGTTCATTTCCTGCAATCTCCTTTTCTTTTTTTATAAACTGGCTCTGATCTTTAGTAGCCTCGCCCGCTGTAAAAGCCGCTCCTGCCTCTCTGCCTCATAACTCCTATGTGCAAAACTGCGGGCGCTTATTTCAGTACCGCCGTTTGCTGGTATGCTCACGGCTGATACATCATAAACCTTTTTGATCTCCAATATTGTCCTTGTATGCGTTGCCCTGTCGTAGCTGTCCTTTTTCACGGTAAAAGCCCACGACATTTTAGTTATCATTCCCTGCTGTATGTCCTGATACAGCCCCCGCGCTAAATCCGTCCTGCCTAAATCGGCTGCAATCAAAAGCCCCCTATGGTCTGGTATCAGAATAAGGGAATTGTTAGACTGTCTTGCAAATACGCGCCCCTCATGGTCATACTGCATAATTACGTCGCTTATGTCTGCCCCGTCCAGTGCGTGCGCGTCTATTCTTTCGTAAAACTTTGTACCCTCGATCTCATAAAGCAGATACGGGCTGTCAAACGTCGTCGCGTAGCCCTCAACGTAAAAATCCGTGTCTATCCGCTTTGCCGCCGCCTGCGCCGACAATGGCGCTGCCAGCGTCCTGTACTCCCTGTCCTGCTTAATCGGCATCTGTTACACCCTCTTTCTGTCCCTTATCGTCCGGCGCTGGCTCTTCCCCCGGCTCCGTCCCGTCTGCCTGCTGCCCCGGCTGCGGCATCTGCTGTATAATGATCGGCTGCTTTTCCTCGCTTTTTCCCAGCTGGCTTACTTCCGTGTATTCCTTGCGTATGTAATACTTTTCTCCGTCCTCTACGTGCGGCATGTTCCATATATCCATTACGCCGTTACGGTTAAGCAGCGCCCGGTCAAAAAGCTGTGTGCTTACTTGCAGCTTTGTAGCATTGCTGGCATATTGCAGGCGGTTAGAAGAAAACGTGATCGCGTTCCCGTGTGCAAGCTCCCTCTGTGAAAATGCCATGTTTGACATAACAAGCGATAGCTGAATTGCAAAAGGTTCTATTTTCCCCTCATAGTAGGCGTTCCATGTTTCCTCGTTAAACTTGTTTTGCAGAATATCCATGTTTGTACCAAAATGTGTGCATACATTATCCTGTATCTGCTGCATTTGCAGCGCGTTTGGTGTATACGGCTTGCTTTCCACCTGTTTCACATCAGTAAACTTGTTATCATAAAGAATCATGCCGCTTTTATTGTCAGCGCTTAAATTGTCCTCTGTAAATCTCTGCCGCTCTGCCCTTATGTCCTCCGGCTTCAGCATATTTGCTATTTTTGCCATAAAGCGTATGCTTGCTGAATTTTTCACGGCGTTAATAATGCCCTCGTTCTGGGTATGTATCAGCTGCATTGTGGGCTTAAGCGTGCTGTTATCCTCTCCGAAAAGGTCGTCGCTGTATTCAAAGTCAGTCATTATGCCGACTTTTTCAAACTCAATCGCCCCATACTCCCCGTTTGCGAAAAGATACCGCAGATACACCCGCCCGGCAGCCTCTACCACTTCGCAGCGCTGCGCCCGCAGGGGATAAAAGCCGCACAGGTTCCCTGCCTCGTCCTCAATAGGCACAATAAAAGCGGTATGTTCTACCGCTAAGATCGTCGCCAGACGCTTTATGAATTTTGTTGTGTCCATGAAATAGTTAGGCTTATACTGCAATACCCTTTCCAGATGCTTTAGGGCGCTACCCTCGATCTCCGGCTTTAGCTTGCTGCAATGTGTGGCAAAACTGTTGATCGCTACCCGCGTCAAATCCATTTCGTATACGCCGCCGTTAAAGCTCGTAAACGTCGGGCTGTAGCCGTTCAGCATTTTAAAATAGCTGTCTATCATTTGCAGCTTTTTCCCGTGGAATAAATAGTCAAAAAATTTCACTCCGCTTACTCTCCTTTCTATGCGGCATTTTTCAGCAGCTCGCCGCACTCTTCCCAGTATTTCTGCCGTACCGTCATTGCATCAATGACAGATACAAAACCGTCAATATGCGCCCGCTGCTCTATCTTTACAGGTCTGAATTTCCTTGTTTCCATGTTGTGCTTAAGCGCAACATTTAAGAAATGCGTCTTTTGTAAACTGTTTTCCGCGATCTTGAAATTGCCGTCTTTAATGATTCCCTCAAATTCCCGGATAACTGGCGTTAAGTTCTCGCCTTGATGTACGTCGTCCATATGGAACCCGTAATTTTTCATATCATTTACAAGGTACTGGGCGCTGTATCGGTCATATCCGATTTTCAGCGGTCTTATTCCGTACACTTCCAGCAGCATAATAAACCATTTAAAAACGTCGTGGTAATCGACGTAATTATCACCGCTTAAAGTTATCAGCCCTTTCTTTACAAATATGTCATACGGCACGCCGTCCGTGGCTTGCAGGCTCTCTATGCGGTCTTTCGGCATAAAGAACTGTGTAAAGGAATACAGCACGCCGCCCTTTTCGATCACAACACTTGCCGCCGTTAAGTCCGTAGTCTGGCTAAGATCAATGCCGCCCACCGCGTAGCAGTCCCGGAAATCCTCTAATGTCTTTTCTACCCCTGCCCGGTCTACGGTCATATATTCCAGCCATGCAATAGAACTGTTTTGCTTGATATTGCAGTATTTACATAAAAACTCTGCTTTCTTGCTTAAGCTGCCCTCTGCTACGGCTATTTCATCAATGAAAAAGCCCTCTTTTACAGAAACGCCCATATTCGGGTTAGCTTTCTTAAGCTCTTCTATGTCGTTCCACTTCTCTACGTCGTCTATCATGTAGATAAACGGTAAAAGCCTGCGCTCTTTGCTGTTTCCCTTTAAAAAGCTGGTACTGCGTTTCATAAGCTCGTCGTATATACTGTCATTCTCATAACCTGCTGTGCTTATGCTTAAGATCATTGGCTGTGTACGCGCTCCTAAAGCAGACTTCATAACCTCATATTGCTTTAGCCCTGCGTCGCCTCTCCATGCCGCCATTTCGTCACATACTACCAGCTGCGGGTTAAATCCGTCAGACTTCTTGGCATTAAAGGCAATCGGCTTAACAAAACTTTCCGTTTCCTCAATGTAAATATCGCTGCGCCGTTTCCGCGCCAATTCTAAAAGCTCCGGCTCTGCCTTTACCATTTTGTGAAATCCGTCATATACCAGCGCCGCTTGATCTAACTTAGGCGCTAAGCAATAAATTTCCTGCCCGTATTCTGGTTCTAAAAATGCCATGTACGCAATAAGGGCAGAGGCAAATAAACTTTTTCCGTTTTTTCTGCCGATAACTATAAAAATTTCGCGGAAAACGCGCACTTTTTCTGCGTCCTGTATACCAAAAATGACAGAAATAATAGCTTTCTGCCATAGTTCCAGCTTTATAAGATCACTGCGCCCCTTGCTGTGGTGACAGAAATTTTCAATAAACTTGATCGCCTTATTTGCCGCCTTTGCATTGAAAAAATATTCCTGCTTTTCCAGCCCGTCCACAATGATCTTGTAAATTGCCTTTATCCATTTCCCCGCTACGATCTCGCCGCTTTTTATTTTTGCGTGGTACTCATAGATATAATTCTTATAGGGCAGCACTGCCGCCTACTCGTCCCGCAGGGCAGCCAGCCTGCTTGCCTTTCTTTTTGCGGCTGGCACTAATTCTGTCAGCTGCTTAATGACTGCCGCATAGTTCTTGCTTAATGCTATGTATGTCTCTGCCTCTGGGCTTTTTTTCGTGCCGTACTGGTTTTCACCGTTCTTGTACTCGCTCGTCCAGCCCTCCTGCTCTATGGTTTCCTGCAAGTCGTCAAGTTCTATGCTCATAAAAGCAGCCTTTTCTATCAGCGGCGTTACTAAATTTCGCTTATTTTCTTCAAGCTCTGCAAATATTTCCTTAAGTCTTTTTTTCTCGTCCTTGATACGGTTTTCTTTTTTCTTTTTCCGCGCAGCCATTCCCTCTACCTCTCTTTCCTGCCGCCTGCTGCCGCTGCCAGATCACCCCACCACACCCCCTACACCACGTATGCACGCGCCCGGAGGGTAATTTTAGGGTATCCCCCTCGGTATTTTCCCCCTTTAATTTTGATTTTCGGATAGGGGGGATATGCCGCCCGCTGTATCAAACTTATACCGCAGGCGCGGCTTGCGTTTATGATGCTCTTTGTTATGGCAGTCCTGGCATAACGCCTCTAAGTTGTCCCAGCTTAGCGTTATGCCTGCGTCGTTAATATTCTCTCTAGTTAAGTAGCGCTTATGGTGCGCCACCTTTGCAGGCTCCCCGCAGCGCTCACATATGTAGTCCTGCGACATTAAGTAAGCGGCTCTGGTATTCTCCCACGCCTGCGATAAGTAAAAACTCTTAGCCCATGCTTTCATACTGTCCCCGCTCCTTTCTGCAATACCCAGCGCCCTAGATTTCATGCGCCGGGTGGAGGCTAAAGAAATAAAAAAAGAGTAGACTACTGCTGCCGCGTCACGGCTAAGCTACTGCCTACTCTTTTCATGTTACCATTATACAGTTTTTGAAATACCATGTAAACACCACGATTTTACCACGATATTACCAACCCGGCTGCTGCCAGCTACAGCCTCGCCCGCTCTTCATCAATGCCCCATAACAGTACAGATAATTCATTTATGATCGCTGTCACCCAGCGGCGCGGCGTGTTCTTCCCTGTTTCCAGTTCCTCTGCGATCTCTGCATACTCCATGCCCTGCATGAAATACAATTCAAACGCTTTATACTCTACCTCTCTGCCTGCCGCCCTGCGCCTGCGCTCGATCTCTTCTACTGCCGTATCTATGTGCGCTGTCATAATCAGCGTTTTAAAGCGGCTACGCCTAACGCTTTCCAGATATACCCGTTGCTGTTCTTCCGTCATTCCCTTAATCTCTAACTGCTCGCCGTCGCTTACGGCGTGCTGGATATGGAAAACAGCATCACGGTAACATTTCATAAGCGTAAAGGTATTGTGATACTTATTCTGCCTCTTTTCCTTTTCTTCCTGCTTTCTGTATTCCCGCACTGCTGCCCTTGCCGCTTTCTGTATCAGCTCTTCAAATTCAGAGGCGGGAAGTGCTACCCGGCTTTCGCCTGTTTCCTCTCCCCCTGCCACGATCTCTGCGCCTGCTGCCTTAGTTTCTGTTTCCTGCATCTTTTCTACTCCTTTCTTTGAATCCGCTGTCAATCCGTCCGAATATTGCCAGCAGCAAAATAATTATGACTGTCAATAAAAAATCCGTCACTGTTCGCCCTCTCCTTTCTGGCATGGTGGAAACGGGCAGCTGTCACAATCCGGCTTTTCACATTTCCCGCCGTTATTGTCCCGCAGAATATCCCGTATCAGTATATACGGCAATATCCATACAGGCGTAGAAAGAAGAATAAGCCCCTTTGCCAGCAGCCCCAGTATGTATATTGCTATTTCTCCCACCCATTCCATATACGTCCTTACTGCCCCTGTAAGCACCTCTGTGATCTCGTCCATAAACTTTATCATGTATGAAACGCCCCGCCTGCATACCGTCCCCGCTGAATCAAAAGCCCCGCCCAGCCCCCGCATAAAAGCCGCTGCTGCATTTGTAATAGCCTCTGCTGCTCTTGTGGCTACAGCTGAAAAGTCAATACTGCTTATACTCTTAACTGCCTTTCTTGCAAGCCTGCGCTGTCTGCGCTTATCCAGTTCTAAAGGCGGGTTTACTCCATGCAACTTTTTATATCTCTTTTTCCACTGTCTATAATTCATATCCCTATTTCTGCCCTTTCTTTATCGCTTAATATTCTCGGCTCATTTACCGTAGTAATGCTGGCTCCGTTTCCTAAATCCCAGCCTACATACGCCTTTATATAAATCTTTTCTTCTGTGCCGTCTGCGTACTCTAAAGGAATTTCTAAAACAATCTCCCTCATGCCTCTACCTCGCTTTCCTGCTTAATCACAATACGCCTGCTGCCCGGCTGCTGTATGATCGCCTCAACATGCAGATAGGCAGGCAGCACAATAACGCTGCCCGCTTTTAACTGATACTCTATGCTCTCCCGCATTTTTCGGTATTCCTCTGCCTTTGCTGTTTTCTCGCAGCCTACAACGATTGTAACCGCCCGCTGCTTATCCCTCTTTTTCCTCTTCCTGCTGTTCATTGCCTGCCTCACTTTCCGGCTCTGCTGCCTGTCCTATCTGGTAATCTTCAATGCTCATTTGTCCCGGCAGTTGCCCCCCCCCCGGTGTCCGTTTCGGACACTTCCCTGCTGTGTGCGGTAACATCAATTCCCAGAATACAATAGCCCTCTTCCAGTCCTGTATAATCTTCCAGCATATAAATAATATCTGCATCTATCGTGCGCCCTGTGTGCTTTCCGTCCTTAAATTCCAGCATTTTAAGGCTGTCGCCCACCTTGTACCCTCTATCATTCTTCCGCAGCTCAAACCTTTTCTTGCCGCTTACAATATCCCCATAGTAAGAAACGGCTATTTTTACCTCATGCGTTTTATGATCTGCTTTCCCGTCGCTCGGCAGTTTTTCCATTTTCTCCCGGTCTGCCCGTTCCTGCAATTTCTTCTTTGTGTCCCGGTCTATTTTGTCCTGCTCTTCGCTATAACGCTGTTCGTCCGTTTTCTCTGCCTCTGCCTTGTTTATGTACTGATCGCACTTTTCGCAAGTACCCGTTTTCACATTGCAGTCTTTATACTGTTTGCAGGAATAGCACAAAGAGGTTATGCTTTCCGGGTGCGGCGTTTCGTAGCTGTCGCCTGCCTTTTTCTCTGCCACCTTTGCCGCTATTTCCTTTGCCCGGACGTTCTCGCCTGCTGCCGCCTTTTCTGCTATGGCTTTCTGCTCTTCTGGCGGCAGCTTTGCTGCCTCATAAGCCGTCGTAACTCCTATATTCCCCTTTGCAAACTCTTCTTTGATCTCCGGCGTGGCATTATTGTTAATGCTATCCATGCGGGCTATATTCGTGGGGCTTTCGTTCATCAGCTCTGCTATAATGTCCCGCAGCTTTCCCGTGATCTCTAACCCGTCCTCGTCTTTCGCCCTTAAAAGCGCCTCTTTCAACCTCTGCGCCTGCTGGGTTTTCTCCCACGCCGTAAGCTCCCTGTTATATGCGTTGCCGATCAGCAAAGACAATTCAAACATTGCCCCGGTCATATCCTTGTACAGATACCGCACTTTCTTAAATTCCTCATGCCCCCGCTCAATGTTCAGAATGTTTGCAAGGTTCCTGCGGTGTCCGCTCACAATCTTAAATTCACCGTTTACCCTGCCTAATACTGTAGGCTGCTGCTGCCCTACGGTCAAAAAGCTGTCTGCCAGCTCTTCTATGTTCTCCTGTGAATAGAAATTGCTTTCAGAGGGCTTTACATCATACGGGCTTAACCAGATTTCCGTATATTCGCTTATATTGCCTATGCCTGCTGCCCTGCTTTTCGCGTTCATAATATCCGTAAAGCCAAATTTTGATTTTCCCATTTCCCTTACCTCGCTTTCCCTGTGTATCTGGTTACGAATTTCTTATAGTCCTGTGCGGCTCCGCAGCACGGGCTGTATTCATAAATCGGCTTGAATAAAAACGTACTTTCTGCCACTTTCCCGGAATATCTGATAACGCCCAGTAAAGAATAACCGTTCTTTTCCGTTTCTATCCACTCCCTGCCTGCTGCCTCTCCGTCTGTGTTCTGATATGCCGTAATCAGAACGCCCAGCAGATGCAGCGCCGGGTTAAACTGCTTTGCGTCCTCTATCTGGTCTGCCAGAATGTCTAAACCCTCTAACGCCCACTCGTCTATTTTTACAGGTACTATAACCTCGTCCGTGATCGTCAGCGCATTTACCACATTAAGCCCTATGTCTGGCGGGTTATCAATAATGCAGTAATCGTAATAAGCGCCCACTGCGTCCATCTGTGCCAGCCTCTTATACCGTTCTATCTGGTTCCCTGTCTCTTCCGTCGTCAGCTGCCACGTAGCGCCCATAAGTGACATATTCGCAGGAATAATGTCTATCCCCTCGTAATCTGTCCGCTGTATCAGCTCTGCTGCCGCCTGCCATTCCCCGGAAAGAAGTTTCGTGATCGGCGCCACGCTCTCCGCATCATATCTGCCGTATGCCTTGCTTAAGTTCCCCTGCTTGTCATTATCCAGCAGCAGTACCTTATATCCCCTGCGGTGCAGCTCGTATGCCATATTCACCGTTGTAAAGGTCTTTCCCACACCGCCCTTTAAATTCAACAAACTTATAACTTTCATTCTCTGCCTCTCTTTCTTGCGCCGCCTCCGGGCGCAGCTGCTTAATATGCCCTATTCTTTCGTGATCTCTGTTTCCAATGCCTGCCCGCAGTTCTCGCAGAAATTAGATATTTTAAAGCCCGTAAGTTTCCGATCTGCCACAATCCAGTTACATACAGGGCATTTATAGGTTTCATAGTTCTTTAAACCTTTAGCCGCCAGCTTTTCTGCCTGCTCTCCCTCAAAAATGGTTGTTTTCCTCGGTTCCATTTTCCGGGCTTTCTTTTTTGCCTCTTCCGCTGCGCAGTGCGTACAATCCCTGCCGCAGTTCTGATAAATCTTACAGCCTATTCCTTGCCCCATATCTGCCCCGCCTCTCCTAAATCCTTAATGCGCAGCAGATACTTTTCTATCAGCTCTGCTGCCGCTTGCCAGCCATAACATACCGCTGTAAAATATCCCTGCTGCCGCAGGAAGATTAGCCAGCGCAGCTGTTTTTCAGTTGGTACATTTCTTCCAGCCTTAAGCTCTATGTATAACCCGTGGTACTCTCCCCGTGCTACTGGTAAATGAATATCCGGCACACCCGCCTTTACTCCCTGCCTCTTTAGCGCCGTTGCTGTCGCTGCATCACGCTTGCCGCCGTTTGGTACATGGTACATATATTCCAATTCCGGCATACGTCCCAGCTGATACCCTGCCCAGCTAAATAGCGCCTCTTGGTGTCCGCTTTCGTCGTTCAGCCTAAAGTTTCTCATATATTCCCGCCTCACTTTCCACATATATTTTTCCATAATGCGGCGCTGTATCTGCCGTTCTCTCTCTGGTACTGTTTTTATGACTATTTCCCTGCCGTCTGGCATCCTCGCTTTATATGTCTGCCGCTCCTGTCCTATCTCCCCGCTGCAAAGATCGTAATACTCACACCATAGGCAGCAGTGCTTACAGTTCTTGCCCCGTTGGAATAACCAGTGCTTTAACCTCTGCCTCATTCCCTGCGCCCCTTTCTGTCGTCTATGCCGTTCCAGTATTCCCAGTTCCTCATATCCTCGCTGGCATGTGCTATAGCCACTGCTGCCAAGCACATTACAGCACCCATAAGAACCAGAAACACCACGCCCACGCCTATTACCACAATCCGTACATACTGCATCTTATCCCCCCCTCTCCCTCTAATTTGACTAATGTATATCTGAAATACCCGTAGCCGTAATATTCCGGGCTATGTACTCCCTTGCTTATGCTGTCCTTGTCAACGTAATATCCCTTTATCGCCCTCGGCTCTGCCTTGAACCATTGCCGATCTGAAATTATCCGTATTTCCGGCACTGGTCTTACAAGGTTCTTGCTGCTATTCCAGCGCTTACCCTGTAGCGCCCCGTCCTCTTCTTTCCTGTGCTTATCCGTGTACTTAATCAGATAAGCCGCCAGATCAGCATAGTTGCCGCTGTCGTCCAGAGGAAAGACTTTTACCCGGTTATGCCCCTCATATGCCTTGTACCAGCACTGCTGCAATATCTTTGTATCTATCTGGTTTATAACTAAGTGGTGGTGTCTGGCTCCCTTGTCCCCGATCTCCATAACATGAATATACTTAAACTCTAACCCAGCCTTTTTATACTCTTTCCGGCACTCCCTTAGAAATATATCTATGTCCTGCCGCATCTGCTCTTTTGTCCGTGGCGGCTCCCCTTTCCTGCGTATGTAGTCCAGCACTAAATGATAGTCCCCATATCCATAGTTGGCATTTATCAGAATACGCAGCTTTCTTTCTGCCTGCCTTGTATTGATCTTTTGTTGCTGCTCTGTGGTGGGCTTTACCTTATCCCCCCTCTTTATCCCCTGCTTTTTATATCTGCTTGTAAAATAGCGCTCTACCTCTATGGTCTTACCCGCCCTTGTTATCCTCTCAATGTATGGCATATATTTTTTACTCCTTTTAGGTCTATCTGGTCGGAAAGCTAATAGTTTTATCAAGTGGTAAAACGGGCTTGCGCCCGCGTATTACTTGACATTTCGCCATACAGTGATATACTGGATATAGGTTGTAAAAAGCTGTATAGCTTAGCCCCTATGGTATTCCCGTACCGTAGGGGCTATTAAATTATTCTCATTTAATGCGAATCTACAGGGCTGCTGCTTTCCGCGCCCTCTTAAGGCTCCCGATCTGCGCCAGCAGTCCCTTTTCTTTCTGCGCAAGTTCCTTGTGCTGTTTCAGCTCCTTGTAGTCGTCCCAGAGGCTACGGAAAATAGCAATGCTTTTCCCGTTTCTCCCGTGGCGGCTCAATCTGTTTGCCTCATGCCTTAATACTGCGCGTCTTAATTTCCTCATTTCTCTTGATCTCCTTTACAGTAAATTTGAATGTTTCATTGCATATTCAAAAGCCTTGTTATATGGCTCCCTGCAATCGTAACCAGTACAGCTATGTAAGCGGCTGCCTATGCAGAAATTACAGGCGCATACTTTAGCGTAGTCCCACGCTTTAGCCTCTGTCTGCCGTTCCTTACATTTCATGTAATAGCGCAGCTTATCTGCATTTACTACCTCAATCCCCAGTACATCTGCCGTCTGTATTTCCCGGCTCATGCCCTCGCTTATCCCGTACTTAACGCCCGCGATCACAAAATCGCATTTTTCCAGCAGCGCTAAGCCTGCTGCCATTCCTGCCGCCCGTTCCTGCGGCTTGTCCTCATTTAAGCATTGTGTCATGTATAAATGCGGCGTGATCGGCGCTAAGCCCGCCTCTATCGCCTGCTTTGTAAGCGCCTGTGCATACTCTATGTGCCTGTCAAGCTCCGCGCAGTCCTTTGCCCTGTACGGGCTGCATATGTATACTGTCCTCATTCCTGCCCGCCTTTCCCCTCTGCCTCCACTCTGGCAAGCTCGTTTTCTACCAGATGCTCTACCATGTGCATCAGATCATTTGTACTTTTCTCCGTCATAAATCCGCACAACTCGCAGCATGTAGCAAAACCGCAAATTATATGGTAATGCGTTACTACGTCCTGCTCTGTTTTCATGTTTTTAAGTCCGGCTATAAGGGAAGTTAAATTTATGACTGCCCGCTGCCCCAGTTCGCCGCCTGCGCCCTCTATCGGTATTTCTATGCGCGTCGCCTGCCGCTGCCCTTTGCTATTTATGATTGTTTTTGATCTCATTTCCTGCCTCTCCTGTCCTTTTCATTAAATCTGTCATTGTGTCCTCTGTTAAAAATCTGCACTCCCGGCAGCATGTTATATATCCGCAGATCATGTAACAATGCTGAAATATATCGAATCCAAAAAGATCAGCTATATCTTTAGTTTCCCGTATATCCGACATTCTTTCTGCCATTTCCTGCCGCTCCTGTCCTTTTAATGAAACTTACTGAAATCTCGTAAGCCGTCCTTACTTCCCTGCCCGCCTCTGCGTCTTTCATATATTCCCGGCTCTGGCATCTTCCCAGCAGTTTAACCTTATCGCCCGGCTGCCAGTTCGCTACCTCGTCCGCGTTCTCCTGCCAGCAGATACACGGAATATAGCAACTTGTCCCTGTAAGCACATTCTCAACCTCTACGAAAATATCAGAAATACGCTTGCCCCTCGGTGTCTCCCGGTATGTCGGCTTATGTTTCAGCTCACCCACAAGCGCTATGTCATTTTGCAGCATTGCTTTAGGGCTTAAGCCTATGTACTCTGCCAGAATGAATACCAGCACTTTACCGCTCTTAAAATCTTTAAGCGCCTGCTGCCGCCCGGATATTAAAAGCCTGCTGCCCGGCAGGAAATAACTTTCAAGCCGCAGCCCGTCCCCGGTCTTTCCCCGGTCTACTGCTGCCTCTGTAAAGGCTACTACTACCTCGTCAATAACTCCGCTCTGTCTTTTCGTCTCGATCTTTGCCAGATAGCCGTTAAACCGCAGCCCGCATATGTCCTTTACCTCTTCCAGCTCCGTAAGCTCTCCCGCCAGTCCTGCCGCGTTGCTTATCCTGCCTCTTTCCGTCAGATCGTCCAGAATCCCTGCGTTAAGGTCTGCCAGAAAGTCCGGCTTTTTATCCTGCCCTTTGTTCCGCTTTTTGCTCATACTTTGCGTGATCTCCTTTCCCGCCATAACTTATCAGTATTTCTATTGCCCGCTTATAGCAGGCTGTTTCTGTATCTTCTTTCACTTTGCAGATACAGCGCCCGCGCCTCTCTCCTGCATACTCCCAGATTTCAATAAGGTTATTGCCGTATATATCAAAATGGCTATGCTCTCTTAAGCTGCGCCTCTTCTGTAATGCTCTGTATATCTGGTAATATTCGTGTATAAGTGCGCTGCGTTCCTCGTCGTTTCCGTCCATGCCCTGCCCTCACTTTTCCGGCATCTGATATAAGCGCGGTATCACTGCTGCCATAGGCGGCGTAGCCTCGCTGCCTATCAGAAAGCCTGTATTGCCCGGCGCATATAAATACTGCCCGCATACGCCCTGTATCTCGTCTATGATCTCTAAACAGCGCTCTTTGCTCTCATACTCCCCCAGCTTGCGGCATCCCCCGCTACTGAAATATAGGAAAATACAATTTTTCCCTGTCTGCTTTTCGCTTTCCAACAATGGGGATAAGAAAAAACTCTCTTCCTTGTCCTGTGTGCTGTATCTAATCCCCTGCGTATTGTCGAAAATATACAGCCCGTCTTTTTTCTGGCTGCGTATGTAAACTTTACTCATTGCCTGCCCCGCTTTCTATTCTTTCCGTTTATGCTTAGCCTTTCCTTTTCCTCTTCCCAATTAAAAGAAGTACACGCTATACAGCGCTTGCACTGCTCTATAAGCTCGTCGTCAAACTGTTTCCCAATTCCCAGACAAGTACCGTCTGCGTCCTTGCCCGCCTCGCCGCATTTCTTTTGCAGACTACATTTTTCTATGCGCCTGCTTATACGGCAGCTTTTACATATAATCTTTTTGCCCGTTGTGCAGCCCTCTTCCCGTGCAAAGTACGCCGCCCAGCTCCTACTTACACCAATACCGGGGCTTTTCCAGCCTATGACATACTCGCCGCATATGTCACAATATACTTCTGTGCGCACTTCCCTAAATATTGCCATTTCTCGCCCCGCTTTCTTCCGTCTCTCCCAGAATCATTTTTCTGAACAAACTCTCAAATATCGTTACTGGTATACTATTTCCTGCCTGCTTATACAGCGGCATTGTATAGCGCCCTACTCTTTTATGTACTGCTGCCGCTGCGTTAAAATCTGCATCTGTATAACCCTGCAAGCGCCAGCACTCTAATTCTGTCAAATACCTATAACGCCCGTTTCCCATATCTATTACCTGTGCTGGCGTTCTGTCCTGCCTTGCAGTAATAGTAAATGCGTAGTCCTCTATTACCGTCGCCCGCCGTATTCCCTTTTTGCCTATTGCCTCTAATACGCTCGGCTGTGTTACGTCATATACTGGCGGCGCATCTTTTAAAAGAAATCTGTCAATACTCTGCATAGGCGTTTTTATCAGATCATCAAAACAAAATTTCTCATTTCCCAGTACCGACACTGTAAAAACTCTTTCCCGTGCCTGCGGCAGCCCGAACTCTCTAGCGTCCAGTATTTCAAAATTGTTGCTATACCCCAGCCGCTCCATTTCTGATAAATACCGATTGAAATTTACCCGCATGTAACGGCTTAATACATTTTTGACATTTTCCCAGATAACGTATTTAGGTTTCCATTCTCCCATTTGCTCTATAATGTGAATTGTTTCCCACATAAGACTTGAACGCGTCCCGCTGCCCTTGTCTGCTCCCTTTCCACGGTTTATACGTCCTGCCTCTGCCGTCGCTTTCCCTTGATGTCCCGCTATGCTGAAATCTTGGCACGGGCTACCATGTATCAGAATATCCGGCTTTAAATTCCAGCCTACTACGCTCTGTGTCTTATACTCCAATTCATCAGAAAACATAGCATTGTAGGAACGTACCGCCTTTTCGTCTATCTCCACATAATCAATAGCTTTTACTGGTATGCCTATATTGCGCAGTGCGCAGCGCGGGCTACCTATGCCGCCGAAAAGCTCTAATATCTGTACCATTTCTTTTCTGTGTCCCTCTCTTTCGTTTCCCGGTAAAAATCATTCGCTAAAAGCATTTCTTTAGTGAATACCAGATACAGCCCCAGCGGTACTGTAATGATCGCTATTGTTGCGTCGCCGCCTGTCGCCATAACCGCCAGGGCGGTAAACACCAAAAGGAATACGCCCGTTAAGCGCTGCTTAAGGAAATACTGGCGGCGCTGCCGCCGTCTGCGTTCCCTCTGCCTGTCCCAGCGGCGCTGTTGCATGTAATCAGCTATAGCCGCCTCGCTGGTTGTATCTGTATAAATAATCACTGCATACCTCATGCCCTGCCGCTCTCCCGCTTTCTTTCAGCGGCAGCCATGTTACGCCTGCTGCCGCTGCCGTGATATATTCCTTGCCTTGCCAAATCCCCTAAACTCTCCCTCCGGGCGGCGCTCTCTGTCTCTTCACTGCTGCCGCTCTCCTGTTCTGGCGTATATTTACCGTATGGGCGCTTTTTCACCTTAAAAAAGCTGCTTAAAAACCTGTTGACCGCCTACATACTCTCTAGCTGGTATGACCGCTGCTATTTTTCTACGGTATACAGATAACAGCTATTCGCCTGCTGCATCTGCCGCAGGCTCGCCATGCCTGCTACAAGTACGCCGTGCTGGAATCGAACCAGCCACGCCCAGCTTATAAGGCTGGCGCTCTAACCATTGAGCTAACGGCGCTTTCTTCTTAAAAGAAACTTAATTGACCGCTTTTGTCTTTCTTCTCTTCCCTCTCCCGCTCTTCTTTGTATCTTCTGTATTTTCTGGTATACTCATATGACTTCTTAAATATATTGCAGGCAGCTTTATATAACGCAGGCTCGTATTTCCTCGCTGCCTCTAATTCCTGCTCAAACTCTCTACCAAAAGGACAACATGCACACCCTGTACGCGGCAGTCCGTATACTGTATAACAAGCGCTATGCTTTATTGCAAAATGTCTTTCGTATTCCTCTTTATCCTCTTTTTTCAGCCAGAAAAGCGGTCTATATTCGTCTACGCCGCTGCCTTTTGCGTTCTCCGTAAAGCAGCTTTTATATGCCGCTGATCTCTGCCCGCCCTCTGCCTTTCGTACTCCGAACATATTAAGCTCTATTTTGTTTTCTTCTATCCATTCATGCACGGGTTTCTTTTTCGCCCATGTGCAACACTTATCAGATATTTTTAAGTCTGTCGGTGGATTCTCTATCATAAATTCTTTTAGATATTTATTCCTGCATATGTTAAACTGGCTTTTCTCTCCAAACTCATTACACCACCACCGCAGCGCAGCACAGCAGCCTTTAAAATATCTGTTCTGGTGTTCCCCTATACCCTTTTTAATTCTTCCGTTTTTGTCTATAGCCTCACTTTCTGATATTTCCGTGCAATACTTTTCCAGCAGTTCTATAAAGGGCTTATCTTCCCACTGAAAACCGTTTCTTTGCAGCCTCTCTATAAATGCGCTTACCGTTTTGGAAATAAAAGGCTCTCCAAATTCTTTACAGCTTATAGGCACTGGCTTTTTTGCCTTTATCTCTTCTATCTTTACCCCGTATTTTTCTTTCAAAAGCTGTATGTGTTCTTTCGTTGCCCTGTACTCAATCCCGGTATTGAAAAATACATATTGTACTTTCTTTTCCCCGTCCAGCTTGCTTACCATGTCTAAAAGTATGTCGCTGTCAGAACCGCCCGAAATGCTACACCCGATTTTTCTATATCTTCTGATCTTATCTTTTGTTATATAAAAAGCATCAATTACTACGCCGCTTTCTGGTGGATTTTTCAGAATGTCATAGCCTGTATTTTCCATGTTTTCCCTCTCTTTCGTCCACTCTGGCTATATTGCCTGCTGTGCCAGTTCTGCGCTGTACTGCTGCCGCTTTCCGTTCTCTGCCCCGCCTCTTTGCAGCTCCCGGTATAAAGTGCCTCTGTGTACGCCTACCGCATCAGCTATAGCCTCTGCATTGCTGCCAGCCTTACACATAGCCTCTATTCTCTTCCTGTCCTCATAGCTTAGCCTTTTGTACTTCCTTGCCATTGCCCCACGCTCCTTTCCTATTTTTGGATAAAAAAATAGTGCGATAGAGTTTTTATGCTCTACCGCACTATGCTTTTACTATTATCTACCGTAAAAAATAAATGCGGCAGAGGCTTTAATACCTCTTGTCGCATTTAATTTTAAAACTTATCATGCCCGGCCGCTGCTTTTATAATGCGGCCGGGAAATGCCCCGGAGAAGGCGCCGTCTGTCACTGTCCCCTGTATTTCAGAATCATTGCCGAAAAGGCAGGCAGCGATACCTTAATCTTGCCGGCAAAAATGGAATACTCCACAGGCTCCAGGCTGTAACCCCTCTCGGTTGTCTGGATCAGCTGCACCATGACGCCGCTGCGGGGGATGTTCACCTCCCAGACCATCACTTCCTTCTCCAGTTCATGCTGGTTGTTGTTCACCAGAATCACACATTGCTCCCGGCGGCTGAAACGGCCGTAGGCAAGATAGTTATAATCGGCATCAATATATTTGATAGAACCGGTTTTCAACTCCTGGTTGCCCTTATGGATGCGTATGATCTCTCTGTGGAAGGCAATCAATTCATGATCCTCATGCCCCCAGGGATAAGTTCTCCGATTGTCGGGATCGGTGAAGCCGCACAGGCCCGCCTCATCCCCATAATAGATGGTGGGAGCGCCCATCCAAGTCATCTGCATCACCACCGCAGCCCGGAACACCGCCTTGTTGACGCCCTGGTCCGCCGCCTCCGGCCCCAGAGTGCCGGTACGCCCCACCTTGTGATTGGTGCGGGTCAAAAAACGGGAGTGATCGTGATTGGACAACTCATTCATGGCCACCTGCCAGCTGGGCATGGCCAGATTGGAACTGTGATGCTTCATGGCTCCCCAGAAACTGTCCGCATTGCCCAGCAGATCCTCCCGGAAATCATCGCTGTGCTTCTCCATGCCTGTGAGGAACCATGTGACCGGCTCCATAAAGGCATCGTAATTCATCACGGTATCCCATTCATTCCCCTGCAGCCACTCCCTGGTGTTGCCGTAATGCTCCGCCAAAATGATGGCATTGGGGTTGGCCTCCTTGACCACCCGGCGGAACTCCTGCCAGAAATGATGGTTGAACTCAGGAGAATGCCCCAGGTCCGCCGCCACGTCCAGACGCCATCCATCCACATTATAAGGGGGAGACACCCATTTGGCGCCGATGTGCAGCACATAGTCAAACAGCGCCTTGGAACCTTCGTAATTCAATTTGGGCAGAGTATCATGCCCCCACCAGCCGTCATAGTCTTTATTATACGGCCAGTTGCTGCTGAAGAAAGCAAAATAGTCTTTATAGGGACTGTCTCCGGACACATGGGCCCCTTTTTCATATCCCGGCGCATATTCATAGATCCGCTCCCGGTCCATCCACTTGTTAAAGGAACCGCAATGATTGAACACGCCGTCCAGAATCACCTTCATGCCCCGGCGGTGCGCCTCCTCCACCACCCGGACAAAGAGGCTGTTGCTGGCCTCCAGATTGGCCTTGTTGGTCACCCGGTCGATATACCTGCTGGCATGGCTGTTGTCCTTGTCCCCGGGAGAAAGCAGATCTCCCTGGTCGCTGATAATGCGTCCGAAATGGGGATCAATATAATCATAGTCCTGAATATCATATTTATGGTTGGAGGGGGAGACAAACAGAGGATTGAAATAAATCACCTCTACGCCCAGGTCCTGGAGATAATCCATTTTATCCAGCACTCCCTGCAGATCCCCACCATAGAATTCCCGCACGTCCATCTGGGCCGGATATCGGTTCCAGTCCTCCACACGGTGTACATGCTCCCCGATATAGGTATATTCATCGGTGAGCACGTCATTGGAGGGATCCCCATTGCAGAAACGGTCCACATAGATCTGGTACATGACGGCGCCCTTGGCCCAGTCCGGCGTCTTAAAGCCGGGCAGGATCACGAAATCATAGTATTCATTCACATCCCGGGCCAGTCCTCTCACATCATAGATGCCGGAAATCTTGCCCGTCTCCACCTCGAAATGATATATGACTTTCTCATTCTCCAGCTGGAGTTCATAGCTGTAATAATCAAACAGCCCATCCGACTCAGCCCGGCTCATCAGATGGCGCCGGCCTCCGCACACGATAAACACCCGGTCCACATTGTGCCTTGCGGTCCTGAAACGAATAGTCACCCTGTCGTAAGGGGCCGGCTGTGAAGGGCTCACATAATCCTCGGTGGTGTCGGTGAAAAGACCTCTTTTATTAAAAACAGGACGCATAGTCGCCATGTATATCTGGGTCTGTTCCACTCTCCGTATATAGTCGATATCCATGCCTTTACCTCCCGGTCTGCATAATGTGCATTACTTTTATTTTAATAGATTAGGGTTGTCTGCGCAAGGGTTTGATCCCCCGGTTCAACCAGTACTATAGTACTATTTACAGTGTTCGGCAAATCAGTAAAAAAGACAGCCGCTAAGCTGTCCTTTTTAGAGAAGGTATTTCTTTCTTATGGGGTATAGCAAAAAACTATATAATGTATTGGGGGGTTACGCATATTATAATACCATGCCCACCCGGATTTGCATAGCCTCACTTTTCACAAATATTACAAAATGGCATATCTGTTTTTGTGCATTTCTTACAATATTCTATATTGCTCCCGCCCCGGGCTGCCCATCCTTACACCACTCCCGAAGATATAGGAAAACACGCCGTTTGCCATTACACCGGCTGGAACAAAGCCTCAAACTCCTCCTGGCCGATCTTCTCCTTCTGAAGCAGAAGTTCCGCGCAGCTGTGCAGCACATTCTCATGCTCCAGAATCAGTTCTTTTGCCCTGGTGTAGCACTGGTCGATAATGGACTTGACCTCCCGGTCAATCTCGCCGGAAATGGCCTCGCTGTGACTCTTGGCATGGGCCAGATCCCTGCCGATGAACACCTCATCGTCGTCATCGTCGTAGCAGATCACACCGATCTGGTCGGACATGCCGTAGCGGGTCACCATACGGCGGGCCTCCTTGGTGGCCTTCTTGATGTCGCTGGACGCGCCGGTGGTAATATCTTTGAAAATGATCTCCTCGGCGATTCGGCCGCCCAGGGAAACCATGATGTCCTGCATCATCTTACCCTTTGTCAGGAACATCTCATCCTTTTCCGGAAGGGGCATGGTATAGCCCGCCGCTCCCAGGCCCGTGGGAATAATGGAAACCGTGTGCACCGGTCCCACATCCGGCAGCACATGAAACAGAATGGCATGGCCCGCCTCGTGGTAGGCAGTGATCTTTTTCTCCTTGTCGGAGATAATGCGGCTCTTCTTCTCCGCGCCGATCCCCACCTTTACAAAAGCGGCCTCAATATCTTCCTGCTGCACAAAGGCTCTGTCCTTCTTGGCGGCATTGATGGCGGCCTCGTTCATCAGGTTCTCCAGATCCGCGCCGGAGAAGCCCGCCGTGGTCTGGGCTACCCGCTCCAGGTCCACGTTCTCGGACAATGCCTTGTTGCGGGCATGCACTTTAAGGATTTCTTCCCGGCCCCGCACGTCAGGACGGCCCACCGCCACCTTGCGGTCAAAACGGCCGGGACGCAGAATGGCGGGATCCAGTATATCCACCCGGTTGGTGGCCGCCATCACGATAATACCCTCATTGACGCCGAAACCGTCCATCTCCACCAATAGCTGATTCAGAGTCTGTTCTCTCTCGTCATGGCCGCCGCCCATACCCGTGCCCCGTCTGCGGGCCACGGCGTCAATCTCGTCTATAAAAACGATGCAGGGGGAGTTCCTCTTGGCATCCGCGAACAAATCCCTGACACGGCTGGCGCCCACGCCCACAAACATCTCCACAAAGTCCGACCCGGAAATGCTGAAGAAAGGCACGCCCGCCTCTCCCGCCACGGCTTTGGCCAACAGCGTCTTGCCGGTTCCGGGAGGTCCCTCCAGAAGCACGCCCTTGGGAATTCTGGCCCCCAGTTTGGTATACTTGCCGGGAGACCTCAGAAAATCCACGATTTCCTCCAGTTCCTCTTTTTCCTCCTTCAGGCCCGCCACCATGCCGAAATCCGTCTTATTTTCCCCGGCATAGAGCCGCACGGCCCGGTGTCTGCCGAAGTTCATCATCTTGCTGTTGCCGCCGCCCGCATTCTGGGCGTTCATCATCATAAAGAAGAAAATAAACATGGCCGCAATGATCAGCAGGGGAAGTATGGTGGTGAGAAACAGACTCTCCCGTTCAATGTCCTCCACGGTAGGTTCATAGCCATGCTCCCTGGCGAGGGCCTCCACTTCCCGGATATCCGTGGCATACAATTCCCGGACCACATCCCCGAACACCACCCGGGCATATCCGGTGGGAGCTTCCCTGTTGGGGATTATGATCACTTCCCGCACCACGCCGCTGTCCAGATCCTGAACGAACTGCGCCTGGGTGTAATCATTTTCCTGTCTTCGCAGCAGAGAGATCACCGCCAGCATGACCAGCAGAAACGCAATCAATATAAAATAAGAACTGAAATATCTGCTATGTTGTTTCAATGGATGCCTCCTAATTCATTTCCGTTTCAAACTTTACCACCCCAATATAGGGCAGATTCCGATAACGCTGGTCATAGTCCAGGCCGTATCCCACCACAAACTCATCCGGTATCTGAAAACCGGTGTAGTCCACATGCACGTCCACCACCCTGCGTTCCGGCTTATCCAGAAGGGTACAGAGACGCAGGGATCTGGGTCCCCGGTCCCGCAGCATCTCCAGCAGGTAACTCAATGTCCGGCCCGAATCCACGATATCCTCCACCACCAGCACATCCTTGTCCTTGAGGGATTCGTCCAGATCCTTCACGATCTTGACCACGCCGCTGGATTTGGTATCTTTGCCATAGCTGGACACGGACATAAAGTCCAGCGACACCGGTACGCTGATGCGCTTGGCCAGTTCACACATGAAAAAACTGCCGCCCTTCAGCACGCATACCAGATGTACCTGCCGGCCCTGGTAATCCCGGCTGATCTGCTCGCCTATGGCCTGAATCCTGGCATCCACGTCCTCTTCCGTTATCAATACTTCCACATGCTCCGCCATATTTGCTCCTTTCGTATCTCTATAACCTTTCGTATTCCACCTGGAGGACCTGTCTGGTATCTTTGCCGATCCTGCAGGATTCACAGATCCGGCCACCCGCCACCCACAGCACATGACTGCCCCGGGCCAGCAGGGGAATGCCGTCCCGCTCCTCCCTGGGCACTTTCCCGTCAATAAATAGGCTTTTCACCGTCTTGCGCCCGGGGCCATGGGGAGTGCGGATTTCCAGATAATCCCCGGCCCGGCGGGTCCTCCACTCCAATAGTCCTTCCATTTTATCACAATCCATCCATTTCGTATACCGATTTTCCAAAAGATTCGTACTTTTTTCACCGAAATCTACGGACAGAATCTTCTTTCTGTATAAATCCTCCTTCTCCCAGCGGGTCAGGCGCAGAAAGCCCCCGGGCACTTCGCAGATCCGGCTCTCGCCCAGATTCCCGGGGACGGAGACCTGGAGGGCAAAGGGCTGCGCTGCCCCGGGTCCCGCCTCCTGCTGCCTTTCCAGAATAATCCAGTCATAGCTGCGCGCCGCCCGGATTCCCTGGGGCAGATGGATCTCCCGGTTGCCCGGCTGCATCCACAGTTCCAGCACCTGGCTTACCTGTCCGGCTCCCATGTCCCTGTGAGCCGGGGACAATTCTTTCAGCGCGGACAGAAGCAGCCCTTTTTGCAGAGCAGGATGCAGATCTCCGAAAGCAGGGCCGCGGATAACCAGCCGGAACGCCCCTTCCCTGTCCAGGCACAGCCTTCCTGCCTGCCTGATCTGTTCTTCCATATAATCCTCAATTTCCATGAAAATATCCGCAGTACGGCATAAATGGGCCGTGGCGCCCATGCAGACTTCCTGTTCCGCATAAGGCAGAATATGCCGCCGGATCCGATTGCGGGTATAGGCGTCCGACTCATTGGTGCTGTCCCGGCAATAGGAAATCCCCCGCTGCTCCAGATAGGCTTCGATCTCTCTCCGCTCCAGTCCCAGCAGCGGCCGCACCACCGGTCCCCGCACCGGCCGGATGCTTCCCAGACCCGCCAGTCCGGTTCCCCGGAACAGATGGAACAGCATGGTCTCCGCCCGGTCTCCCGCATTGTGGGCCACAGCCACCTTCCGGGCCTGCCGCCGCTCCATCTCTCTGTCAAAAGCCTGATAGCGCGCCTGCCGTCCCGCCTCCTCGGTAGAGCACCTATGCCTCCGGGCCAGAGCCTGCACATCCTCCTCCACCAGCGTGAAAGGTACTTCCAGCCTGCGGCACAGTTCCTCCACATATGCTCCGTCCTGAGCCGCGTCGGGCCGTATGCCATGGTTTACATGCACCACATAGAGCCGAATCCCCAGTTCCCGCCGGAGTCTGTGCAGCGAAAATAAGAGGCAGACAGAATCTGCCCCTCCCGAAACACCCAGCACCACCCCGTCACCCGGGGCAAAAAGTCCCTGCGCCCTGCAATACGCCATCACCCGCTGTTCCAGTTCATAATATCGCTCATTCATATTCTTATGATAGCCATTTTACTACAAAATGTCAATCATCCGCCAGGCTAAATTTCCTTTCATCTGTGACTGTCAAACACACCCAGCACCAGCACGGTCATATCGTCCATAATACGTCCCTGGCTGCAGCGCAGTACAAACTGCAGAAGGTTTCTGGCCATCTCCTCCGGATGCTGCTCCCGCATTCCCTCCAGATAATGTACCATGGCCTCCTCATAACCGCTCTCCCGCAGCGCATCCAGTACCCCATCGGACATCATGATGATATAGTCATTGTCGATAAGTTCCCTGCTTACGCTCTGCTGCAGGGCCCGCCGGGCCTCCTCCCCCTCCCCTGCCGCCAGAACGCCCAGAGGCAGTCCCGGCAGGCTGATCTGCTCCACATAACTGTTGCTCTTTAAAAAGGAAGCCGCCGCCCCCACCTTGCGAAAGACACACATGCCCTGGTACAGGTTCAGACTGCATACATCCAGTGTGGACATATTGCGCCGGCCTGACGCATCCTCCGATGCCAGCAGGGCGCTGTTCACCAGACTCATCGCCATATCCGTCTCAAATCCCGCCTCCAGCATTTTCTCCATCATATCCAAAACCTGGCTGCTGTCCGCTCCGGCCGCCGGGCCGCTGCCCATGCCGTCAGAGAGCAATACCGTCATCCAGCCCCGGTCAGACTGAATAATGGAATAATTGTCCCCGGAGACCGCCTCATTTTCCTTCACGGCCCGGGCACTGCCGGACAGTACCACGAAACGGGGTTCTTCCACAAACAGGTATGTACCCTCCCTCTCTTCGATGAACTGGGGGCTGGTAACGGACACCACCAGCCGCCGTCCCAGCAGCACCGAAAGCATGTCCGCCACCTCCTGACTGCCATGCCCCACCATCCGCTGGGTGTGCAGATGCAGTCCCAGAGTGGCTCCCGCCGTACTCCCTGCATTTTCCGGATCCTCCCCTTCCTCCGGGGCCTCCTCCCGCCCGGGCGGGTCAATGTAAAAAAGATCCAGCACGGTGATCCCCTCCTGCTTCAGGGCCCGCGCCACCAGCTTTTCCTCCCGCAGAGGAAGAGGCGTTAAGCGAAACACCTCCGCCGCCAGCCTGGCCATAATCTGAGACATCTCCTCCAGATTGTCACAAAGCACCTGCCTGTTTTCCCAGAGCCTGCGCTCCTCCAGTACCTGCTGCCGGGACGCGCCCTCCCGCTGCCCGGCTCTCTCCCAGGGCGATTCCCCCCGATAGCTTCTGGACAATTCCCGAAAGCTGTCCGCATAGGCCAAGAGCCTTCCTCTTCCATAGTCTGACAGCATTATGCTCAGCTGTTCCTGTTTCTCCCTGCCTGCCGTTGTCAACATCCTATCACCTGCTCCCTATACTTTCCTCGCGCCCCATGGGGCATTCAAAAGTATACAAAAAGCGGTCCATACTTTTTGTCAAAATATGGATCGCTTTTCTTTTTTTTCGTTGACAACTTTTCCTCTGTCCGCTTCTCCGGATAGATCACCGGGAATTCCGGTCAGTTTCCCAAAATATCCAGTTCTTTATATTCCCGAACCTTCTGCCCCACCTGTTCCCAGGTAAAATCCGAACATACAAAATGGTAGTCGCTCCACATCCGGTCCAGTTCCGCCTTGATTCCGGGAACCTCCTCCGGTTTTCCCGCTCCGGAGCGGACATGGTAATCGGGCAATAAAGCCCCGGCAATGATGCCGGTCTCCGGTACAGGAGACTCTTCCCCCTGTCCCAGAGCGCAGATCATTCTCAAATGCCCGTCCAGATAAGCGTCAATCTCCAGATGGACGCCCATCATGCCGTTGAGGTCAAATATCTGGAAAGGCGCACCGCCGGGCACTTCAATCTGACTTCCCGCTCCCCAGAAGGCAGGAGAATCCCCCAGTTCATAAAGGGCGCCGCACAGGTCCCGCAGACCGTAAAACTCCTCCTCCGTAGGCGCTTCCTGGAAAGACTTTAGTACCAGGTCCACGGCCCATCCCAGCTTGCCCAGAGCCTCACATCCGGGCAGGGACCCCAGCCGCTCTCCCAGTTTTACCAGCCGGGCCAGGGATAACAGGCCCCATACCCGGACCTTGGAATCTCCCAGATCCGCAGTCATCTCTTCCACCTGAGCGGGAATATTGTTGTACAGCAGGGAGGCTTCTTCCAACTTTCCAATGCGTTCAGAGCAGTCATCCATCAACTTTTCTCCCAGTTTTTTATAAACCTTATCATCGGCGCTGTAAATGGTATCCGCCCGGCTCAGCCATAACTGGGCCCGGTTATACTCCTGCTGTTCCATGGCGGCCACACCCATCTGATAATAGGCCCTGGCCAGCCCTGCCCAATCCCTTTTCTGCTGACATTCCGCCAGCCGTTCCTCCGGGGATTCCCCCTTTTTGCCAAATAAACCAAACATACGGCACGACTCCTTTCCCTGTCTGCATCCCTTATTTCTTATCCTTTTTTCTGCGGACCAGAACAAATCCCACCGCGCCTGCCGCCAGAACCACGCAGACCGCCGCCAATGCAGCGTACAATCCCACCCTGCTTCCCCCGGAAGCCGAAGTGTCAGGCTCACGGGACTGGACGGAAGCATTTTCCTGAACCTGGCTCTGGGTATCCGAAGCCGGGCTCTCCGCGCTGGATTCTTCCGCCGGATCCTCCGCTGCGGATGTGGTCTCCGCCGGATCTGCTGGCATTTCTTCACTCTCCTCCGGCTTTTCCTCTGCCGCTTCCAGCCTGCTGCCGTCCACAAAGGCCCAGTAAGCGGGTTTTACCTGATAATCATCGTCAAACAGCAGAGGGCACTGTTTGTTCTTGCCGTCCGCCGCGCCTCCCACGGCGTTGAAGGTCTGAAGCCAGGAGTTCTTGTCCACAACCCCCCACAGGGTAATATTGGAGATGTTCACCCCCTCTTCCCGCAGGCTCTTCACCGTTTCGTACAATTCCCTGTAGCGCAGGCCCTGGGTGGCAAACTCTGCCTCCCGGGTGGCCTCTGTGCCGTCATAATTGCTGCTGGCCTTCATGTCCAGTTCCGTGATCTGCACCTGTCCCACTACGGCCGCATAAGCTCTGGCCGCCTTGGCAAATTCCTCCATGGTGGGGCTGCCCACGGTCTGATAATGTCCCTGCATACCCATACCGTCAATCCGGGTTCCCTCGGCTTCCTGCACATCTTTCAGCAGCTGCACGATCCCGGCCCTCTTGGCGGTAAACCATTCGTTATAATCATTGTAGTACAGTTCCACTGCCGGGTCCATATACTGATTGGCGTAGCGGAACGCGTTGATGATAAATTCATTGCTCTGGTACACAGCCCACCAGCTGCTGTTCTCCGCAGCATTGCGGTAACGGGAAACGCCGTCGCTGACAGCCTCATTGACCACGTCCCAGCCGTAAAACATACCATGGTACTTGCTGTCCTGGCCGGTGAAATGTTCCGCCATGGTCTTGATATACCATTCCAGGCGGCGGTTCATGGTATCGGTATCCGCATAGGGCTTATCCGGATCATAGTCCTCATGGAACCACCACTCCGGCGTCTGGGAATGCCATACCAGCACATGGCCCCGCACCTTGATAAGATCATCCGGATGGTTCTGGTTCCAGTCGTATATGGCGTCCAATGTCCTCTCGGCCCGGCTGTAATCCATCTTGGGAACTTCCAGGGATTCCCCGTTCAATGTGACCGTCTCCGTGCCGGGGCATTTCTGGTTGCTGTAGCCGAACATGGCATCGGGCTTTAACTCATTGCCCAGGGTAATGGCATTGAAATGCCTGGTCACAAGCGCCATGGTATCCCCATCCTTCAGATCGGAATTGACGATGGAAGTCCCTATGGTAAATGCTTCGCCCAGCTCCCCGGGCACTGCGTCCCGCAGCCGGGGCACATCCGTCTGGATCACGCTTACCTGCGCTTCCTGTGCTCTGAGTTCCATACCCGTCATATAATATGTACCCATCACGCCTTCCCCTTGCCCGTATTCGGTCCCCTGCTCCAGGATCCTGATTACCACCTGTTCCAATTCTCCCGACCAGGTGGGAGTATATGTCCCTGTGAAATGGGTCCAAACCCCCGGTTCCAGCACCTGGCTCACCGTACCGCTGCATCCCTGGCTGTAAACCGTATTACCGTCCGCCGTGATATAGGGGGAGATCTCCACGCAGCGCTGCTGGGAGGGGGCATCCCCATAATCGGCGGCGTCCAGCATCACATAGAAGCTGTACACATAATCCTTGTCCTTCTCCACCAGACCCGTTACGTCCTGGGAAAAACATTCATAATTGGTGGTCCGGCCGGTGATCTTGCCATAACTGGCCACGTCTCCATAGACAGGCTCGGCGCCTGCCTCGGCGGTGATGGTGGCGTTCCCCCGATCCCTGTACCACGGAGAAATGTCCTCCCCTTCTGCAAAATCCGGGCACTTTACCAGATTAGGGCCCGGCTCCGCCGCCAGGCAGCAGCCGCTGCAGGCCAGGCCCGCCGCCGTTACCAGTCCTGCCGTCAGCGCAGCAACCAATGTTCTTTGCCATCTCTTACGCATATCGCTACATCCTTTCTAAATACAATAGTCATGCTTCCTGCAGCCCCGTAACGCCCGTCCCGCCGCCCCTGAGGCAATGCTGTATAAATTTATGATAGCATATCCGCGCCCGAAAGGCTTCTCGTATCTTGTCATTTACTGGTTTGATATTGCTAAAAGGGCTTCGGCATACGCCAAAGCCCCTTCCTGTTTCCCCAAATTCCGTTCTTACTCAGCCTTGAAAACAATCTCGTCTCCATTGACCAGGCCCAACTTTTCCTTGGCAATTTCCTCATAGTACTCCTTGGTCTGAGAGCGTTTTCGAAGAAGTTCAATCTCCTCCGCCCGCTGTTTCTCTGCGTCAATCTGTGCCTGCAGAGCAACAGACTGAGTCTCCAGCGTGTCCAGCCTCTCCTGCAGCTTTATGCTGCTGGCGTACACTGCCACCAGGATCATCAGCAGAGCAAGCATTACCAGAAACATGCTGAAACGGTTCTGTACCTTTTTGCGATATGCCGCTTTTTTTCTTCTGGTCCGCTTTTCCGCCATAATTTCCTCCCGGATCCCTGTCCTATTGCTTCCTGATTTTTATTTTAAGTAGTTTTCCATAATATTTCAACCTGTTTTTACAATATGACCGGGTCTTTTTCAACAGGCGCCCCAGTGCGCCGCCCGCCGCATGGCCCGCTTTTCCCACAGGGCGCAGGCAAAAACCCATAATGCGGCACAGCAGATCCCGCACATGGCACAGGGCCATGGACAGATAGCGGACCAGAAATCTGCCCACTGTCTTCTTGTACAAAAACATGCCCGCCAGAGCCCCCATCACCGCAAACCACCGCAGGCTGCCGTTGCTCTCCCGGTGCATCAGCTGAAAAATGTACAGAGCACAAAAAATCCAGAAAGCCAAATCCTCCAGGGATACCAGCAGCCCCCTGTGGGGCAGCACCCTCCGCCAAATCCGCAGGATGTCATAGACGAAGGTAATCAGGATTCCGGAGGCAAAGGCGTACAGCAAAAATACATTTTCCTCAGACATCGTCCGGCTCCCCCTGTCCTACCGAAACAGCCTGGAAAGCAGGGATTCCGATTTGCCCGGGGCTCCGCCCGCCACGTCCGAATAAGTGAAGCTGTCGATCCTGCCGTCAATGTCCACTTCGCCTTTGTCCAGCATCAGCCTGCTCACATGCAGTTCCTGGCCCTTGATCATGAGCATGCCCTGTTCCGTCTCCAAAAGGATTTCATGCACGTCAAAGGACAGAACATCGTTTACGCCGGTGATGCCGCATGTCCTGCGGTTGTTCATCGCCACCTTGTGCGTGCGCCCTCCGGCAGTATTTAGGTCCTCCATAGGGCCCTCCTCCCCATCTGCGATTCCCTATAAATATATGAAGCAGAAGGGAGAAATATGCCTGCGATGTCCGCAGAGCCGTTTAATACCGGCTTACAGATAGCGGAAAAGTTCTTTGGCCTCGTCTTTCTTTACCGTCTCCTGCACGTCCAGTACTTCCACTTTCACATCCTTGTTGCCAAAGGAAATGGTAATCACGTCCCCGGCCTTAACGGTGGAGGAAGCCTTGGCCGGTTTGTCATTAATCATTACTCTCCCGGCATCGCAGGCTTCATTCGCCACGGTCCGGCGCTTGATCAGCCGGGATACTTTCAGATATTTGTCCAGTCTCATAACAGTCTCCTGAATTTAAAAGAGAACCTATCGCTAGGTTCTCTCGCGTACTTTATCCTACTTGTTTAAAGAATCCTTTAAAGCCTTGCCGGCCTTGAACTTGGGAGCCTTGGATGCGGCAATCTTCATGGGCTTGCCGCTCTGGGGATTCCTGCCTTCTCTTGCGCTTCTCTCAGATACTTCAAAGGTGCCGAAACCTACTAACTGCACCTTACCGCCATTCTTTAATTCAGCCTCTACAACATCGGTAAACGCCTTCAGTGCCTTCTCTGCGTCCTTCTTGGACAGGCCAGCTTCTTCCGCCATAGCTGCTACCAATTCTGTTTTGTTCATGTCGAAATTCCTCCTCTATTGAGTATTCTGTTATTGTTTTTGACAGATTCTTCATATGCGAAACGTCTACATATATTTATATCTGCTTTTCCCCTGTTTGTCAAGGATTTTTCATAAAAACAATGAATTCTGCCCTGTTTACGGCGCCCCGTCAGGCCCGGGAGTGGGGGTGGCAGAAGGGGGTGGAGTAACCGTGTTTTCGGTGCTCACGCCCGGAACCAGTTCGGCAAAGGAGAAGGTCACATCCTTATACTCATTGTCAATGGAAACGGTGTAACTCCTGGTCTCGCAGCCGCTGCGGCGCAGGGTGATAATATGGCTTCCTTCGCTTTTGGCAAAGCTGGTGGGCGCGATTCCCACATAGTTGCCGTCCAGATAGACCTCCGCAAACGCGGGAGCATCCACAAATACCTTGTACTGGGCCAGCTTGTCCTTCTCTTCCTGCTTGTCATTTTCATCATCCACGTCCACGGGATCCAGCGTGATATCCAGGCCCCCCGAGGGTTGGGCTACCTTTATATAAGTGGTCATGGTCTGGTAACCGTTAGCCCTGACCATCAGTTGGTGAATGCCGTACTCCAGATTCACAGGGGCGGAAGGATCCGCTTTTTCCCCATCAATATACAGTTTGGCCTGGGCGGGTTCCAGGGTGAACACGATGGTACCGTACTCCACCTCCGGTACTTCCAGATCCCCGATATCCAGCGTGGCCTCCTCACCCCGGCGGATGGTCACTTCCTTGGTGCCTCCCCCGCCCCTTTTGCTCACCTTGACCTGATAATGGCCCTCCGGCACTGTCAGCAGCATGTCCTCCGCAATTCTGCGGATGCTGGACTGGCCGATCTCCATATAGCCGTCGATGAATTTCTCCTCATTTTGCAGACGCAGATAGCCATGTCCCTTCTCCACCTGGATGCTGAGAATACTGCTGCCGATGCCCTTGAAAGTCAGCACATCCACGGGGTTCAGTTCCATGGCCTCTATCCGCATGCCCTGGGACAGATAGATGGTATCGTCGGTGAGTTTGTACACATCCTCCCCGATGGTCACTTCTCCCCGCCGCAGGTCAATTTCATAGCGGGAGGCATCGGCATAGACCCAGGACGAAGGACTGACCTGCATGGTGTTCAGCCTCTTCTTGGAACGCAGAAAGGTCACGTCCACAATATCTCCTATCCCGATCTGTTCCAGGGATACCGCCTCCCCATATTTGTCATACAAATCGCTGGTGCCTTCCACCGCCAGTGTGTAAGTGCGGCCCAGGTCCAGGTTCAGCAATGTCACCGTACCCTCCTTGCCGTCTTTTTTTACCAGTACTGCCGTGTCTTTGGAGTCGTAACTATGGGGACCCGCCGGAACAAAGCCTGTGCCCTGCTCCTGGGGAACGGAAGGCGCAGGCCTTCCCGCCTGGCCGCCGGGCATCATGCCGCAGGCTGTCAGCAGCCCCAGCATGCCCGTCAGCGCAATCATTCCCATGACCGTCCTCTTTTGTCTCTCTGCCATCTCTACCTCTTTTCCTACATCCTATATCTGAAACACAGTTTCCAGGAAGTTCTTTTTTTGTTGCTCCTGGGCCAGCAGCTTATCCAGTTTCTCCTGGTTTCGCTGCGGGATCCACGCTTTTCCGGAATTGTAATAAAAATTAACGATCTTCCAGAACTTTTCCGGGTAAGCCAGGCGGTAATACAGATCTATATAGGCATAAGCGCTCACCGATGCCGCCTTCTCATACGCCGTCATAAGTTCCCGTCCCAGGGCCACAGGCCAGTCGGTCTTTTCCAGAAGTTTGCGCATCAGCAGATACAAATCCCGGATCTGTCGGTCCCGGAGACATTTCTCAAAGTTTACGATATACATGCCCTGGCCGCCCCAGAGAATGTTATGGTACTGGTAATCCCCATGGCAGAAAGCGTACTCTTCCTGCCCTCCGGGCATGCGCTCCTCATAGGCGCGCCAGTTCTCCGTTATTTCCCCGGCCTGTTCGATAAAATAGTCCATGCAGCCCAGAAGACTGTATTCAAACCCGGTTTTCTGGCTCTTTTTGCGCAGGAATCTCTGCACCTTTACCAGTTCCCGGTTATGCTTCTCATATTCCTGGAGCGGGGAAAACTGTGCCGGCACAGGGCATCCCTCCCCAGGTTCCAGCACCATACACTGATGCAGCCGGGCCAAAGTACGCACTGCCTCCTGGCATTCCCCCCGGTCAAAAATATTGCATTCCCGGCCGTCCGCACAGGTTTTGAGAATATAGGCAGTCCCGTCATTCTCCCGGACGCACAGTGCGCCCTCTCTGGTGGGGACCAGTTCCTCCGCAGACACCCTGCCCTGCTCCCTGATCTGGGACAGCAGCCTGTCAACCAGCGCCAGCTTCGCCTCATTGCCCTCATATTCCTTAAATACCAGCAAGCCTTTATCCGTGTCGCACAGGATTACGCCTCTGCCCTTTCTGGTTCTCAGGACCTCCACGTCATATTGCTCCAGCAAAGCCACCGCCCTATCATTCACGTCCCTTACCTCCCATAAAACATGCAGCTCCGGCGCATCTCTGCCCGGCCCTATCCTATCTTATGAGAGCCCTTTGGAACTTATGTTACTTTCAGAAAAATCTCCGACAGCTTTTCCCTGGTATTGTCCTCCGGCGCTTCCAGCACATGCTCCAGCATCTGCTGCAGTACCGCGCCCAGTTCCGGACCCGGCTTCATGCCTGCGGCAATCAGGTCCCTGCCCCTCAGCGCCAGATCCTTCAGAGACACGCATTGCCGCCTGGCCAGGATTTCCCGGTACTGCCTGTCCCAGGCTTCCACCGCTTCCAGCTTCTCCCGGCGTCGATACAGGCTCTGGGCCATGATGTCCGCCCGCTTGACCAGAAGGAATTTGGAAAAGATATCCTCACCGATCCGATTCATGGCCCGGCGCACAATCACGGGCGTAAGTTCCACACTGTTGCCATAGTCATGGAATTCCACCAGACGGCGGACTGTGACAATCGTTTCATTGTCAAACCTGAGCCGCCGCAGAATTTCCTCCGCCATCCCGGCGCTGACGGTGGGATGCCCGTGGAAATGGGTGATCCCCCGGAAATCCGTCTCCAGGGTATGGGGCTTGCCGATGTCGTGGAGCAGCATGGCCAGCCGCAGATCCCTGGCGGCGGGCACCTCCAAAAGGCTGTGAAGAATATGCTCTCCCACGGTATAGCAGTGATGGGGATGGTTCTGAGGCGTTTTCATACAGCAGTCCAATTCCGGCAGAATCACCGCTGTGACACCCATGTCATATGCCTGACGCAGGTAATCCGGATGGTGGGAGAGCAGGAGTTTTACCAGTTCCGTCTGTATCCGCTCCGCGCTGATGGCTGCCAAACTGGGAGCCAGTTCCCTTATGGCCTCCCCGGTATCTTCCTGGATCTCATAGCCCAACTGGGCCGAAAAACGGAGGGCCCGGAGGATGCGCAGGGCGTCCTCGGTAAACCGCTCCCGGGCACAGCCCACACAGCGGATCATCCCCCGCCGGATATCCCCCATGCCGTCAAAAGCGTCCACCAGCCCGGCGCTCTCATTGTAAGCCATGGCGTTTATTGTGAAATCCCTGCGCCGCAGATCCTCCACCAGCTGGGAAGTAAACACCACTTCCCGGGGATGCCTGTGATCTTCGTACTCTCCGTCTATGCGATAGGTAGTTACTTCATAGCCCTCCCGATCCAGCATTACCGTAACCGTGCCGTGAGCAATACCCGTATCCACCGTGCGGCGGAACAATGCCTTGATCTGTTGGGGTTTGGCAGACGTGGTGATATCCCAGTCATCCGGCTCTCTGCCCAGAATGCTGTCGCGGACGCATCCCCCCACCGCATAAGCCTCGTAGCCCGCTTCCGTAATTCTGTCTATAATATATTTTACTTTTTCCGGCAGATTTATTACCATATCACTCTCCATCTATCGTAAAATTCCCTGATCCCCGCCTGGCCAGGATTCATATTACATAAATTTCTCTATAACCTGCACAATGCCGTCCTCATCATTGCTGGCGGTGATATAATCCGCGGCTTCTTTCACGGCATCCTGGGCGTTGGCCATGGCCACTCCCAGCCCCGCATAGCGGATCATGGAAATATCGTTAAATCCGTCCCCGCAGCAAATCACATGTTCTCTGTCTACGCCCAGCACAGGCAGCATCTGCTCAATGGAGCTGGCCTTGCTGACGCCTGTGGGCATGACTTCCACAAAAAAGGGTTCGGAACGATAAATGCTGGCCTCACGTTCATATTTATCCTGCAGTTCTTTCTCGTAGACCGCCGCCTGTTCCCCCGGTGCAGTCATAAGGCATTTCTGGATATCAAAGTCCACGAACCCGGGAAAGTTCTCCACCACCCGGACAGGCAGGCCGTTGATCCTGGCCTCAAGCAATACGTATTCATCGGGTTCAAAGGCGGAAATCACCGTATCCCCCAGGTAAGTGACCAGGCCCATACGGCGTTCTCTGGCATAGCGGTACAGCCCCGGCACCAGGCCCGGAGACAAAGTACTCTGGTAGATCACTTCTCCGGTGCGGCATTCCACGATGCGGGCGCCGTTGAAGGACAGCAGATATCCGCCGTAACGGGCCAGTTCCAGTTCCTCCTCATAGCGGCGCATACCGGGCGTGGGCCTGCCGGAAGCCAGCATAACCTTGTGTCCCCTCAAAACCGCGTCCCATATGGCATGCCTGGTTTTGTCCGTAATCTCCTTTTTGGAATTGGTCAATGTGCCGTCAATGTCCAGCACCAACACTTTTTTCTCCATGGAACCTCCTGTAAATCGGTTTCAGCGACAGGAGGGAATGCCCTCTGCCGCTGATCCTGTTGTCATCCTGACTGATTGTGCTGCCGGGATTCCTTTCCCGCCAGTGTACCGGGTCTCTCAACCCACATCTTCCGAAGATTCTTCCGTCGATTCCTCCCCGGAAGAATCGGACTGGCTCTCCGGCGTATCCTCCTGGTTCTCCCCGCTCTCTGATTCCCCGGCGGCCGCTTCGGACGCGGCAGCTTCCACCTTCAGATAGTTCAGGTTGCCTTTGGGATCCTCCAGCGTCACGGACTGGCTGATGCCCTCCAGATATTCCGTCATGGCCTGACTGAGCAGCAAGTCACGGATACTCATCTTCCATACCGGGTCATTGAGCCCCATATAATAGAGCACATAGTTGGCGCCCTCCGGCTCTGTAAAGGCGCCGGTGTCTCCTGCCTGACGGGCGGGATCGGCCATCCAGGCGTTCATCTCATCGCTCATACTGTTGGTGGCCACGCCCTCGTACAGACCTTCTTTGGCTCCGTTCTCGTCATATTTTTTGCACAGTTCGATAAAACTTTCCTCGGTGGCAGGCCCGTTTTTCCACTCCTCCAGTATGCTCTGGGCATTGACAGAGGAACCTTCCCCGGGCTGCGTCATAATGGCCCGGAGATTCACTGTAGGGGTCTCCACCCGGTATCTCTGGTCAAAGCCCGCCACCAGATAACGATGGTTGGTGGTATCCGCCACCACGATGGTGTCCCCCTTGGCCCTGGCCTGGTCAAACAGCCAGTCGCTCAGCAGATAATTGGTTGCGCTGCGGCTCTGGGCCTCATGGGATTCGCCCTCGGCCAGAACCGTGGCCTCCTTGGTATCCGCCGTCTTTTTGGCCTCGTCCATGGCAGCGGCAATCTCTTCCTCAGTGGGCTGGTATGCCACCTCGTTGCCCTCTTCATCCAGGGTAGGACTTCCGTCCGGCGCCTGGGTAGGCAGTTCCGCCTCCACAATGGTCATATGGTAATCCACCACATCATAATTTTCCTTATGTTCTTCATAATAGCTGTTGATTTCCGTCTCGGAAGGAGCGGAGGCATCCGCCACCTGCTCATAATAGGCATTGGTCAGAATCCCCTCCCGGATGGGTTTCTCCAGACGGGCTTCGGTGGCATAGCCGCCAAACAGGCTCTTCAGGTATTTATTCAGGGAAGTGCCTCCGGCCCCCTCCTTCAATTCCTCCATCATCTCCCGGTACTCCTGATCCGTATCGTAGGAGAAGCCTGCTGCCTGGGCCTCCGCCTTCAAGGCCTTGGTATTCTTGATATTCGCCACGGCCAGCTGTTCGAAATAGTCGCGGAATGTCAGATCCGTGGAATACATCTGGTTGTCAATATTACTGGCATCCATGCCCATCATGGACAGATAATAGCTGTTCTGCGCAAGGAAATTGGTCCGGGCCATGGCGTAATTGTAATCAAATTCCACCTTGTTCACTTTCTCGCCGCCCACGGTAATATATGCGCCGTTCACCGCCAGATAGTTTCGAATGGGGAAGGACAGCACAAGAGCCGCCACCGCCAGCACAACGACTACGCCGATCACATTGGCCCGCTGCTTCTGGGCCCTCTCCTTCCTCTCCTGTTCCTGATAAGCCTGCATCTTGCGGTCATATTTGGTCATGACCCTGGACTCCTTTTGGGGAGCCTCCTGCTGTGCTTTATTCTTAGACATTTCTCCGTTCCTTTCTACTACTATTCAAAGTTCCGCATTTCTCCTGCTTTCCATATTCTCAGAGCGATGCTTCCAGGCTCTCCACCAGATGCTCTATACAGCCTTCCTCAAACGGACTCTCCAGTCCCACGGCAGGGATCATATTGGTAAAGAAATCGCTGGCCGACAGTTTGCAAAGCCGCAGATAGGAATCCCATGCCTCTCTGAAGTCCCTGTCCTTCCGGATTTTGTACTGCAGGGCGCAGGTCTGGGCCAGGCAGTAGTCGATATAGTACAGCGGCGCATTGTAGATGTGTAACTGCTGCTGCCAGAGGCCGCCCTTGCCAAAGAAGGGATTGTCCTCATAATCCATATGGGGCCTGTACTCCGCCTCCAACTGCAGCCAGGCCGTATGGCGCTGGGCCGGGGTCATATCCGGGTTCTCATAGACAATATGCTGGAACTCGTCCACCATGCAGCCATAGGGGATAAAGATAGCCGAATCCTCCAGATGCATGTCAATATAATCCTGCTTTCTGTCACCAAAGAACAAGTCCATCCAGTTCTCCGTGATAAATTCCATGGACATGGAGTGGATCTCCGCAGTCTCCATGGTAATGTCGCTATGCTCGCGGATGGGATCCTGTCCGGAAAGATAGCCCTGGAAGGCATGCCCGCATTCATGGGTAATCACATCCACATCGCCGCTGGTGCCGTTGAAGTTGGCAAAGATAAAGGGAGAATGGTAATCCTGCATATAGGTCATATAGCCGCCTGCCCGCTTGTTTTTCCGCCCCAGCACGTCAAAAAGCTGATTCTCCATCATAAAATCAAAGAATTCTCCGGTCTCCGCAGAGAGTTCCCTGTACATCTTCTGGCCCGCCGCCATAATTTCCTCCGGCGTGCCCACAGGGGCCGGATTGCCCTGGAGGAAATACACGGCCTGGTCGATATAACTCAGTTTCTCCAGGCCTAGGCGCTTTCTGCGGCGCTGGTGCAGCTTTTCCGCAAAGGGAACAAAATACTGCTTGATCTGCCTGCGGAAGTTCTCCACTTCCTTCTGCCCGTAGCAGTTGCGGCCCATGCGGTAATACCCCAGTTCCAGATAGTTCTCATAGCCCATGGCTTTGGCCTGGGCCGTGCGGTTCTTCACCAGCTTATCGTAAATCTCATCCAGCTTTTCGGCATTCTCCAAAAAGAACTCCGTCTTTTTCTGCCATGCCTGCCTGCGGATCTCCCGATCCGGGCTCACCAGATAGGGACGCAGCAGAGACAGGTTCAATTCCTTGCCGTCAAAGGGAATTTTGGCGCTGGCAATCAACTGGTCATATTCCGTGGTCAGCGCGTTCTCCTCCTGAGACAGGGCAATGACCCTCTCATCAAAGGCTTTCATGGCTATTTCCATATTTTTAAAGGCTACCGGGCCGATTTTGCTCTCCAGATAATCCCGGTAGGGGGATTCATACAGCTTTTGCATATATTCCAGCACCTGGTTCTGGAAAACAGGCTGCATCTCATCGTAGTATTTGCGCTCTTTTTCATAAAATTCGTCCACTGTATTGATATCATGACGAATATGACCGATGGTCATCAGAGTGTACACATGGTCTGTCAACGCATAATAGCGCTGATGCACGGCAAACTGCTCCTCGCCGTTCTTTGCCTCTCCCAGTTCCCGGATCAGACCGGAGAGTTCTTGTCCCACTTTTTCGAAGTCTACCCGTTCATAGGGCATATCGCTGAATTTCATAGGTTTTCTCCTCTCATGGCCCGCCATTGGACGCACAGGCCGCTCTAAATTAATATCATACCTTTTTTTTCGAAAATTGTAAACCATTTCACAGAAAATTCATGAAAGCAGGTATTGCTTTAATGCTTTCTATCTGCCTGCCGCCGCCAATTCCTCTTTGGTACAGCCTGTGATTCTGCAGATTAACCCCTCCTCCAATCCTTCCTTTGCCATTTTCCGAATGATTCGGAATTTTTCTTCTCTTTTCCCCTCTTTCTTCCCCTCTCTTTTTCCAACTCTTTTGCCTTCTTTTCTTCCCTCCCGCCGTTCTTCCTTCATCAAATCGTCAAACGCTTTACACATGGACCATCCCTCCTTTTCCATCTTGTGAACCAGCATTCCTATATGCAGATGCCTGGCGATTACCTGTTCTGTCTCCGGACGAAGACGCTGAAAGTCCTATACCCCTTTCCGGCTAAAATAACGCCGCCGGACAAATATCGCCCCGAAGCCGTATTCAACCATCTTTTTAAAATTTGTGTGAAATAAGGCTGAAAGCGCCGGAATCGGGGAGACAGCACTGCTCCCGATCAATCACCCTGATCAGACAGGGCACAGAATTTCACAGAGAAGATTTTTCTTCCATTGAAACCATTATATGGTTTTAATAGCGGGTTGTCAATAAAAATCAGAAAACTCTTACAGACTAATCCCTGCAAAACAGACCAAAGGGGGATGCCGCATAATCGTAGCATCCCCCTGTATATATTTCCATAACCTGAAAAATTCCGATCTACGCTCTTTAGCAGTTCACCACCATATGCGCTGCCCTTGGCGTCACCAGAGTGTCGCTGCCCTCCACACGGATGTCCGCACCCTCGGCGGAGACGGCCTGTACATTCACCAACCGCACCGTATAAGGTTTGGAGGCCTCCACGTCCAGGGTGACGGCTCCCGCATGACGGGAAGCCCGGATCGTCAGTTCCGCCCGGTTGTCCATACCGTAAACGGTCCGCTCCGCGCGGCAGCCATTATGCAGTTCATACAACCGCAGTTCCACGCCGTCGGCATAGTCATAATCCGGCCTGTCGTCCCGGGAACCCAGAGCAATGACGGAGCCTTCCTTCACCATCATGGGCAGGCTCAGATAATCATACCTGGCGCTGTACCATCTGCCGCCCTCCTGCACCTCTCCGGTGAGGAAATCCGTCCATGTACCCTGGGGCAGATAGTACTCGCCCACGCCTTCCTCATTGAAGATGGGCGCCACTAACAGGCTGTCGCCCAGCATATACTGTTTATCCAGATAACTGCAGTTTTTGTCGGCGGTATACTCCAGCACCATACTGCGCATGGTGGGGATGCCGGTACGGCTGGTATAGACAGATGTCTCATACAAATAGGGCATCAGCCGGGCTTTCTGCCGGGTGAAGAACCGACACACATCCACCGCCTCCTCATCATAGACCCAGGGTACCCTGTAGGAAGTGCTGCCATGGAGACGGCTGTGGGAGGACAGAAGGCCGAACGCCACCCATCGCTTGTACACATCCGGCGTGGAAGTATGCTCAAAACCGCCGATATCGTGGGCCCAGAAGCCGAAGCCGCTCATAAGCAGGCTTAAGCCTCCCCGCAGACTCTCCTCCATGGATTCATAATCAGACCAGCAGTCTCCGCCCCAGTGTACCGGGAACTTCTGGCCCCCCACAGTGGCGGAACGGGCAAACAGTACTGCCTCTCCCTTCCCCCTCTTTCTCTCCAGCAGTTCGTAGACACATTTATTGTACAGATAGGTGTAGTAATTGTGCATCTTTTCAGGGTCGGAGCCGTCATAATACATGGCTTCGGTGGGAATCCGCTCGCCAAAATCGGTTTTGAAGCAGTCCACGCCCATATCCAGCAATACTTCCAGTTTATCCTGGAACCATTTCCATGCCTCCGGATTGGTGAAATCCACGATGGCCATGCCCGGCTGCCACATATCCCACTGATAAACCTGGCCGTTGGGGCGCTTTATAAAGTATCCTTTTTCCATGCCTTCCGCAAACAGACAGGACTCCTGGCCGATATAGGAATTGATCCACACGCAGATATTCAGACCCTTGTCCTTGATCCGCCCCAGCATTCCCTCCGGGTCGGGGAACACCCTCTCGTCCCACAGGAAGTCTGACCAGTGGAATTCCTTCATCCAGCAGCAATCAAAATGAAAGGTGCGCAGAGGAATCCCTCTCTCCAGCATACCGTCGATAAAACTCATCACCGTCTTTTCGTCATAGCTGGTGGTAAAGGAGGTAGACAGCCACAGTCCAAAGGTCCAGGGCGCGGGCAGAGAGGGCTTGCCGGTGATATCCGTATAAGCCATGAGCACTTCCTTCATGGAAGGGCCGTCAAACAGCATATAGTCCAGATAGCCCCCCTTCACGGAGAACTCCGCCCGGGTCACCATCTCCGTGCCCAGTTCCATGGATACCTTTTCCGGATGGTTCACCAGCACTCCGTACCCCTTGTTGGATATGTAAAAAGGAATATTTTTATATGCCTGCTCGGTGCTGGTGCCTCCGTCAGCGTTCCAGATGTCGATGCTCTGGCCGTTCCTGACAAAGGGAGTGAAATGCTCCCCCGTGCCGTAGAGCAATTCCCCCACTCCCAGAGACAACTGCTGGCGCATATAAGTGTCCTCATTGTCTCCCCGGTCGTAATACTCCCCCTTCCAGTCGGTCTTCATCAGCGCCAGGTCTCTTCCCGTACTGCGGGTCAGCAGCTTTCCGTCTCTTTTATAGGTCATGGACCAGGGTTTTTTAGTGATTTCCAGGGACAAATGCCCGCTCTTTACGGTGATAATATCCTCCGTCTCAGATACCTCCAGCGGACATTCCTGCAGATTCAGTTCAAAAGCCGGTTCCTGCACCACCGCCCCCAGGTGATGCCAGGTCTGCACCCGGAGCACATCCACCCGGGGGGAAGTGATCTTCACGGTCAAATTGATTCCGCCCAAGGTTGCGCCCTTGCTGTTAATATGGCCGGTGGGCGCGCAGATACTCACCTCCGTGTCCGTCACTTTGGTAAAATAGGCCTCGGTGGGCGCGAAGCACCCGCAGCCTTCCTTCTGTAACCAACATCCATTGCTGAATTTCATAGCTGATCCTCCGTTTTTCTTTTCTCATGCGCTGACTCGCCTGATATATAATTCCAGCATAACAGAGCGGAGAGATAAATGCACGCATAATTTTCCCTTTTTTAAAAAATGCTGCCAGGCGCCCGCTGATTAACGCGAAGCGGCCTGACAGCTTATTCTCATCCGGGATATGATTTATCCCTGTTTCCGATAGACAAATACCGGCTTGCCCTCCTCATCCCACTCCACCTTCATCAGCATGGCGTGGCGGTTGGGATCCGCCAGAGAGTCCCCCACAATCTCCTCATAAGTGCGGGCATGATACACACAGATATCATTGCCTTCCCCGTCTTTGGTAAAGCTGTTGTGGCCGGGACCGTAAATCCCCTTTTCCGCGTCCGTAGCCAGCACCGGGCAGCGTTCCTTGATCCAGCTTTTGGGATCCAGGAGATCCGTGCCCTCCACAGCGCTGAGCATGCCCATGCAATAGCAGGCTCCCGTGGCGCTGGCGGAATAGGTGAGAAAGATTCTGCCGTCATGCTTTACCACCGCAGGTCCCTCGTTGACCCAGAAGCCTACCCGCTCCCAGTCATAGTCCGGGGTGGTCAGAAGTACCTGCACCGTGGCCAGCTTTACGCCGGATTCCATGCGGGCGATATACAGATTGGAAATCTGTCTGCCCACGCCGACTTTCTCCGCCCAGACAAAATATCTGTCCCCACCGCTCTCAAAAATCGTGGCGTCCAGGGAGAAGGCGCGGAAAGAAAATTCATCCGCATCCGCGCACTGCATCTGCCCCCGCTCCACCCAGGCATCCTTCATGGGATCCTGGCCGGAACATTCCAGCACATAGGGACGGATGGTCCACAGATTATCCCTGTCATCCCCGGCAAAATAGATATACCACCTGCCGAATACATAATGAATCTCCGGAGCCCATATATGCTCGCTCATGGGGCCGCTCTCATGGCGGGTCCACACGGTGATCTCCTCCGCCTGAGCCAAGCCCTCTATGGTATCCGCATGACGCAGGATGATCCTGTCATAGGCGGGCACGGAAGCAGTGAAATAATAGCTGCCGTCCGCCGCCCGTCCCACAAAGGGGTCCGCCCTCTGTAAAATAAAGGGCTTGTTGTATTCCGTGATTGGTCCGTTGATCTTCTGCTCCATATAATTCCCTTTCTTTCCTGGAGTTATCTATATTCCCTGCGGGCCCACGAATCGATTCAGATTTCCACCGCCAGATGCAGCACACTGCAGGCGGGAATCGTGAACTTAAGGCCCTGGCCGTTTATTTCCACCTTGTCAAACTTCTCCGTATGTACCGCGTTCGGATCCTCAAAGGTATTGTGGGCATGCATCTCTCCGGTAAGGATCGTACCCTCCACACCCTTGATCTCCGTCTCCGTAAACACTGCGTCTATCTCGTAACTCTCCGTTACAGACAGATTGTTCAAGGTCACATGGATTCTGCCGTCCCGGCCCAGGGAAACGGACTCGTGCAGATTGGGAACCTTGCAGTTCTCGCCGCCGATCTCCTGCGTCTCCATGTAGCTTTCCAGCAGTTCCGCATCCTGATGATCCTTGTACATATGGAATACATGGTAAGTGGGGGTCTTGATCATCTTCTCGCCCTCGGTCAGGATCACAGACTGCAGTACGTTCACCAGCTGGGCAATATTGGCCATCTTCACCCGGTCGCAGTGCTTGTTGAAAATGTTCAGATTGATGCCGGCCACCAGGGCGTCCCTCATGGTGTTCTGCTGATACAGAAAGCCCGGATTGGTGCCTGGCTCCACATCATACCAGGTGCCCCACTCGTCCACAATCAGACCGATGGCTTTATGAACGGCCTCTCCCTCCATTATTACACCCATCC
>BLLU01000303.1 GCA_011959105.1 Lachnospiraceae bacterium | reverse complement strand
CGGCAGGTATTGTTAGTTATTATTCTTTTTTGCGAAACTGCATCCTTATCAGACAAATGATAAGAATCAGCAGCAAGCAGGCAATTAAGGTTGCTATCATATAGAATGCAATCTCGGCAGTATCACCTGTCTTTACGCCTGATGTACGTGTTGTGTTTGAATTGGTAGCTTTCGTTGAATTATTGTTGGTATTATTTTTGTTATTATCATTATTCGTTCCGTTATTAGTACCATTGTTCGTTCCATTATTATTTCCTGAACCATTATTCGTTCCATTGTTGTTCCCATTATTATCACCATTGGGATCGTTGGTATTGCCGTCGTTGGTACCATTGTTGTTACCGCCATTATTCCTTGTTGCTGTCCATCCGATAGTTACCGGCGACAAACTGGTAATCTGGAAACGAACACCGTCATCCACTCTAGCTACTTCATTCCAGCCCCGGGTCTCCACATTTCCCGGACTTGTGCCCGGCTGATCAAGATGAATGTCCTCTGTAAACATATGAGCAGCTACAAAGGAAGTTGTTTTTGAGGTTCCTGCCGGGTAAGGTATGGTAACAGTCAGCGCCCCCCACGGGAAATCGGCTATCTGCTGGTCGGTTAACGGAGAGCCGTCTATGTTGGTAAGTAAAATATCATATGTTGCAATATTCTCTTTGGAAACCTCCTTGCCCACGTTCTGAATCTGTGATTCCAGCTCACTTATTACCTGCTGCTCCGTACTATATCCTGCTCCGCCCTCTTTCAGTTTCTCCATTGTGGACGCGTCTACAGTACCCGGCTTAACAGATACCTTATAGTTCGGACTGAGAACCGCCGGAAGACTCTTATTCTGGATGACATAATTATCCTTATCTTCCCCATTTGGCCTTGGGCCGTCTATGGTTATCTTGCTCTTATCTGCGCTCAGATCCAATCGATTGTAAGCAATTACCATATCATCGTCTTTCAGATTATTTTCAATCGTGGCTCTGTCTTCCTCCGTCTCACCCTCTTCCAAACGATACTTGGTCTTAAGTCCTCCTACTACCGAAGCTGTTCCATCCTCTGTGATGACCAGTACCATATGCTCCGTATCCCATTCCAGTTCTCTTTGTTTAATTTCCATCTGGCCCGGAAGCACTTTGATCCGGTAGTTATCCTTAGTGGGATCATTGGTATCATCCACCCAGGTGATCATTGTCACTTCATATCTGCCGCATTTCTCACCCTTTTCATCTCTCTGCAATGCTCCCATCAGCTTCCCGTCTTCGCCCATATCCTGTGGCAGAAAGCCTTCGGCCTTGTACATGAGATTACCACAGAGGCAAATCTCAT
>BLLU01000302.1 GCA_011959105.1 Lachnospiraceae bacterium | reverse complement strand
CCTGCCATCTGCACAGTTTCATTTATGGTGGTGCCCAGCGGGCATGGAGGTTTAGTAACAATGTTTATTTAATCCCAACATTCTTTTAAATTAAGTAGGTGGCATTATTATGAGAAGTGAATTAAAAAGAGCTTTGCTTAAAAAATCTAATATTATTCTTATCGTTGCAGTTGTTGGATTGATGATTATAAATGCATATTATGGCGGCTGGAGAACGGCATTGAAAATAGATTCTGCCCAAGATATACAAAACATAGATGATATTATATTTTATAAAAAATATTATGGAAACATGTACAGAGTGTGGGAAAGTTCATATTATATGATACAGGCATTGGCACCAGTGATACTTGTTGCGCCATATCTAAGTACATATTTATTAGAGAAAACAAATCGTTTTAGATATTTTTGTGTTGGCAGAAAAGGAAATTTGAAGTATATTATACACAAAACATTTGCTATTGCGTTATCTGGCACAGCATTATTGGCTTTTTCTGAGATGCTTTTTGCGGTTGTTACTGGTTTATTAACACAACATGATACAGCTCTTGAATTTGTGCAGGGAATAGTATCTTTTAAAGAAGACTATTTTATAGAAAATCCTATGTTGTATTTTGCTTTAGTTTTTATTTCACATATTATATACTATTTTGGTTTTTTGATTTTTGCTATAGGAGTAACGTCTTTTTTTAAAAACAAGATCGCTGTAATCGTAACACCTTTTATAATAGTAGGGGTATTGGATATGGTTTTACCAACAGCATTGCAACCCAATGTGGTTATGCGGCCATATCAAGGGGCATTTCGTATTAGCGGATATTGTGTTTTGATAGGTATATATGTTATTGTTGGTTTGATATTATTGATGGTTTCGGAGAAGATCTACCAAAAAAGAGGAAATTGATGTATATGAAACGGTTTCGTTTTATAAAAAATAAGTTAAGACTGATTTACACATCGCCATTAATATATTTGATGATATTTCTTCAAGTCTTTTTTTTGATTATTTACATGTATATCAATAAATTCACTACTATTTCTGGTTATTTTAGCCTTTTGAAAAAGGATCTTTTTTTGTGGTTTATTTGTATTCCTATTATGGTGATTCAGCATAAGTCAAGTGTTTTCTCTACATACTACAGTTGTATTTCGAGAACGTGCAGTAAACGCAGAATGATCTTTGAAGATTGCGTTATATTGGCAATATCTACTTGCATATCTACTTGTATAGTATTATCCACGCCAATATTTTTTTTGCTGATAAAAGGTGTATCACTTGTTAGTCCAGAATTGATTATAACATTTTTCTTTCTATTGATTCGATATATATTGCTTGGATTGCTAATTCAGTATATAATTTATACCATTAGGTTTGCATATCCGAATCTCCAAAAAAGGGGAGGAAGTGTTTGCGTATTACCATTTCTCCTTTATCTTATATTTACATCTCCAATGGAGGTTTTAAGAATAAAAGGACAATACATACCAATATTAGATTTTTCGGCTGGTGAAAGTTATGTTTTTTCAATTGATGGTGTTAATTTATGGGACTCCGTTGTCTTTTTTAATATTCACTTGATTGGATACTTAGTGCTGTATATCTGGATTACAATTAATTATTTTTCTAAGAGATGGGAGTTTTTAGAGAATGAAAGTGTTGACGCTCTTTAAAATAATCGTTAAAGAGTTTAAAAAAGATATTTTATTTTCCATTATACTTTTTGCTTTGGTAGATTTTATTTATGCAAATTTTACAGGTGTTCAACTTAACGAAGAAAGCGGCAGTATTTTCTGGCAAGGAGGAAACGATATTTATTTTTGGGGTTTCAGTACTGTCTTATTAAAGCTTTTAAATGTATCGATTGTATTTATTGCCGTAGGGAAAATTGTTGATAAATTATCTTGTGATATAATGATCTATATTCTTTCGAGGACAACTAATTATAAGAAATTTATATATGCTTATTCGGCGGTGGTTATTATTTTGGGGGAAATCCTGCTTACTATCTCTCACATTGTATACTATTGTTTTTCGGGATTTTATTTAGAGCAGACCGCATCAAGTCTTTTCTATTTAGCAGTAGACGATTTGGGCTTTTTAGGAATTATGATTTTATATATTATTGCAAACGATTGCTATTCGATAGAAAACAGTTTTTTATATATAATTGCAGTATATATATTAAACACATTTTTGCCCATACCAATTTTACCTGCAATGTCAACTGTTAGATTCTTAGTTCTCAGAAGTCGTATTGGTTTCGTAAAGATATTGTTATTGATTGCAGGTATGGATTTGTGTATTGCAATTTTTTATGGTGCTTTAATTAGAAAAAGGAGAGTAAACATATGTTGAAAATAAGCGGATTGTCAAAAAAATTCAAGAAAAAGGTAATAATTGATAATGTTGATCTGGAATTGGAATTCGGAAATATATATGGTTTTATAGGACCAAACGGATCAGGGAAATCGGTATTTTTTAAAACTATTTGCGGCTTCTTGAAAGCTGATAGTGGAACTGTTGTCTTAAATGATCAAGTTATTGGTAAGGATATTGATTTTTTGCCTGATTTGGGTGTCCTCATTGAAAAGCCAGGATTCATAGAAAACTATACACAATATGATAATTTGAAATATTTAGCCCAAATAAAGAACATCATAAACGATGAGGAAATAAGAACTGCATTGGAAATGGTGGGACTGGAGCTTGACAATAATGAAAAAGTTAAAAATTTTTCTTTAGGTATGCGTCAGAGACTTGCTATAGCTCAGGCAATTATGGAAAAACAAAAGATCCTTATTTTAGATGAACCATTTAATGGATTAGATAAACAGGGTGTGGCGCAAATAAAACAATTACTTTTAGAATTAAAGTCTCCGGACAGACTTATTTTGCTTACAAGCCATATTGCTGGTGATATTGAGGAATTGTCAGATTATATTTTTGAATTTACTGCAGGAAAGATTATTCCCGTGAGTCTACAGGATGCTTGAAGATGTTAATGCATTTACTGAGAGGCTGATAGCAAATATTATGACAGCCAGTATGGTCTTGGTTTGGATGACATAGTGACTGTGTGTATATTAATGACATCAAAGAAATGGTTTCCTGGTACGCATTTACATTCATATATGATAATGCCGCTTTCTTTTTAGCACATGAAAGTTTTTACGAAAGTGATGTATCATGTTGCATAGTACGATGTGCAGAGGAAGAAAATTATGAATTACAAATAATTAAAAGGGGGTGCTTATTGTTGAACGCTAATAGACATCCTAAAATGCATAGGGAAAAGAGGGCGATAGTATCGGACGAATAATGATAATTGAGTTTAATGGAAAGGATACTTCGGTTTTTGATGAGATGCTGGCAATCTTAAAACATCACCCAAATTTTGAATATATACAAATGAATGACGAATCGATACTGTCAGTATCAGGGTTGGAGATTTATCCAAGTCGCAGAAAGATATACCGTGGTCGGCAGGAGATCAGCCTTATTGCAAAAGAGTATGATCTCTTCTGCTTTCTGGTAATGAATAAGGGGCAGGTTCTCACTTATGAGCAGATATATCATAAGGTATGGGGAGATGAGGCATTCGGTAGTGAGAACAATGCAGTGAAATGCCAGATCAAGAACCTGCGAGGGAAACTGTATCGAGCGATGCCGGATGCCTCATTTACTATCCGCTGTGTCAGAGAAGTCGGGTACTGTTTTGAAGTGGCATCAGAGGAATAACAAATTACAAACAGCAGGATTTTGAAACATGCAGTCTAGGTTTCTTTTTTGCCCATTGTCAGATCCAATTTGCAAATCTTTATAAAAAATCGCTGTCCAAGATAAGTATTTATGTGAATAATTGATTGTTATATACATTTTTTACAGAAAAATGCAAGACATATCTCAATCTTGTCCTGATAAGGCATATATAATTTTTGTTAGGCGCACAGGATTTTTTACTTCCTAAAATGAGCTAAAACCCATGATGTAATCGGCCTAAAAACAATATAAAGAACATAACCGACCATTCCGCCGATTACATTTGTAATTAAATCCGTGATGTCTGCAGAACGAAAACCGTTAATAAGCGGTTGTAGTAATTCAATACCTAAACTAATAAAAAAGCAAAAGAAAACCGTCCTGCAAAATCCGACGGCGGGATCATGCGTCATAGGGAACAAAAAACCAAACGGTAGCATCATAATAACATTCAACAAAATCTGCCGCACGAAATCCCCGCGTCCTGTTAAAACATCTACAAACGGAACCATATTCATAAGTTTGTACGGATGGTTCAGAATGAACGGTAGAGATGTTATGACAGGCATGAGGGTGAAGTAAAGTACAAAGGACAAATATACATACATCAGCGTATTGACGAGCAGTACATCTTTGCCTTTTAATTTCCATTTTCTGAAAAAAACAAAGGTGTATAATAAAACTAGTGCTATGATATCTATTAGGTATTTCATTGTATCCTTTCTTTAATAACATTCGATTTTATGTACATCAATTTTGACAATAAAATTGTCTAAGAGTTCTTACAATTACATTATATCAATTTTCATACACAAATGCAAGATTTACCCTAATTTAGAATGTTTTATAAATCAAAAGGAAAAGACTTGTTTTAAACTTTATAAGAGATATCTATTAAAAATTATAATATATAGTGTCAGTATTATATGCTTTTATCGCGCAAAGACTATAAAAATACAACTTATTTGTCAAAATGCGTTCTTCCGTGTCATAATTTGCGATATTTTACATCAGTTCTACACTTTATATACACTTAACTTACATTTGTGTATTCTATAATATCCCTATTGGCAGATTACCAAGGGGAAAAGAGGTGCTAGGAAACCGAATATCCCCGGAAAGGGGATAATATGGAGTCGATGCCGTATAAAGTAGAATATTATACACTCTCCATACACACCGCAGTTCACCAAGGAACTGCGGTATTTTTATGCCCGACAAAATGCCCCATTCCCCCACCTGATTATATAGAAAGCCCTATAATTTTACAAAAGAGCGCACCCTGCAAAAAGGGTCTGCGCTCTTTTTATGTCAGGAAAAACTGCCGCGGCCCGCCGCCTGTCCTTCGTTTTTAAGAAATTCGGAAATGAAGGAGGACAAGCCTATGGCAAAGGCATACAGAATCCCGGATTACAGGAAGATGTATCCGGATGCGGGCGGGGAAGTGATCAGCCTGCTTAAAACCACAGAAAGAAAAATGCAGTACCAGGAATATGACCTGAAGATGGAGCAGACCATCGTAAGCCAGGAGGACCAGACCATAACCACCATACCCAGCAGGGAGGATTCCCTGGAACGGCTGGCAGACCAAGAGGTGCAGTTTGCCGGGGAAACCGAGAGCGTGGAGGAAACTGTGCTGCGGAAGATCCAGTACGCGCAGTTACATAAAGCGCTCTCCCTGCTCTCTGATGATGAGCGGGAGCTGATAGACCGCCTGTTTTTCCAAGGCCAGACCGAGCGGGAAGCGGCAGCGGACATGGGGATATACCGCAATGCCATACACAAGCGGAAGAACCGCATCCTGGGGAAACTGAAAAATTTTTTGGAAAATTTTTGATTTCAGGGTGTGCAAAACGCCCTGCCAACGTGGAAGTAAGTAGAGGGGAATTTTTCCTCCCCTCTGCCCATTGAAAAATACCGCCGCCAGGCGGTCATATCCAGCAGCATAGATACGTTAGCTGTCCAGCTTGAAAGAGCAAAGCGGAGCGGAGGGCACGCCAGGACCACCTGCAGGGCAAAACCTGTCAAAAAGATGACATCAAAGGTGCAGAGCGGCAAATGCCCGTCCCAAGGCGGCCTGTGGCGGGCCGTTTGCCATGAAATGGACAGCCTATAATGATACTTCCGTCCAGTCACAGCCCCGCAGGAGCGGGATCACGCAATGAGGGCGGCCCGGAGAGATCCTCGGAGGGGTGCGAATCCCATGACGGCCTTAAGCCAGGGCCGGTCTTTGCCTGCTGCCTATGGGCGCATCCTGCGCCCGCTCCGGGGAGTAGTGTCGAACAGGGGCATATAGAAATAAAAGACGAAGGACAGGCATTTTCCGGGCCGGGGAATTCCCCGGAGGGGAAATGCCTTCATGATAGAAACTACGGCGGCAGACAGCCGGGGAGCCGGGAGGATGTATCCAAACGGCAGCACCGGGAGCTGCCGCCGTCCTTGTGTCATGAAAATATAAAAATGATGTTTGAAAGCAGATGTTTTCACAGGAGGGAATGCATGGATCAGAAAACCATAGACATGATGGGAAAGATTATGGATACGGAGCGGATGGGCTATGCCTATGTGTATCCGTCAGACGTTGGTACAATGGGTGAAGGGACTCCCACGGGGGAATACCTGATTGCCACAACGCCTGAGAACCTGGCGGATTTTATCAGCAGCCACCGTGACGCATACAGGATAACTGTCACAGACATCGCGGACAGGCCCTTCCTTGACATCAGCGGGGGCTTTATCAACGGCAGACCGGAGCCGGGGATGCGCACGAAGATCTTTAACCGGCTGGCAAAAATCCAGACCGGGGAGATAGCAGCCGGGGAAATCCTCCAGCTTGACAGGAAGCAGGCAGATGCATATTTTGCGGCGGAGGACAGGGCAGTGACCATGGCGGAATACGGCATGGAACTTGGATAAGGGCAGGGAGGTATCCTGCCAGAAAGGAGGAAACGGACATGGGCATCAGGAGGGGCGACATTTATTATGCCGACCTGGCACCGGTGGTCGGGAGCGAGCAGGGCGGCACGCGGCCTGTGCTGATCATACAGAATGACATGGGGAACCGGCACAGCCCCACGGTGATCGCGGCGGCCATTACCAGCAGGCAGGGGAAGAAACCGCTCCCCACCCACATCAGGCTGGAGGACAGCCCCTGCGGGCTGGAACAGGAATCCACCGTCCTGCTGGAGCAGGTGCGCACCATTGACCGTGCCAGGCTGAAGGAATACATAGGCCGGGCGGGCAGGGCGACCATGCAGGATGTGGACCATGCCATAGCGGTCAGCCTCGGGCTGGAGGGGATACTTTTCCCCCAGGAGGAACCGGAACCGCAGGCAAGGAAAGAGGGAGATTAGAGGCCCTCCGGCAAACGGATGCCGGACAGAAAGGGGGAACGGCTTATGGAAAGCAGGAAACGGGCATGGGCATATTGCTCAATCGATGCACCGGAGGATGAAAATGACGCATTAAAGAAACAGCGACAGCTGCTCTGTGGATATGCGGAGCAGATGGAATTTGAAATTGCAGGCAGCTCCAGCGACATCGGGAGGAAGCCGCTGTGGGAGCGCAGCGGCTTTCGGCGTTTTGTGGATGCCGCCACTAGGGGGGAGGTTGATATCCTGCTGGTAACCAGCCGCCGCTGCCTGACGCATTCGTCCATGCAGATGGCGCAGCTTAAGGCGTTGGCGGAGGGCTGCGGCCTACAGGTGTATTCCCCGCTGACCGGGCCGATGGAACTGATATAGGCAGAAAAAAGGAGGCAGGCATGGAGCAGAGGGAATTTGAACACTGGCAGGCGGTGACATCCAGCAGCCGGCACATGTGGGTGGAGGATGCGGTGACACGGATGAACGGGCGCGGCTGCCTCTATTACAGCGGCGGGGAATCCGGGATCTATATGCGCATCACCCAGGACGGGACGCTGCAGGTCGGGAATTATGAGGGAGCCATCCCCCATATCGGGGAGGCGCTGTTCAGGCCGGGGGCGGAGAGGAAATGCGGCGGCTTCAACGAGGCGTTCCAGCTGGCCTGCGAATTGGGCGGCAGGAAATTCCTGGCTGACATGTTCTCCGGCAGCCAGGTCCCCCAGATGGCGGAAACGGGAGGCATGGCACAGTCCATGCAGATCTGAGGGTGGAACCCCACAGGACATGGAAAACAGGATCACAGACAGAAAGAAACATATTGGAACCGAAGGGAGGGAAGGACATGGCGTGGATCATTGGAACGGCAGTGTTTATCATACTTTTTCTGGCCGCCATCTATGTGGTGGCTGGCATAGCGGTCAGCGTGGCAGGGAGCTATCAGACTGACTGACACCCTTTTGTCGGTCCTGCCATATTTGGGGCAGAAATGTTTGTTGGGTATGGATATGGATAACATCACGCCTACACAGTATACTGTGTATGGCGTCAGGGAAGGAGGCGGAAGCGGATGAAACGGTATACGGTGGAGACAGCGGTCGAGGGCACGACAAAGTATTTCTATATCATGGACGGGGAGACGCTGGACATCGCCCTGCTTCCGAGCAAGTATCTGAAACACAAGATAAAGGCAAACCTTTCCCCGAACACGGTAAAGAGGTACGCTTTTTCCATCTGCTGTTACCTGGAATACCTGGCGGAAAAGGGCCTGGACTTCCAGACGGTCTGCGGCATGGGGTATGAGGAACAGAGCAGCCATTTCACGCAGTTCCTGTACTGGCTGAAAGAGGGATGCCATACAGAAAAAAAGAAAACAGGGGATGCCGACAATGGGACCTGCAACGCATACTTAAAGGATGTGTTCGGGTTCTATCTTTTTATGTCGGAATGCGGATATGCGCCGAGCCTGCGGGTGCTTTCCTACAGCCAGATCACGGTGCCGAATGCGGCAGGCGTCAAGAGGACGCTGCGGTGCAGGTCTTTCGGCGGCTACATGAAAGCGGAGGAACGGAATGTGAGGGCGGCAGGCGAAGAAGAAATCATCGCCGCCCTGCAGGCATGCACCAACAGCCGGGACCAGCTGCTCCTCCTGCTGATCGCAGAGACCGGGTTCCGCATCGGGGAGATCCTGGGAGTGTACTATGCAAGGGACATCGACTATGGGAGACATACCATCGGTGTGTACTTCCGCGACGACAACGAGAACGATGCCCGCGCAAAGAATGCGGAGTACCGGAAAGCCAAGATCAGCGATGATGCCTTTGAATTCCTGATGGGATACCTCGCCGAGTACAGGGAACTCCTCCAGCACCAGGATTACCTGTTCATCAACGTCTCCGGCGATACCGCGGGGCAGCCGCTGAAAGTGGACAGCGTCTACGCCATGCTGGATCGGGTGGCGGAAAAGACAGGGACGGAACTGACGCCGCACATGCTGCGGAGGTATTTCGCAGTCACAAGATGGAATGCAGGCTGGCCGCTGGAACTGATCAGCCAGGCCCTTGGGCATAAGCACCTGGATACCACGATCAAATACCTGGGCATCCTGGACGACAAGCTGCTGGAGGCGAGCCGGGAGTTCTATGAGAAGCATTCCGTAAATTACGGCATCGGGAAGATGCCATAGGAAAGGGTGGTGGGTATGCAGGCATACCAATACCTGCAGGCGGCGCCGCAGGAGGACACAGGACAATTACAGGAACAGCTGGAGAGGGAGCTTGCGGAATGCACAGAGATACTCCCCACACACCGCAATAAACTCAGGGCATTCATGGAGGGCAGGGGAATCTGGCATATCTGTGATTTGGACTACCCGGCAAGGGCAGCATATGAGCAGTTCCTGAAAGGGCAGTTCCGATCCACGGCATACATGGCATACCTGAAGGCCATGGACCTGGTCAAGCTGCACTCCATCAAAGAGCAGGTGAGGGCGGTACGGGAAAGGGGAAGGCCCACGGCAGAATACGGAAACGGAATCCTGTTCCTGCCATACCATCCGGACCCGGAGATTGCGGAGCGGTTCATCGATGCCGCCAACAAGGGCAGGCTGGCATGGGATTTCGGGCAGAAAGCGCCGGAGAAGATGAAACGACAGATTTTTGCCAGCCTGCATTATGTCATCGGGAATTATAATGGGGACCAGCTACAGGTTCATCTCCGCAGGCTTAAAGAACTGTACGGTTTCTGCATTGACAGGAAGATTGCCAGCATTGACGGGATTGAACTTGTGCAGGCGGAAGAATTTGAGGAAACCATGCAGGCATCCGGGGAAAAAGGAGCGGCATACGGCATCATCGACCTATGCAGGAAGGCGCTTTTTATGCAGGCTGCCGAAATTTGCTGGGATGCAAATGTGTGGTACATGGAACGCCTGCACATACAGCCGGAACGCCTGAACCCAGCAAAACCGGTAAAGGCTATGTCGTTTTTGGAGGTTACGCACAAGGGAAACCGGGAACTTCTGAAGAAATACATGCGTTATGGGATAGGGGTCACGAACCTGTCAATCAGCGTCCTGCGGACAGAGATGATATGGGTAAGGAACTTCCTGTCAGAGGCAGGGCGGGAAGATATCTGCCAGGCCACAGGGAAGCAGATGGAGGAATACTTCCTGAAACTGGCGGACAAGGGACTCCAGCCGAAATCCTATAATGCGCAGGTCATGAGCATACAGCATTTTTTCAACTTCCTGATCGCAAGGGGGTACATTGAGAGGGCGCCATTCTGTGTGGATTATTACCTGAAAAAAGTGGTGCCGAAACATAATGACAGGAGCGTGGATGCAGAAATCCGGGCTGAGATACTGCAAAAGCTCCCCGGTTTCCCGGAGGACATCCGGCTGATGTACCTGCATCTGTGGGGCATCGGCCTGCGCATCAGCGAGGTCTGCATACTGAAGGGGGATGCCTATTACATACAGGGAAAGGATGCATGGGTACAGGTCTACCAGACGAAGATGCGGAGTTATAAGCGGATACCCATACCATACGCCCTGTACCGCCTGATGATGGTATACCTGAAAAAACATCAGATAGGGCCGGATGATTATGCGTTCCAGAACAGCCAGGGCGAAGCCTACAGGAGCGCCACATTCCGGCTGAAGATGCAGGAATGCTGTGAAAAAAACGGCATAAAAGGAGGGGAATACATTTTCAGGTCCCACGACTACCGCCACGGCATAGCCACTCTGTTTTACGACAGCGGGGTATCCCTGCAGGGCGTGAGGGATTATCTGGGCCATGTCTATGAGGAAATGACCCAGCAGTATATAGACTACATGCCAAGGAAGATAGAAAAAGCAAACGAAAAATATTTTAAGGAGCACGGCAGCCTTGCGGCCGGCCTGAAGATAAGGAAAGGAGGGAGCGGCAGTGATGGAAAACAGGATCAGCCTGAAAGGACTGGAAAGCTATAAAGCGGCAACGGACATCCAGAGGAAACGGATGGGGAAAGACCCTCACTATGACCTGGGCGGCGTCCCGGCAGATAAGATGCGGGAAGAATTTGCGGCATTCATCCTGCACAGGGCAGGGAGCGTGTCCCTGATGACCGTTTATGGGGAGAGACAGTTTTTCAAAAAAGTATGCATTTTCCTGCAGAAACGAGCAAAGCGTGTGGAAAGCTTCGGCGACCGTGACACAGAAACATGGCTGCGGCAGTTTAAGGGATGGATGATGTCAGAGGGCATCCCGCAGACTTTCGAGAAGCACGGGGTATACGGGAGCGTGAGCACAGGCAGGAGCAGGCTTCTCTGTTATTTTATCCAGTTACTGGAATTCACAGGGCAAAAAAGGATGCAGGGGGATGAGACAGATAAGGATATATGGGAAATCGAAAGGCTGGATATCCCGGTCAGGGCGAACCCCATAAAGAATTACAGGACAGTCAATTTCACCAAAATATCACAGCCTGGGATACGGGAGGAACTGAAAAAGGGCATATACCTGAACCTCCAGAAAGAAGCAATCGCCTGCGTACAGAAAGAGATGACGGCAATGCGCCGGCTGTCAGAATACCTGGCCGCCAGGCAGAAAGAGGTGCAGTCCTGCCGGGATATCAGCAGGGAAGTCCTGGAGGAATACCTGACATACCTGAAAACGGAGGATATAGAAACCAAGAGTTTCCATGCGGACTTAAACAGGCTCAGGGCCATCCTGGAGAGCATCGGCAAGGTGTGCGGCTATGCCAACCTGGAGCTGCTGTTCTTAAACCGGGACATCCCGCCGGCCCGCCAGCCGGAATTCAAAGTATACTCTGACAGCGAACTGCAGAGGCTGAATGCCGGGACCGTGAAGCTGGATGAACAGATTGCCAGGGCAATGATCATACACCAGATGCTGGGCACACGGATCTCCGACACGCTGACGCTCCAGACGGACTGCCTGTACGACAGCGGCGGGGAAACGATCATAAGGATACGGCAGATGAAAACAAAAACTTTTGAAAAGCCGGTGAGCCACGATCTTGCAGAACTGATCCGCAAGGCAATCGCTTATACGGAGGAACGGCATGGACCGACCAAATTCATCTTTGTGGACGATAAGAATCCGGAGAATCCCCTGCCGTATAACAGGCTGCAGAACAAGGTGGTGGAAATGATCCATAAAGAAAACCTGCGGGATGACAATGGCAGGCTGTTCGGTTTCGGGAGCCATATGTTCCGGCACTATTACGGGGTGAAGCTGACGGAGATGCATCTGGACGATTTCACCATAGCCAAGCTGCTGGGGCACAGCAGCGTCCAGAACGTGAAATATTACAGGAAGATGAGCAACCAGACGCTGGCCGATGAGACACGGGAAGTCAGGAATATGCTGTCAGAGATCATCCTGCAGAATTTGGACGGATGGGAGGAAGAATATGAACAAATACGAGAAGATGCTGGAATGTAACAGGAAAGCCAGCGATGAGAAGATTGAGAGGGCGAGGAAAGCCATCTTTGAACTGATGGATGAGGGGGAAAAGGTCACAGTCCCGAAGCTGATGGAAAAAACAGGGCTTTCAAGAGGCTTTTTCTACAAGAACCCATCGGTACGCCAGACACTCGACAAGGTGCTGGAACAGCAGGGCGGCGTGAGCCATCCGAGGAAGAACATACTTGACATGGCAATGAACAACGAGATCCTGTCCCTGCAGAAACAGATCCGGGCAATGCAGCAGGAAATGGATGCCCTGCGCCAGGAGAATGAAAAGCTGAAAAAGGCGTTGGATCGGAAGAACAGGGAGCTGCTCCGGAATCTGTAAAAATACATAGCCCTTAAAGGTAAGAACCGACAGCCGACATACACAAAAGTATGCCTGTTGGTCGTTGGTATTGGCAAAGAACTTTTGAGTACATATCCTGCATGGAAATACGCCTGGGATCACAGAGTTTCGGGGCAGGATAAACACACACATATATAATGAAGAAAAAAATTGTCGAAAGTATGGCTGCGGTCATGCTTTTTTTACAGCAAACGACAGGAAAAACAAAACGCCATACACACTTTTGTATGCCGTTAGAGCCAGTGTTTACAAGGGATTGCGGGGGCAGGGTACATTTTACGGACGAGCCCACCGGAAATCTGGATCAGAAAAATTCAAGAGAGATCATGGATATGCTGAAATTATCAAACCGCAATCTGGAGCAGACCATTCTGCTGATCACTCATGATGAAAATATTGCGCTGGAGGCAGACCGCATTGTAACCATAGAGGATGGGCAGATCATCAGCGATGAGAAGCGGGGGTGAGCAGTATGTGGAAAAACTATTCAACTGATTATATAAAAAATAACCGGGCTTCCGGTATTTCCATTATGGCAGCATCTTTCATTGCCGCTTTGTTTCTCTCCTTTCTTTGCTGTCTGTTTTATAATTTCTGGCTGGACAACATTGAGGGGACAAAATTGGAGGATGGTAGTTGGCATGGCCGTATTACAGGAGAAATCAGCGGGGAAAATCTGACAGTTATCAATCATTTTGCCAATGTAGAAAAGGCGGTAGTCAATGAGGAACTGTCCGGGGAAAAAAGAACGGTAGTAGATGTGTATTTTTATAATAAAAGGACAGTGTATCAGGATATGTCTGCCCTGGCAAATATTCTGGATCTGACAGAAGATGCGGTTTCCTATAATTATCAGCTTTTATCCCTGTATTTTGTCCGTATTCCCGGTGACAATATGCCGAGGCTGATGATGCCGGCGTATTTGGCGGTAGTGGTAATTGTGTGCTTTTCTTTGATACTGGTAATCCATAATTCATTTGCTGTATCCATGAACAGCAGGGTCCATCAGTTTGGCATTTTTTCAAGCATCGGGGCTACGCCGGGACAGATCCGGGCATGTCTGGTACAGGAGGCCCTCTTTCTGTCTGTTGCACCGATTATGGCGGGGATTTTGTCAGGAATTGTTTTCAGTTTTTGCACGGTTTGTGGGATGAGTGCCTTTGCAGCAAATCTTGCGGGAGGACGGCAGATGTCCTTTAGCTGTCATCCGGTTATTCTGATTCTTGTGCTTATTTTATCTATTCTCACAGTGCTTGTTTCTGCATGGCTTCCGGCGCGAAAGCTGAGCAGGCTGACTCCACTTGAATCAATCCGGGGTACGGATGAATTGCAGCTGAAAAAGAAAAAACATTCCCCTGTTTTGTCTGCGCTGTTTGGAATGGAGGGGGAATTGGCCGGAAATGCGTTAAAGGCCCAGAAAAAGGCTCTGCGTACCACATCTCTGTCATTGACGCTGGCATTTCTGGGCTTTATGACAATGCAGTGTTTTTGGACACTTTCCGGTATCAGCACAAATCATACCTATTTTGAAAAATATCAGGATGCATGGGATGTTATGCTGACTGTGAAAGATACCCGAATAGAGGATTTTACGCTGGCGGAGGAACTTCGGGGACTGCCGGAAGTGGAAAGCAGTGTTGTATATCAAAAGGCAGATGCAGTATGCATATTGCCGCAGCAGGCACAAAGCCTGGAATTGTTGGCATTGGGAGGTTTGGAAGGGCTTTCAGGAGATTTGGTATTTTTTGATGAGGCTTTGTTTCGGATAGAAGCCCCCATCTTTATTTTGGACGATGAGAGTTTTGGTGAGTTCTGCGGACAGATCGGGATAGCCTCCCGTTTTGACGGGGCAATCATCTTAAATCGGTTATGGGACAGCGTTAACAGTAACTTCCGTTATCCGGAATACATTCCTTATGTGAAAGAAGATATGGATACAGTTGTTTTGTATGGCACTGCTGAAAAAGGGGACATGGCATCTGTAAACATGGTAGAGATTCCGGTGCTGGCCTGTACACAGGAATCTCCGCTTCTACGGGAAGAATACGGAAAGTCTGGCTATCCTCTGGTACAGTTTCTCCCTCTGTCTCTGTGGAAGGAAATCAATGGACAGATAGGAGGTGGGGCCGGGCAGGATACTTATGTCCGGGTATTGGCAAACGACAGGGCAGAACGGGAAACATTGAATGCATTGGAAGATAAAATAGGGCAGATAATCCGTTCGGAATATGAATTGGATAGCGAGAACCGTATCCGGGAGAGAGAAGACAATGATAAAATGATAGAGGGGTATGAACTGATATTAGGTGCGTTCTGTGTCCTGCTTGCAATGATCGGGATTGCTCATGTTTTTTCCCATACTTTGGGTTTCCTGCGCCAAAGAAAGCGGGAATTCGCCCGGTATATGTCTGTTGGGCTTACACCGGAAGGGATACGCAAAATGTTCTGCATTGAGGCTTTGGTGATTGCAGGGCGTCCGGTGCTTGTCACATTGGTGCTCACAATAGGGGCTGTGGCATTCATGATAAAGGCGAGCTACCTGGATCCTATGGAATTTATCGAAGCGGCTCCGATAGTGCCGATTCTGGTCTTTGTCTTAGCCGTCTTTGGGTTTGTAGCATTGGCATATTATCTGGGTGGAAAAAAGATACTTAAAGCCGGCCTGGTGGATACTTTGCGTGATGATACTATGATGTAAAATGAGCAATATCCTGGAAGTGCAGATTCATACGAAAAAATGCATCTGTTTTTCCCGAAATATATTTTTTAATATCAGCAGTCCTTTTTTCAAATCATCTTCCGTATTGGGTGAGGCAATAGACAACCTGACGTAAGATGATTTGTTTTCGTTCTGCATTGCAAAACGGTGGGAGCCAAGCACATGAATCCCTTTCCGCAATGCCAGCAGTTCCAATTCCTCGCTTGTCAGATGCGCCGGGAGCGGCAGCCAGTGGAAGAAATGCTCAATCTTATCTGTATGGGATGAGGGGAAGACAGACCTGAATATCTGGTTTCTTTTCCGGGCAGAAAGGATTTTCTGCTTTACAATGTTTTGCGCTTCTCCGCTCTCAATCAGTTCTGTAATGATCTCACTGTTAAGGGAAACCGTTTTCAGATTGATGCCAAGCATACCGGAGACAAGCAGTTCACGGTATCGGTCTGGAAAGGCAATAAAGGCTACCCGCAGACCTGCACAAAGTGATTTTGAAATGCTGCAGATGTGGACTGTCTGCTCCGGCACCAGCGAAAAAAGAGGTTTTGCATCGGGAGCATTTTGTCCATAAGCGGACAGGAAGGAATATATGTCATCCTCTATCACAAGCAGGCGGAAACGCCGGATAATCTCTGTCAGCTCCTCCCTGCGGGATTGCGGCATAAAAATACTTGTGGGATTGCTGCAGGTCGGCATGAGGTAAATGCCTCTTATTTCCGTATTCTTACAAATGTTCAGGAGCCCATCGGGGGACATCCCATATCCGTCTGCGGGGACGGCAATCAACTGTATATGAAGGAAATTAGCAAGTCCTTTAAAATTTGTATAGGTAAAATTGTCTACGACTATTTTATCCCCGGCCCTGAAAAGAGAAATAAGGATGACGGATAAGGCGTTTTGCGCCCCGGCAGAGAGCAGGACATTTTCTTCTCCCGCATCCACTCCAATGCGGCGCAGCCATTTCCGGGCGGCGTTTATCTGCCGTTTTGTTCCAAGAGGATTGCTGTATTCAAAAAGCCGGATGGACTCCTCCCGGTCAAGGACAAGCCGTGCGGCGTTTCGGACGGCTTGGTTGCTTTCATAAAACGGCTTGATCATTCCCATTTCTATGACCCCTTCATCTTTTTCAAGAAAGGTATTCTGCGTGGAAGTGCCGGGGGAGACAAAGGTTCCCCTGCCGGTGACAGCATATAGGAGCCCTTTCAGTTCGCACAGTTTATACGCCCTTGTGACCGTGCTTAAATTCAGGTCGAGGAAGTCGGCGAGTTCCCGCTGGGGCGGCAACTTCGTATTTTCCGGCAGTTTGCCGGACAGGATATCCGCTTCAAGACTGGCTGCTATGGAAAGATAGTAAGGCTTTTCCAGCTTGGATTTCTGCGGCTTCCATGACATGGGATAATCTTCAAAGGAATTGACAGGCATATGGTTACCCTCCTCAAAATTGTATGCAACACAATTCTAACATTGTATGCATACAATTTCAAGTTTATAATGGGTTGCAGAAAGCCATTGTTACCTGTCTGGTGGCAGTTTCCCTTGGTTTGGCACTGCGCCCTGTGACAGTGAAGAGGATATAAGAACTATGGAAATAGATATGACAACAGGAAAGCCCGTTAAGGCCATACTGAGATTTTTCCTCCCGCTGTTTGCGGGAAATATCATGCAGAATCTTTACAATGTTTTTGATACGGCGGTTGTAGGGCATATATTAGGCAAAAATGCTTTAGCCGCTGTGGGGAACTCTTATGTACCCGCGCTGATCATAAACAGCATTATTTTAGGGATTTCCTCTGGCATTTTGATCTTGCTGGCACAGGTTTATGGCGCAGGAGAGATAGAAAAGGCACAGAATTGTATGGGTTCCATCCAGATGTTGGTATTCCTGATTGGCGGCGGGCTGGCCTGTATTTTCTTTTTGGCAGCCAGAGGAATATTTACGGCAATGGATGTGCCGGCAGAATCTATCGGCTATGCTACAGAATATTTGAGGATTACAGCATTGGGAATTCCATTCCTGTCGGCATACAATTTTTATTCTGCGGTGATAAAAGCCGGAGGGGATTCTAAGATGCCGGTAAAGTATATGTCCGTTTCCTGCTTTATGAATATCGTGCTTGACTATGTGTTTGTTGCAGCCTTAAGACTGGGGATAAGAGGGGCGGCATTTGCAACGGTGCTATCACAGATTGTGGCCGCAGGGCTGGTTGTTTTCTATTTAGATCGGAAGGACAAAGGGGCGCTGCTGTTTCGGCCGAATTTTAAATATGTGCGGCCAATCTTCCGGCTTGGCATAACGGGAGTAGTCCAGAATGGCGCCTCCGCTGTCAGTATGTTTTTTATCCAGGGGGCGGTCAACCGGTTTGGTGTCAATGAGATTTCTGCTTACACATCAGCCTACAAGATTGAATCGGTATTGACGATCCCGGCTGTTAATCTGGGTACAGCACTAAGTGTTTTCATAGCCCAAAATACAGGGGCCGAAAATTATGAGAGGGTCCGCAGGGGATTAAGGGACAGCTTCAAAATTTCAGCAGCCATTACAGCCGCGGCGGTGATTATTTTATGGACTGTCTCACCATGGCTCATGTACCTGTTGGTGGGGAGTGAAAAGGAGATTATCCGCATCGGGGTGCAATACCTGCACATCATTTCCCTGACATTCCCTTTATGTGTCAGCCTTTATTTATTGACGAACTTCCTACGCGGGGCCGGGGAGATTGGCTATCCGCTTTTTAATACGCTGCTTGAACTGAGCTTCCGAACAGCCTTTGCTTTTGTTTCAGTGCAGTATATCGGGTTTTGCGGGATCATGTTTTGCAGGCCTTTAAGTTTTGTTATAAGTACAGTCAGTTTATCCTGCCGATATTTTACAAAGAAGTGGCAGAAGTAGATGCAGAATAGCATATCACCGAAACAACACTGCATATATGGCGGATGGAAAGGAAATACCTGTGTCGCGCCTTAGAAGTACGGAATTCTCAAAAGTGATTTTACAGTATATAAGGTACAGCATATGAGGGATTGGAGATTGTGAAATGAAGGATAAATAGTGCTTATTTTTGGAATAATAAGCATTATTTTTACTATGAGCCGGATTCCGGAGCACGACAGCGTTTGGTGGAGATAAGCATATGTATAATAATTTCTTTTATGGCTGGTATTTTAAGTGCCAGTCTGATACCCAGACTTTAGCGGTAATACCTGCCGTTCATAACGCAAGAAACAAACGCACCTGTTCTATTCAGGTTATTACGGATCAGGATGCATGGACAGTTACGTTCCCAGCAGATTTATTTAAGCGCACAAAAGGGAATATTTTTATCGGGGAGAATCGATTTGGTGAAAATGGTATTTGTCTGGCAATACACAACCCTCAGCTGACCATCAGGGGGAATTTAGATTTTGGGCGGTTATTTCCATTAAAATATGATATTATGGGACCGTTTATGCTGGTGCCATTTATGGAATGCCGTCACAGCGTGTGGAGCATGCGGCATTTGGTCACGGGGAATGTGTGTATCAATGGGCAGGAATATTCTTTTCAGAATGCAAGGGGATATTGGGAAGGAGACAGGGGGCGATCATTTCCCAAAGAGTATATATGGACGCAGTGTTGCTTTGAGGGCGGGGCTTTAATGCTGTCAGTGGCGGATATTCCTATGGCAGGCATTCACTTTACCGGTATTATAGGCGCTGTTTTATGGCGTGGAAAAGAGTATAGAATTGCCACTTATCTGGGAGCCAGAGTCGTTCGGATTCAAAACAAAACAGTTCGGGTCATACAGGGAAATCTGGAATTGGAGGTACGGCTGCTGGAAGCAGCAAAACAGCCCCTAAAGGCGCCGACGAAGGGGAATATGGTAAGGACAATTCACGAAAGCGCCTCCTGCAGGGCGTTTTACCGATTTCGTAAAAAGGGCTGCATTCTCTTTGCTTTTGAAACAGATAAGGCTTCATTTGAATTTGAATATTTTTCAAGATACTAAAACTATATGTTGTATGCAATGAGGTTACGGCAGAAGGAAGCCAAATGTGGAGAACATCGCAGAGAGGATTTTATCTGCCTGCGGGGAGCCGATCTGCTTTGAGCGTATTTTGCAGGAAGTGTTCAAAGGATAGGGGCTTTCCATGAATTTTGAGCAGTATACATTAGTGGGAAGTACGGTGCGTTCTTATCTTTCATGGCTGAAAGATACCGGGAAGGTGGCGGCTGAATTTCAAGATAATAATATTGTTTCATGGAATATGTTTGGCAGTAGACTGAAATTTACTTGACAAATGAGTTTAAATCGGATATGCTGATATAAGTAACCATGTGGTCACTTATATTAAATGCAAAGAGTGACCATATGGTCATTTTGAGGGAGATTATAATGCCAACACCCTTATTTTTTGGACTGCGTACTGAAAAACGGCAAAATATTTTTGCGGCAGGAATATCCGAATTTGCCGATTATGGTTATGAAAACAGTTCTACAAATCGAATTGTCAAAAAGGCTGGGATCAGTAAAGGAAGCCTGTTCAAATATTTTCCGACAAAAGAGGATTTTTATTTTTTTGTTCTTGATACTATTACAGCGGAACTTATTTCCGGCTTAGAAGAAAAAATAAATACCCTTTCCCCGGATTTATTTCAACGGATAATAGAATACTCTGTTTTGGAGTTTTCATGGTATATTTTGTATCCCCAAAAGGCCAAAATGATTGTCAGGGCGTTCACTAAAAGCGATACCGATATTTACAGAAAAACCGTATTAAAATATGGCAATAGAGAACAGGATATATTTTGTTGGTTTTTACAGGATATTGATACAACTCAGTTTCGGTGGGAAAGGCAAAAAACGATTGATCTAATAAAGTGGTTACTCAAAGGTTTTAATGATGATTTCTTGACAAGAATACAAAAACAGGCTTATCTAGATTTTGAAATGTTAGAAAAAGAATATGTAAAAAATTTGTCAGAGTATATAGAAATCCTAAAGGCTGGAATCATAAAATAAGGGAGGCTAATATGTTTTATCATGCCCATAATGGAAGCGTCCGTGTTGGAAATTCTGAAATGGATTACATATCTTTTGGATATGGAAATAGAAATCTCATTATGCTGCCCGGATTGGGAGACGGACTGTCTACGGTAAGAGGAATGGCTCTTCTTTTTTCGATGATGTATAGGATATATGCCAAAGAATTTACCGTATATGTTTTCAGTCGGAAAAATCATTTGCAAGAGGGATATTCTACAAGGGAAATGGCAAAAGATCATGCAGAAGCCATGGCCGTCCTTGGTATTGCAAAAGCAGATGTTTTAGGCATATCTCAAGGTGGTATGATAGCACAATATCTTGCAATTGATTATCCCAATTTGGTCAGCAGACTCATCTTGGCGGTAACAAGTGCAAAACCCAATGAAATAATAAAAAGCGTAGTTGGCGTTTGGACTGAGATGGCAATGCAAGGAAACTATAAGGATTTAATAATAGATACAGCAGAAAAATCATATTCAGAGAGATACTTAAAAAAGTATCGGCCAATTTATCCGTTCATTGGAAGAATAGGAAAGCCCAAAAGTTTTAAGCGTTTTCTCATACAGGCAGCTTCTTGTATCAGCCACAATGCTTATACGGAATTGAACAAAATAGTATGTCCTACATTAGTGATTGGCGGGGACTGTGATAAAATTGTTGGAACAACTGCGGCTTCTGCAATAGCCGAAAAAATTAGTCATAGCGAGTTGTTTATTTATAATGGTCTTGGTCATGCAGCGTATGAAGAAGCAAAAGATTTTAATGAAAGGGTTTTAGAATTTCTGATGAGATAAGAGCAATCCCAGTCAGAGCAGTCAACAATGTGGAAATGGATCAAGCGCAAAGAAATATATTTCATTTTGGGGAATAAAGGACTATAATAAGGATATCGAAAGATCAGAGCGTTTGTATTCTATTGTTTGCTGTATTGTGTGGATTTCATGGGGGAAAGAGGTATGCAATTTCTGGATAAAAGGATTTCGGTAAATACATATATTATTCGGAGAATGAACGATATCCTTCTGGTCACCAGCCGCAATAGGGGCGGTTCCGAGTGGCAGAGGAGCTGCTGATAAATAATTGGAGGAACGGAAAGATGAGAGGTCATGTCTACCCGATGGCAGGAGACACAGCGGAAAAGGCAGAGAGAAGTGCGGAATGTGAGCCTGGGGGATTTATGGAGGATACTGAAAAAAATTATGGAAGAGAAATCAGAGCAACATGGGAAAAGCAGCCGGATAGTTTTCCGGATTTCCTGATGAAAAACGCCCATCTTTTTCCTGTCAATGAACCCTGGCAAAAAAAAGAAAATGAGGCATTTGTACAGGAATTCTCCAAGAGAGTCCAAAAGAAATTGCGTCAGAAACCAAAAGACAGAGAACTTCAGAATGAGTGGGAGCAGGAAATTGAACAAGAGTTCACGGAGTTTTTGGAAAGAGAAAAGATTCTTAATCTTTCCGAATGGATGAGCCCTGTATTACTTAACGCATTTAAATGTGAGACAAAGTATTTTGTACACAGGGTCAGATCTTTTGATGATACACTGACCCCAGCGCAGATTTGGCAGACTTTGCGAAATTATTTTATCTATGCCATGATTGTAGATCTGCAGGGAGAGGAACAGCATGCGGGGGACCCGATTCTGGCATACAGCCTTCTCTATCCTTATACCGACAATTATATTGACGATCACCAGATATCAATACAGGACAAAGAACAATATAATCGAATGATAGCCTTGAAGTTAAAAGGAGAATCCGCAGCACCCCAAAATGCATTGGAAGAGAAAACCTGTCGTCTCCTGGATATGATTCTGGAGCCATATGAAGGCTCCGCAAAAAAGAAAATCGCAGGAACGCTGCTGGAATTGCTGGAAGCACAGAATAACAGTATCAGACAACAGAAAACAGATATAACAGAAGAACAAATCCTGGAGATTTCAATGTGGAAAGGAAGCACTTCCGTATTGGCGGATTATCTTTTTGCAACCACAAAATGGACAGAATATGAGGAAAATTTCTATTTGAAATTCGGGTTTATACTACAGTTAGTAGACGATCTTCAGGATATAGATGAGGATCGAAAGTCTGGAAGCCGCACGCTGATGACAGAAGCAGAAAAACAGCAGAAGTTAGAACAATGCACCAACCGTCTGCTTTGGTTTACATGGAATGTGATTCGGGAATTTAATCCAATCAATTCGTTGCTAAAAGGATTTGTATTGAAATACTGCGTGGAAATCTCTCTCATGACGGCAGCTGTGAATCAACAATTTTTTTCTGAAAAATACTTGAAAGCGCTGGAGCCATATCTGCCGTTTTCGAATGATTTTCTAAAAAAGATGAAGAAGCAGAAGAAGTAGATATTATGGAGAAGATGTCACTGCAGGTCGATTGATTTGGGATTAGACTGTGAAGCAAATGTAATTACGGGTACTGCGGAAGGCGGCGACTTGCCGTCAAATTGACATAAGAGCCCTACCATGTTATACTATTTTGCGTGAAAGACAAATCGGAGAGGTGAAAAAATGCTTTGCCATTTAATTATTGATTTAAGCAAAGAACTCTGTACAAAGTCTGGTGCATGGACGAAATTTGTGCAGAGGTAAGACCATCGTCCACATTGGATTTTGTACTTTTTATTCGAAGAAATTATGAATAGAATGGAGAAAATTCAATGGAAGAAAAAACATTAAAAAAATATATTATTTTATGGCTGAGCCAAAGCGTTTCCGGGCTTGGCAGTTCCATGACCGGGTTTGCGCTGGTTTTATGGGCATATGGGCAGAGTCATTCGGCAATGTCTGTTTCAATGATGTCCTTCTGCAATTATGTGCCCTATGTCATTTTAAGCCTGTTTGTGGGCAGCTTCGTAGACCGGCATAGTAAGAAAACAATCATGCTGGTTTCGGACAGCATTGCGGCGCTTGGCTCACTGGCTGTATTGGCTTTTTGGCTTGGGGGGCATCTGGCGGTCTGGAATATTTATATTATAAATGCGGTAATCGGCATAACGAACGCTTTTCAGCAGCCTGCGTCCGCAGTGGCCACGGGGTGTCTCGTGCCGAAGGAGAAGATTTCAAATGTGAGCGGGATGAACTCTTTTTCCAATAACCTGATCGTGGTATTCAGTCCCATGCTGGCGGCGTTTCTGTATGCGGCTGGCGGACTTCCGCTTATCTTGTTGATTGATCTGGCGAGTTTTACATTTGCTTTCTGCGTGTTGCTGCTCTTTATCTCCATTCCGGAACAGGCGCGGGAAAAAACATATCCTTCTCCTTTTGCGGGGATAGCGGAGGGCTTTGCCTTTTTGAAAAGCGAAAAAGGCATTTTATATATGATGCTGACAATGGCGTTGATTAACTTTTTTTCAAGGCTGACCTATGAAAATATTCTCTCTCCCATGATCCTGTCAAGAAGCGATGGGGACAGCATGGCGCTGGGAATCGTAAATGCCTGTATGGGGGCCGGAGGGATTGTAGGAGGTATCATTGTTTCCGTGAAAAAGGAGAGCCGCCATAAGGCAGCGGCAATTTATGTTTCGGCAGCACTGTCATTTCTGTTCGGCGATCTGATGATGGCCGCCGGCCGAAATGTATTCTGGTGGTCAGCGGCTGCGGTTGCGGCCAGTCTGCCTATTCCCTTTATACAGGCGAATCAGAATACCATACTGTACCGTAAGGTTCCTGCAGCCATGCAGGGGAGGGTATTCGCAGTCAGGAATGCCATTCAGTACAGCACAATCCCATTTGGCATTATTCTGGGCGGCTATTTGGCAGATTACATTTTTGAACCGTTTATGGCTTCTGGGAACAGAATTGCCGGGATATTGGGAACAATAGTGGGAAATGGCGCGGGAAGCGGCATGGCAGCTATGTTTTTGTGTACCGGGCTATGTGGTTTTACGGTTAGTATGGCATCCTGCTTTAAACGGGAAATAAAGAAATTGAATTGATTTGCGTCAATGTGGAGGGGCGGGTATCCTGCCCCTCCGATCTTTTCTCTGTAAATTAAGAGTCTGCGTTAAGTTCTATTATTTATCATATGGATTCCGATAATCCGGGCAGAGGTATGCTTCGCTCCATGCTACCATGGTCTGCAGGACGGGGATGAAACTTTCCCCGAACTGGGTGAGAGAATATTCCACCTTGGGCGGGATTTCCCTGTAAATTTCCCGGTGGAGGAAACCGTCACTTTCCAATTCCCGGAGCTGTTTTGTCAGCGAGGACTGCGTGATTCCGTCAAGGCGGCGCATCAGTTCCCCAAAACGCTGGACTTTGTAAAAGGACACATACCATAAGATCAGGATTTTCCATTTACCCCCGATCACGGACTGGAGCCTGCCCATGGGGACGCAGCGTGCAAGGGTTTCCTCGTTGTTGAATTTATTCTCAGCCATTTTATCCACCTCTTTCTCCATGAGTATATCCTCGCAGTGGGAAAAAATCAAGATAAGGTTCTTTTTCATAAATCGTATGAAAAAGTGAACTACCAACAAAAAAAGACAGTACTTGAAATCAAGGATTATTAGAGGTACTTTAGTGCAAAAGCAGATATCCGCTAAGTTAAAGAAACCAGGAGGAATGACTATGCATTATACAGGAACAATATGGAGACCGCCCTATGAGGCATCTTCTCTGCTATTGGAAGTTACCGCAGGCTGTACGCACCACAGATGTAAATTCTGTACGCTTTATGCAGATTTGCCCTTCCAATTCAGGATGTCACCGATGGAAGATGTAGAAGCGGATTTGAAAGAGGCGCAGAAGATGTACCGCCGTTTTACGGGCAGAAAGATGTGCAGGACATTTCTGACCGGGGCCAATCCGTTTGTGCTGACATATGAAAAACTGATGGAGATAGCCGGATTAGTACACAAATATTTTCCGGAGACGGAAACCATCGGCAGTTTTGCCAGAGTGACGGATGTCGCTCTGAAATCGGATCGGGAACTGGCGTCCCTGCGTGGGGCAGGCTATGATGGGCTGACAATCGGCATCGAGACAGCGGATGACGCGGCGCTGCAGTTTATGGATAAAGGGTATCTGGCGGCAGACATTCTGGAGCAGTGCGGGAGGCTGGATAAAGCGGGCATCCGTTACAGCTTTTTCTATCTGACAGGCATATCCGGCGCAGGGCATGGGGAAGACGGGGCGAGGGCCACCGCCGCTGTATGCAATGAACTTCATCCGATTTTGGTCGGCGCTAATATGCTGACCGTCTATCCGAATGCAATACTTTACGAGGAAATCCGGCAGGGGAACTGGAAAGAGGAAGGTGAGTTGGAAAAATACAGAGAAGTCCGGGCATTGGTACAAGGACTGGAAATCCCCACGGAATTTGCCGCGCTGGGCGCTTCCAATGCCTTTCAGCTTCACGGTGTTTTACCGAAAGATAAGGAAACCCTTATTGCATCGTTTGACAGAATCATTGGAACCGTGAAAGAAGATGACCTGCGGGAATACCGCAGGAATCTTCCCCATCTATAGGAGTACGGGAGGTGATAGGGGATGCATTTTACTGGAAGGACATGGAGACCGCCTTATGAGGCGCATTCCGTCATCATACAGGCAACTTCCGGCTGCACCTATAAAAAATGCCGTTTTTGCAGCCTGTACAAAGAAGAGTGTTTCCGCATGTCTCCAATGAAGGAGTTTGAGGAAGATCTGGAGGAAATCAAAAGTTACCAGCCCTATGCGCGGCGCATTTTCTGGACGGGGGCCAATCCGTTTGCCATGAGTTATGAGAATCTGAAACTTCGTGCGCTCACGGTGCGGGACTATCTGATCAAATGCCAGACCATGGCAATGTTTGCGAGTATCCGGGATATAAGGGACAAAGAAGTGTGGCAGCTTAAGAAACTTCGGGCTATGGGAATCAACGGACTGACCATCGGGACGGAGAGCGGAGATGACGATACCCTGGCCCTGGCAGGCAAAGGATATACGGCGGCTGAGATATTGGAGCAATGTCGGAAGCTGGATGAGGCGGGGATTGAATACTATTTTGTCTATATGACCGGCCTTGCGGGGAAGGGTAAAGGATACCGAAATGCGGTGAACAGCGCAAAGCTGTTCAGCCGCTTAAATCCGTATTTTATTTCCGTAGATTCCCTCACGCTGTTCCCGGATACGGAATTGTACCGTTTGGAGCAGGAAGGGAAGTTTATCTCTGCCGGGGAGAAGGAGCGCCTGCGGGAACTGCAGGTGTTTATCAGGAATCTGCAGATACGGACGCATCTTTTTGCCAATTCCGTTTCAAACTTTTATCCGACCGCCGCGGATCTGCCGAAGGAGAAGGATTTTGCGGTCAGTGAACTGCAGCGCGTCATGGATACTGTCAGCGAGGAAGAAATGGGGGAATACCGCAGGAATCTCAAATCTTTGGGATAATGGGACGCCTTCGGAACATGTACGGATAAGAAGCAAGCAACCGAAAACAAGAGATAGACCGCCAGCACCACACGGTTCCGAACCAAAGAAACATCTATCCAATTTTGTTTTATCAAGTGCAAAGAAATTTATGTCATTTTGGGGAACGAAGTGTTATAATAAAGCCATCGGCAAATCGGAATATGGAGGGAGAACTTCAAAATGCGGAAAACAAAGTAACTTTTATGACTTTATAGACACAGAGGATGGAGAGCCTGGCCGAAGGGAAAAATTTATAGGAAATGTTTTATCAAGAATAATCTAAACAGAGCGGAAAAGCGGGAGTTGGAGGTGTATTGAAATGAGTTTTTCTGATATGGTTGTAGGAGAAAGTGGATTATTGGTAGAATTACGCTGTCGTAATTCATTCAACGAGAAAATCTATACAGATATTACAAACTATCTTAATAAGCATTTATCCGAATGGAAATCGACCGGTTTTATACCCGTTGCTGATGCAGTATCTGTATTCAACTTAATTGACGAGTTGTCTGGTGGAAGTCACTTTTGGAGCGAAGAAGTAGAACTGCGGGTGGAAGATGCTGTATTGGAAATACAGGAAATAATCAGTTCATTAGAAGAATAAACCATATTTTATTCAGGAGGGACAATGGCGAAACGACCTGCATTCTTTGTTAATCAAAGAAAAGTTATCAGTGAAATGTATTCGTTTGAATGGTATTCTGGTTTTGCAGTTTCTCAAAAACAAAAATCCATAAAAAGTCTGCACGATGCCATTATAAAAACAGACGCAAGTGCCAGGCCATTGGAAATCAGCAGCAGGAGCACGGAAGCCATTGGAATTAGATTAAGTGCGTTCAATCTCAAGATAAATAGCTATACTCTTGAGAATATTTTTCAGAGTGCTAAAGTTTTTGAGAATGGAGGGCCTTATCTTGATTTGCTTGATGTGTCGCCGAAAGAAGCCAAACGCGATGAGAGGTTGCAAAAATCAGGAAGCCTAAAAACGTTTCGTTACCAAAATGAAGATTTTCCTTTAATTCCTCAAACGGTATTCTATGATTTTATCTACATTGCCGCTATAAAACAATCGTTTACAACAGATGATATCAACACTGTTTTGTGTTACAATTATTTTACAGATATTGAATTTAATCCCACAAAAAGTATCAATACCCAGGCAAGAGCTGCTGCGATCCTTAAGTTAATTGTAGACGAATACGGGTATCTACCATCTTTTAATAAAGAGGATTTTATTCAATTCCACAAAGAACATATTTTTTGTTGACGAATTTCGGTTTATCGGAAAATTAAACAGTACAAAAATGAGAGGTTGTGGAACTTATGGATTCTACGAGGGAAACAAAAAGCGAATTATCTCTTCGCTTGGCATCTAGTGCAGTTATATTAGCTGGAATTATTATTTTGTCCACAGGTATATATTATTGCGTAATTAAGGCAGGCATCCCTTATCAAGACCCGCCATTGGAGTTACAAATACAATATGCCATTAACACAGAGATTGGCAACACGCTGATAAAAGAGGGCTTTCTGATTTCGATATGTGGTGGAATTGCCCGATGGCTTTTAAAATTGATATTGAAGAAAAGGCGAAAGAAGTAAACTTCCAGTTTGTAGAATTGTAGCCGGCAAAAATTGAATAGCAGCCGTACATACAGAGCGCCCTCGGACGTAAGTACATCAGCTTTGAGGAAAAGTCTGCGGGTAATGAAGGTTAATTCGTCATATCAAAGGGAAAAATGAAATAGTAACTACTAATTCAGGATTGCGCCGAAGAGCAGACAGGGATAAGATATGCATGACAAAATAAAAGCAGCGGAAGTTTTTGAAAAGTATCTCTCCAGGATTGAAAACGAGACTCATCGCGTTCGAATGCGGGAAGTTTTGGAATGGACAAAAACCAGGTTTCCCGGTTTGGAGCCTAAAATTGCGTGGAACCAGCCCGTTTTTACGGATCATGGCACGTTTATAATCGGTTTCAGCGCCGCGAAGCAGCATTTCTCCGTGGCGCCGGAGCCTGCGGCAATTCGGAAATTTTCCCGGGAAATCCAGGCTTCCGGATACAGCCAGGGCACCAATCTGTTCCGCATCCGCTGGGAGGAGCCGGTGGATTATGCCCTGCTGGAACGGATCATTGAATATAACCGACAGGACAAGGCGGACTGTTCTGCTTTTTGGAGAAAATAACCCATGCAGGTTCATCGAATAGGCTTATCCGAAAAAAGAAGGCCGAAAAAAGAAAGATAGAAAAGGGCTTGACAAACATACCAAAGGTATGATAACGTAAACATACCGGCGGTATGTAAGGGGGGACACATAATGGCAAGGAACAAACACCCGGAGGAGACGGTCAGTCTGATCTTGGACGTGGCCGGTCGTCTGTTTCTGGAAAAGGGCTATGAATATACTTCGATCCAGGATATTATAGACAATCTGGGAGGACTCAGCAAGGGGGCCATCTATCATCACTTCAGGTCCAAGGAGGATATTTTGATCGCTGTTACGGACAGAATGACGGAGGAGTCCAATCGGATGCTGGCGGTGATACGCGATACCCCGGACTTAAACGGAAAGGAAAAGCTAAGGGCCATATTTCGGGAATCCATTTTCAGACCGGTTCAGGAGGATATGTTTTCCACCGCCCCCAATCTGGGCAACAATCCCAGGCTGCTCTACAGTATTTTCAGTGAGACTATGATGGTGGCGGCCCCCGACTATATTCAGCCCATTATCGAACAGGGGATCGCGGACGGCTCCATTCAGACAGAGTATCCGAAAGAGTTGGCGGAACTGATCATTATGGCGGCCAATATTTGGATGAATCCCATGATTTTTGGGGATTCCGCCGAGGGGGCTTTTCGGAAATTCATGTTGTTCCGCCAGATGATGAAAGGCTTTGGTCTTGACATTGTGGACGATGAGATGGCACAGAGACTACAGGAACTGGCGTCCATTTATCTGAAAAAACGGTGACGCGATGTTCGTGATATGAGTAAAAAACGGGGCAGATTATTTTCCAGACTTTGCCGCTGAAAGCAGGACATGAAATGCCCAATCGGATAGATCTGCTACTTTGGGGGCTGGCAGTTTTCAATGGCTTTCCTCAAGAAGAGTTTGGCTTAAATTTTGTTGCAATGAAGGGACATGTTGAAGAATGAAGTTGTGAACGATAGGGCAATTCAGTTCACAGCTTCTTTTTTGATGGATAAAGTACTCATTGATTTTGTGCTGAATACACACTATAATATTATGAAAGGGCTTGAAGAGAAGAAAATGATGCCAGCACGAATGTATAAAAGTCATGCGGATTCTGGTGCACAGTGAGGCTATGCTTGATGAATGGAGGGAGTATGGGCCAGGAAGAAGGAGGGTGCCGGGGAGATTCCCCTGGAGTGGAAGAATCAAAGAGAGTCAAATGTTTTCAGTTAACAAAAAGAAAATAGAAAGAGGAAATAGGAATGGATAAACGGTCATTTGCTTCTATGATTGTGAAATACTGGTATCTGGTGGAATTCTTGGGCCAATCTGATTTTCCCGTTCAGAGTAAAGACGTGCGAGAGAATTGTATAAAAGCTGCCAGGGGAGAAAACAAAAATAGACATATTATTTTGTACCATGCGTTACCCCAGGGGCAGGAACCGGGAAAAGCGTTGGAGGAGGATTCCGCTAGATACTTAAACCATAAAGTGCTGTCGGATGAAATTCATATTTGTCTGGGAAAAATGGAGAGATTTCATTTTGCCGATTATTTAAAAAGAGTACTTAACAGTAATATTGAACTGCCGGAGAAAAATGATAAATCCATATGCTTAATCGGTTTAAAGTGTGACGAGCGGGGTAAGTACATTTCGGATAGCATACAATTATCTCCTCTGGTTTGGGGAATTTATCGTATATCGACAGACCTTGGTGAACTGACGCGAGAGAATATGGCAGACCTTTTGTCAATAGACGCATACCAGTCGGATATGCAATTATTGAATGATCAATTAGTGGAACAGGAAGGAAATACGAAAACGGGAATGGTACTTACCGCTGATTTACTGGATTCCGTGAAAAAGGGAGTGGAGAAAAAATATTTAGAAAAAATCATTCGGAAAGAAGAGAAAATTAACTGGGAGTGCATTATGATTTACCGCCGGTATCAAAATGAAGATACGAAGGCGAAAGACGCAGATGTCTTTCATGACAGCGATCTGGCTAATAGTTTTTTTGTGGATGATCTGCACATGGTGGAAAAAGCGCTTAAAAATAAAACTTTTGGCCAAAAAACGTTTGAACAGGCAATATTGGATTACATAATTGGGATATACGCGGAAGAGAAACAGGAACTTGAATGGATGAATTTTCAAAAGCGGATTGATGTGCACAGCGCATGGGGAAAAGGGCAGGAAGAAGAGCGTGCTGATTTTTTTCATTGTCATTTAGATATTGCCAGAGCGCCTCTTGGCAAATGGCCTTCTAAATATATGCCCTGTTTGATGCAGCAGATGGCGATCAATCTCTGCTGGAGTCCAAATCAAGACAATCAGCCGATTTTCTCCGTGAACGGTCCTCCCGGTACAGGGAAAACCACTTTACTGAAAGAAATTGTGGCGGGGAATGTGGTGGAGCGGGCTTGTATGCTGGCAAAATATAAAGATCCCGATGATGCCTTTGTCCAACATACTTTTCAAGATGGAGACAGCCTGAAAAGAGGGTATTCCAAATATTGTTGGGGGTATTATGCTTTTAAAGACGAGAACCTGAAAGATTATGGGATGCTGGTAGCTTCCTGTAACAATGCCGCAGTAGAAAATATCACAAAGGAATTGCCGGATGGAACGGCTTTGCTGAAGGGATTGGAACCTGGCGGAAAGGAAGAAGACACTATTCGCAGGGGACTTATAGAAGTGGGAAATCTATTTTGCCCGAATGAGGAAGTTCAAGAAAAGTATTTGGTGTGGAATCAACAAGAGGAAGGGTATAGATATCAATCCTATTCGGATGTTTATTTTACCAAATTGGCTAATGACCTGTCCAAAAGAAAAGACAACGAGTGGGATCGCTGGGGACTTATTTCTGCGCCATTTGGGAAAATGAGTAATCTGAAAGAGTATATGCGTGCGGTTTTGAAGCCGTATATCAGGAGTTTTGGCCCTTCAGAATGCATTCAATTCCATAAAGAAAGCTATGCAGAGGCTGTACAACGATTTGAGAAGCAGTTGGAAACGGTTCAACAAATGAAGCAAGAACTCCTCCAGGTCAGTGATGCCAGGAGATGTTTTTCACAAGATAAAGCAGCACTGAATCGTCAGATGCACAGTGCAAGTGAGCTGAAGCACCGGCAAGAGCTGGAGGAGGCGCGTTTGATGAAAGAAATACAGGAACTGATCCGGCAATCAGAGCAAGCGGAACAGGTCCTGAAGAACGAGCAGGCGGAATTGGTTTGCTTACAAAATCAACTGCTCCAACAGAATAAACATCAAAAAGAAGTTGAAACTCAAATTGGTGGTATCCGCCAGCATATAATGGAATTAGAGGAACGCCGCCGTTTTAGAGACATTTTTTTCGAAATCATTCATCGTCCTACCATGTTGTCCCGCACGATTCAGGAACAGTATCAGGGATTGTCCGAAAAGGAACAGATTCTTTCGCAGGAGACCGTTAAAACGGATCAGTTGAAACGGGAGTTGGAGCGGCAAATCAAGGAGGAGAATGACCAAAGCCATATATTCTACGATATTGAGAATCGTAAAAAGAGGCTTTGTGATGAACAATGCAATATACAGGAACAGATTCATCAGTTACAATGGCAGTTGGAAACATGCTTAGACAAGATAAAAGAGGCCAGCCGACGCTATCATATGTTTTTGAAAGAGGCTTCCCAACGACAGGGTGATCAGGCGATGACTGTGTTGGACGAAGAGTTCTTCCGTCTATATGACAGCGAAGTAAATGAGGAATCCACAAAGGCGCAGCTGGCAAATCCCTGGCACACAGCGGCTTATAACCGGGAGCGGGAAAAATTATTTTGTGAGGCGTTGAGACTTCATAAGGCATTCCTATTGGGCTCTAAGGCCTGTTTATGGAATTTTAAAAATCTTTTGCTGCTGTGGAAGGAACCCAGGGACGACGATAATAAATCAGTGATTTTTTCACAACGAGACCGGGAAGCGGCGTTTGGCTCTATCCTGAATACAGTGTTTTTGCTGACTCCAGTACTGTCTACCACGTTTGCGTCGGCGGGGAATATGCTGGCTTCTATTCGAAATCCAGGGGAAATCGGTTGTCTGATTATTGACGAGGCAGGACAAGCGGCTCCACAGATGGCATTGGGTTCTCTGTACCGCTGTCGTCGAGCCATAGTAGTTGGGGATCCCAGGCAGGTGGAACCCGTTGTGACGGATGAACTGGACCTGATTAAACAGGTAATTCAAAATGACTATACCGGGTATTATCAATCAAAAAGGCATTCTGTTCAGGAATTTGCAGACAGACTGAACTCCATTGGCACTACATATGTTGAAGACGGATATAAAACCTGGGTGGGCTGTCCTCTGGTGGTGCATCGGCGGTGTATCAGCCCTATGTTTGAATTGTCAAATGCATTGTCCTATAATCAGATGATGAAACAGCAGACGGCCTTGCCGGACCCGGCAAAGGAGTCTGGATTCTGCAGAGAAAGTTCCGGGTGGATCAATGTAGGTGGAAGTGAAAAGAATAAAGAGGGAAAGGATCATTATGTGGAGAATCAGGGAAGAAAGGCATGGGAACTGATCCAAAAATCTTTTCAAAGATCCCAGGGTATGCCCAGCCTTTTTGTTATTACCCCTTTTACAACTGTGCGTGATGGCCTGAAAAAACTGATCCGTTCTCAACCAGAGTATCAAAAAGATAAGCGTTTATCGAATTGGGTAGATCAATGCATTGGAACCGTACATACATTTCAGGGAAAAGAAGCAGATGAGGTGGTATTCCTACTTGGCTGTGACAAAAATTCATTATCAGCAGTCCGATGGGTAAACACAAACATTGTCAATGTAGCGGCCACGAGAGCTAAATACCGCTTTTATGTGATCGGAGATTTTACCGTTTGGCAGCATTCTCCTTTATTTTGTAAGGTCAAGGGGATTCTAGACAGCCATGCCCTCCGTACTTTACAGAAAACAATGGATAGTCCTGACGATCAGGGAGATGAAAAGCAAATAGGACGTCTTCTAAAAGAAATGCCGGGCGCTGATTCATTGACAATGGATGGAGAATTGGAGGAAAGCCTTGTGACGCCTCTTTTTAGGGAGCTGGATGTCTTGTGGAGAAGCAGCGTCCTGACATCTTCGCAGTTGGAAGCCTTTGGCTTTTCGGAGGCAGAGATGCAGGAATTGCCTGGCGGGATTCAAAAAAGGTTGACCAGCAGCATTTTACTGCACGAACTATTCAACAAATTAAGAGAAAGATATCGTCTGGAGGAAATGGATGCCTCCTGTGCGGGAATTTTGTTCTGCAAGACGATGGAATCTCTGCTGAAAGAACTGCTGTTGGGTAGACTGAAGGTCATCTTTCCGGATGAGGAGGTAAACAGGAAAAAGTTTCGGGATATTGAGGAACAGAAAGTAACAACTGGTACTTTTACACACATTCTGAATAAAGAGGAATTGCGGTCCAGTTTAGCCTCCCGCATGGTCCGCCTGTTCGGCCAGGTATGTGATGATCAGTGGTGGAAGACCTATGCCGAGGATCTGGAAGCATTCAGAAAACTCCGCAATACATGTTGTCATTCCGAACCCTTTAGCTGGCAGCAGGAAAAAGAACTGATAAGTATACTTTTTCATCGTCAGGAGTTTATGAAAACACTTGTCGGAAAAGCCCTCTAATTGTCAGCATTATGGAACAGGTGTGAAATAAAATGATGCGAAAAGAAGTATGAGAGAAAGACAAAATGATAAGCACCAATATCCGCGTTCCGTAGACGATTTCGGTTTTAATACATGATGGAATTGACAATTCGTAAGGAATCATGTAAAATCTTGTTTAGAATGTGTATGGCCTGGAGGATAACTTGAATGGAAGAACGAAGAAAGTGTAAGAGAATGGATATGGAATCCCAGCTTATGGTAAAGCGTCTGGATTCCACGGTGAAACATGCCGTAGTGATAGACTTAATCGATGTATCCAAATCAGGGGTAGGCTTTACCTGCGAGGATTTGCTGGATATCGGCGCCGTATATGAATGTTCTCTGGCTATATGGACCAAGGAAGTAATTCACTGTTTTCTCCGGATTGTGCGGATTGAACTGGATGATTATGCACTCTATCATTATGGAGCCATCTTTATCGGAATGTCCGAGCAGGATGCCCTTCGGATCAGCGTATATGAAAAATTTTCCGAGGCGGATCTGGTGTAAGGGGGGACAGGCGCGGCCGAAAGTTCGCATGGCACAAAGAGGAAGATGTAAAATTAAAATAGCACCTGCCTGGCAATTAGAAACAGGCAGGTGTATTTTTATAATTTTTTTTCATGAATAACAAATTGGGGGGTGGACAGCAGTCTTTTGGCGGCGTCCTGGGAAGACTCGTCATAGAACTCGATCCGAAGTACGCCTTCCTCATACTCACGGTTGTGGACAATGCCGATATTTTTGATGTTGATATTGTTAAAAGCCAGGGTGGTGGCCACCTGGGCCAGCATGCCGGGCCGGTCGTCTATGTCGATGTTGAAGGAGAACACCCGCTTTATAGGGCCGCTGGAGGCGTTGATAAAGGAGTCACGGTATACTCTGGCGCTGTCAAAGAGCCGGTACAGCGCCTCTCCCTGACGGTTATCCAGTTCCTCTTTGATCTGGGACAGGGAGTCGATATAGCAGCCCAGCAGTTTTGAAATATTTTCGGTGTTGGTCAGGCAGATCTGCTGCCACATGGCGGCGGAGGAAGAGGCAATCCGGGTGATGTCCTTGAAGCCTCCGGCGGCCACCAGTTTCATAATGCCGTCCTGGCTGTCCGAGTCCCGCACCAGGTTTACCAGGGAGGCGGCGATCACATGGGGCAGATGGCTGATCCCGGCGGTGACATAATCGTGCTGCCGATAATCCAGCACCAGAGGGAGGGCGCCCATGGTCTCCACCAGTGCCCGGTATGCTTCCAGCCGCCGGGAGTCGGTCTGGTCGGTGGGAGTCAGGATGTAATAAGCGTTTTCCAGCAGTTTGGCCTTGGAATTTACGTAGCCGAAACGCTCGCTTCCCGCCATGGGATGGCCCCCGATGAATTGCGCTTCCAGCCCGGCCCGGGTGATATGCTCATGGATATCTGTCTTGACGCTGCCCACATCCGTCAGGGTGCAGGAGGGAGATATCACCTTTTTTACTGCCTCCAGGTTAGCATCGTTTTTTTGTACCGGGGCACACAGAAAGAGATAGTCGCAAGTTGAAAAAGTCTCATCAATCCTTACTGCGGCCCTGTCTATAACCCCGTCCCCCACAGCAGCTTCCAGTGTGGCGGCATTCACATCATACGCAGTCATGTAGAGTTCCGATATATTCTCCCGCAGGGCCCGGGCGATGGAACCGCCGATCAAACCCAGCCCGATAAAGCCAATATGCAATGCTGCCATGTTATTTTCCTCCTTTATTAAAGTTCCGCATGCTCCCTCCAAGCACACATGTCAGATGCTTCATATCTGGCCGCGAAGCGTCCATACATGAAGCAGTGCGCTTTCCGGGAGCATGCTGTATAAGAAGTTCCGCATGCTCTCTCCAAGCACACATGTCAGATGCTGCCTTAATTTAATAAATAGACTATAGCACGTTAAAGCGCGAAACGCAAGGGACAGGGGCGGAAAAGCGATGTTTTTCGGTACCTGTGCGGAATGGGCATAAGGGATACTTTGTTGTATATTTTGTTCAAAAATAATAAAAACACTTGTAAATTTTCCGAACATTTAGTAAAATACACTTATGGGTGTCAGAATGTGAAGAACCGGGCTCTGGCAGAATACCCAAATCAGACCTTAATTGGAGGAAAGCATATGAATGTTTACACAACCGACAAGATCCGTAACGTATGTCTATTAGGTCATGGCGGCAGCGGTAAGACCAGCCTGGTTGAGGCGATGGCATACCTGTCCGGCATTACTTCCAGAATGGGTAAAGTAACAGATGGCAATACTGTAAGTGATTATGGAAAAGAAGAGCAGAAGAGGCAGTTTTCCATCAGTACATCCGTCATTCCCATTGAGTGGGAGGGGCATAAGATTAATATTCTGGACACCCCGGGGTATTTTGATTTCGTGGGAGAAGTGGAAGAGGCTCTGAGCGCCGCAGGCGCCGCCATCATCGTGGTGAACGGCAAGGCCGGCATTGAGGTGGGCACGCTGAAGGCTTGGGAGTTGTGTGAGAAATATAAATTGCCCAGATTCGTGTATGTGTCCAATATGGATGTGGACAACGCATCCTTCCGCCAGGTGGTGGAGGATATGACCAACCTCTTTGGCAAGAAACTGGCCCCCTTCAATCTGCCCATTCGTGAGAATGAGAAATTCGTGGGCTATGTGAATGTGATCACCGAGTCCGGCAACCGCTGGCAGGGTAAGGAAGTGGTTCCCTGCGAGGTGCCGGAGTACAATAAAGCCAATCTGCAGATCTGCCGGGACGCCCTGATGGAGGCGGTGGCTGAGACCAGCGAGGAGATGATGGAGCGCTTTTTCAATGGGGAGACCTTCTCCGAGGCCGAGATCCGCGCGGCACTGCGTACCAATGTGTGCGACGGCAGCATCGTACCCATGACCATGGGGTCCAATATCCTGTGTCAGGGCGTGTTCACTCTGCTGGATGACATCGTGAAATATATGCCCAGCCCGGAGAACCGGGAAGTGGCAGGCATCAATATGAAGACCAACGAGATTTATCATGCGGACTATGATTTCTCCAAGGCAAAGTCTGCCTATATTTGGAAAACCATCGTGGATCCCTTTATCGGCAAGTACTCTCTGATCAAGGTGAATTCCGGCGTGCTCAAGACGGACGACCTGATCTACAATGTGGATAAAGACATCGAGGAGAAGATCGGCAAGCTGTACATAATGCAGGGCAATAAGCCCATGGAAGTAAGCGAACTTCACGCAGGGGATATCGGCGCTCTGGCGAAGCTGACGGCGGCCCGCACCGGCAACAGTCTGTCCACCAAAAACACTACGATTAAGTTTGGTAAATGGGAGATTTCCACGCCCTACACCTATATGCGGTACAAGGCTAAAAACAAGGGGGATATCGACAAGATTTCCCAGGCGCTTCAGAAGATTACCCATGAGGATCTCACGGTAAAAGTGGTCAATGACGCAGAGAATCGCCAGCTTCTTCTGTACGGCATGGGCGATCAGCACCTGGAGATCATCGCCAGCCGCCTGTTGAACGAATACAAGGTGGAGATTGAACTGGATAAGCCCAAGGTGGCTTACCGGGAGACCATCAAAAAGACCTCTGATGTGGAGGCTAAGCACAAGAAGCAGTCCGGCGGACATGGTCAGTACGGCCATGTGAAAATGCGGTTTTCTGCTTCCGGCGATCTGGAGACTCCTTTCCTATTCGAGCAGGAAGTGGTGGGCGGCGCCGTGCCGAAGAACTATTTCCCTGCGGTGGAAAAAGGATTGCAGGAGAGTATGCAGAGAGGGCCTTTGGCGGCATACCCCGTGGTGGGCGTGAAGGCGGTGCTGTATGATGGCTCCTACCATCCGGTGGATTCCTCGGAGATGGCTTTCAAGATGGCAACGATTCAGGCATTTAAGAAAGGCTTTATGGAAGCGGGGCCCGTCTTGCTGGAGCCCATCGCATCCGTGAAAGTGACTGTGCCTGATTCCTTCACCGGTGATATCATGGGCGATCTGAACAAGAGGCGCGGCCGTGTGCTGGGAATGAATCCCACCGCCGCCGGCAAGCAGGTTATCGAAGCGGATGTGCCCATGAGCAGCATGTACGGATATTGCACGGACCTGCGCTCCATGACCGGCGGACAGGGTGAGTACAGCTATGAGTTCGCCCGTTATGAGCAGGCTCCCAGCGATGTACAGGAGAAGGAAGTGGCAGCCAGAGCGGCTAAGGTGGCGGAGAGCAATTCGGAAGAATAGATTCCGAATGGGGATTCCGGATATCGGCCAACACAGTGCCGCAGGCAGGGCAGGCGTCCTGAGTTTAAAGACTAAAAGAGAATTGGGCTGGGGCAGCTTCCCGAAAGGGGGCTGCCCCTTTTTGAATGGGGATTGGGGAGCGTCACACATGGCGGGGAGGGGCAGAAAAAACTTGACATCCCCAGGGAATAGGGCTAAAATGAGCCATAACACTAAGAAAAATCTGGAAGAGGGGTAATATTTATGGCAGCACCGTACAACCACCGCGAGGTGGAGCAGAAATGGCAGAAGATCTGGGATGACGAGCAGGCATTTAAGGTCTCTGAGGACTATTCCAAACCCAAATATTATGCGTTGGTAGAGTTTCCCTATCCTTCGGGGGCGGGACTGCATGTGGGACATCCCAGGCCCTATACGGCTCTGGATATCGTGGCCCGCAAGCGCCGCATGCAGGGCTATAATGTGTTGTATCCCATGGGCTTTGACGCTTTCGGGTTACCCACGGAGAACTATGCCATCAAGAACCATATCCACCCCAGGATTGTGACCAAAAATAATGTGGCGCGCTTTAAGGAGCAGCTTCACGCCCTGGGTTATTCCTTTGACTGGGACCGGGAGGTCAACACCACGGACGAGGAATACTATAAGTGGACCCAATGGATCTTTTTAAAGCTGTTCAAGGCGGGGCTGGCCTATAAGTCGGAGATGCCCATTAACTGGTGTACCTCCTGCAAGGTGGGCCTGGCCAACGAAGAGGTGGTAAACGGTGTGTGCGAGCGCTGCGGAAGCCCGGTGGTACGCAAGGTCAAGAGCCAGTGGATGCTGAAGATTACCCAGTATGCGGACAGGCTGATCCAGGATCTGGATAATGTGGACTATGTGGAGCGGGTGAAGGTGTCTCAGAAGAATTGGATCGGCAAGAGCCAGGGCGCGGAGGTGGATTTTTCCATCACGGGCAAGGAAGACAAGCTGCGTGTCTATACCACCAGGCCGGACACGCTGTTTGGTGCCACCTATATGGTGGTGTCTCCGGAACATCCCCTGATTGATAAATATAAAGAGGAGATCGGCAACTATGAGGAACTTTGCGCCTACAGGGAGCAGGCTGCCAAGAAGTCCGATTTCGAGCGCACGGAACTGGCCAAGGACAAGACCGGCGTGCAGATTCAGGGTCTGACCGCTACGAACCCGGTGAACGGAAAGGAGATTCCCATCTGGATCTCGGATTATGTGCTGATGACTTATGGCACCGGAGCCATCATGGCCGTGCCCGCTCATGACGAGAGAGACTGGGAATTTGCCAAAAAGTTTGGCCTGCCCATCATTGAGGTGGTGGCCGGAAGCCCGGTTTCCGTACAGGAGCAGGTGTTCTCGGATGTGGCTACGGGCACGCTGGTGAACTCCGAATTTTTAAACGGTCTGTCCGTGGCGGATGCCAAGGAGAAGATCATAGCATTCCTGGAGGAGAAAGGCATCGGGACCAGTAAGACCAACTTCAAACTGCGGGATTGGGTGTTCTCCAGGCAGCGTTACTGGGGGGAACCTATTCCCATTGTGAAATGTGAAAAGTGCGGATTTGTGCCCATTGACGAGAGTGAGCTGCCCCTGACCCTGCCGGAGGTGGAGTCCTATGAGCCCACCGACAATGGAGAATCTCCGCTGGCGGCCATAACGGACTGGGTGAACACTACCTGTCCCTGCTGCGGCGGCCCGGCCCAACGGGAAACGGACACCATGCCCCAGTGGGCGGGTTCTTCCTGGTATTTCCTGCGGTATATTGATCCTCATAACAGGGAGGCACTGGCCAGCCCGGAGGCACTGAAATACTGGATGCCCGTGGACTGGTACAATGGCGGCATGGAGCACACCACACTGCATCTGCTGTACTCCCGTTTCTGGCATAAATTCCTGTATGACCAGGGAGTGGTTCCCTGCCCGGAACCTTACCAGAAGAGGACCAGCCATGGCATGATTCTGGGGTTGAATCCTCACAGCTTTGTAAACCAGACCCAGGAAGAGCAGAAGCGTCTGCTGGAGCAATACGGCAGCGAAAAAGCGGCTCGTGCGGCTTTGGTGGAAGAGTATGGTGAGATGGCGGAGCATCCCATTGTGAAGATGTCCAAGTCCCTGGGCAATGTGGTGAATCCGGACGAGATCGTGGAGGAGTATGGCGCGGATACCCTGCGCACCTATGAGATGTTTATCGGGGCCTTTGATATGTCCGCCGCCTGGAGCGAAGACGGGGTGAAGGGCTGCCGCAGATTCCTGGAGAGGGTGTGGAAATTGCAGGATATCCTCACAGAGGAAGAGGGATACAGCGCGGAGTTGGAGACCAGGATGCACCAGACCATTAAGAAAGTCAGCGGCGATTACGAGAGCCTGAAATACAACACGGCAATTGCGGCCATGATGGCGCTGATCAACGATATGAACAAGAAGGGGACGGTGACCAGAGGAGAATACAGGGCGCTCCTGACCCTGCTGAATCCCGTAGCACCCCATATCACCGAAGAACTGTGGCAGATATGCGGCTTTACGGGCAAGATCTATCAGACCTGCTGGCCTGAGTATGAGGAGGCTAAGACCATTGAATCCACTGTGGAAATCGCCATGCAGATCTGCGGCAAGATGCGGGGTACCTTCTCCATTCCCCGGGATCTGGACAAGGAGCAGGTCATTGCCCAGGCTAAAGAGTTGCTGGGAGATAGGCTGACAGGCACGATTGTGAAAGAAATCTATGTGCCGGGCAAGCTGGTAAATATTGTAGTGAAGCCCTAGTATGCCGTAGGCGGCATCTTTGACCAACGACAATGCAGTTCGATGGGAGTTGGGGTAAGAATAGAAAGCAAGAGACTGTTGCGAAAGGGGACTTCCCGATATCCGCAACAGTCTCTTTCTCAGTGTTCCCTATTGGAGGGGAACAATTTGGTACAGGAATACCGCCAGAGGGAGTTCTGTGGGGGGCAGCCGTAGTGCTCCGCTGTCCAGGGCGCATTTGCCCAGCAGACCCACCGTGTCAAAAAACAGTGTTTTGCCCACAACATTCGGAATCAGTCCGGCCACGCTCTGGGGGGCATGGGTCAGCAGCAGATTCTGGGCCAGGGAGACCATTTGCCCATATAGATCAGCCATAGCCCGGATCTGGGGTTCCAGCAGAGTTTCCACCGTTGACAGTTCTGCCTGGCTGAAGAGCACATATGCTTCGGAACCGGAGTAAATGGCGCATCTGGCAGTCTCCGCATCTCTTTGGCAATAGCGGTTTTTCGGAGGCAGTATCCCAAAGTTCGCAAAAGACGCTGCGTAGTTGTCATCAATGCGGGCATATCCGGCAAAATCCGAGGAAGTATAGGGATTTTCGGCTTCCGAATAGCTGATTCCCATATTGATGCCGGTGGCGTCCCCGTAGAGGGAGTGGTAGGAGTACAGCCCGTTGCCGTGCTGGTCAAAGCGGCGGTTTCCCCGGTGCATCAGCAGCCAGAACAGCGGCCAGAGCAGCCGTTCCTCCTCCAGGTCCGCGCCGCGGAAGCCGATTTTCCGCAGGGAGGTAAGCTGGCTGCGGAGGCTGCCTAAGATATCTGCAAGCGGTTCGGTGCAAAGACAAGTCAGTTTATCGTATAATTCTCCCCTGTATTCTTCCGTTAAGATCACGATATTTGTCTGGTATCGGTCCCTGCCGGAACCGGTTTCTTTTCCGGCGGGCAGGACGTTCAGCAGTCCGTATCTGACCAGCAGGTCTGCCTCATTCTCCAGATATGCGGTGGGCACTCCCAGTTCCAGCGCCAGTTCTCCCACCGTCACCGGGGTGTAGTAGGCGCTTAGCAGAATGTTGCCCGGGAGCAATCGGTCAAACAGGCATCGGTATTCCGGGTTGTAGTTGCCGGAAAACAGGGTTTTAAAGGTAAATTTTGAGGGTTTATAACTCTTTGTTCCATATTCACGTTCCATTCCGATTCCTTCTTTCAGTAATTTCCTGGTTTTGAACAGGTAGTATTTGGTCATATGCAGGGAGATCCCCAGCTTTTCCGCGGTTTCCTGGCAGGAGAGTCCCTCAAAATAGTAGCAGAGAGTGCATTCCCGATATTCTCTGGACAGAAGGGAAAGCTCCCGGCGCAGCCTGGCAAGCTGCTCCTGTCTGTCCTGTTCCAGGGCCAGTTCCTCCGCGTCCTCCCGATTTGAGACCCGGGAGAGTGCATAGGCGTAGATGGTTTTCATGTTTTCTTCCGCAAATGCGGCAACCTGGTTCTGCTCCATAGGGTTCCTTTCTCCCGTTGATGCTCTGTGTATGACCGTATTCAGGTTACAGGGGAAGAGGCTGTCAAAACAGTCGGAATATGCGCATATTCTGATCCCATGAGCGGCGCTTTCTGATCCGCTCATCTATATAGTACCCGCAACCCGGCGGCGGTGAAAGGATTTTCGCAAATTATTTTTTATCTTTTGCTTTACTCATAATCTGGTCGATTTGGCGCAGTTCTTCCGGGGTGCTGTATTTGCGGATGGCGGCCACCGCGATCTGCAGTTCCTTTGGGGTGAAAGTCAGCCCTTTTTGCTTGGCCTGAGCCATCATGGGCATCAGGAAGGACATCATTTCCTTCTGGGATTTGCCCTGTCCCTGCTGGTAGAGTTGGGAGAGAAAAGCGAGTTTTTCTCTCGGGATACCCTGGACGGAAGGATCTTCCATCCAGTTGGGGATGTCAGTGGTTGGTTCCATATTTGTTCCTCCAATTTTAGTTCCGCATATCTCCTTCCGGCGCACAGTCCATGTGATCCATATAAGGCCGCAGAGCGTCCCTATATGGATCAGAGCACCTGCAGGAGATATGCTGTTTATAGTTCCGCATATCTTTGCTAGGGGGTGTTGTCCGGGGGCGGGGGGTCCGCAGGCGGGGAATCTCCGGGCTGCATCATGCTCATCATGGACATAAGCTGGGATATGTCAGGCATACCGCCTCCAAACAGACCTCCCAGCCCTGCCGACATCAGATCAGGGTTTATGCCGCCTGCGGCTCCGTCACCGCCTTCGCTCCCGGCAGCTTCCGCCCCGGGAAAGGACATCCCTTCCGGAAACATATCCTGGAACATTTTTACCATCTCCATCATTTCCTGATAATGACTCATGGCCTGGAACATGGAGGAAAACTGGTTAAGCTGGTTCCGCTCCCTGGGGCTGCAATAGGGAGTGACTTCCTGACAGAGTCTGCCAGCGTCCAGAGGGCCCTCCTGCGGCATGGGAGAGACAGTAAGCTGCGGGGAACGCTGAAACAGTTCCAGGGTATATTTCAATTCCAGGAACTTGATATAGATTGCAAGCTGCCGCTGCATAGGGCTGTCCACATAAGAAATTAAAACTTTTAACTTCTGGATTTGATTGTTGGTAAATAAGGCGTCAAAGGCGGTCACTTTATCCATCGTTTCCTCTTCCCCGCATATCACAGGAGGCCCTGCGATATTGCGCTAATGCGTATTGAAGCCCGGCCCGGGCTATCGTTCTGCCTGCGGTATTTCCCCCATGCATATATGAATGCGGAACATTCCGACTTGTTTCACGGCAAGCAGGCCCCTCGAAAGGGACCCGCCTCCTGAGTCGTTTCTTAGCAGTTATTGCAGCCGCAGCCGTTATTGCAGCCACAGCCATTGTTGCAGCCGCAGCCATTGCTGAAGCCGCTGCCGCCGCAGAAGCAGGACAGCAGCAGAATCCAGATCAGCCATTCGCAGCCGTTATTATTGTTGTCGCAGCCACAGCCGCAGCCGTTGTTGCCAAAGCCGATGCCGTTTCCGTTTCCGCAGAATAATAAGAGCAGGATGATCCAGCAGCAGTTGCCGCCGCCAAACAGGCTGTTGCCGCAGCCGCAGCCACAGCCGTTATTGCAGCTATTGGTGGAGCAGCCGCAGTTAGTAGCAGTTAAGTCACTCATAATAGTGCCTCCATGTTTTTTTATAGTGTATTGTATGCGCATGGGCCTGTCAAAGTTTCATACGAAAACGGCTCAGGTCAATAATTTTTCAGGCGAACCATGTCGGACGAGAGGGAATTGCCACGAAATATATAACAGACGGTTATGAAAAATATAAATAATATGTATTTGAAGAATAGCTGAGATTATGATATACTGTTTAGAAAAAATAGTCCTTACTGCCGTGAGGGAAGATGCGGGACTTAAAGACAGCAGATTCCCGGAAGGCGCACTGATCCGAATGCGGACGCTGCAGCGGCCGTATGCGGATCAAGGGAAATGTGTGCCGTGAGGGAAGATGCGGGAC
>BLLU01000301.1 GCA_011959105.1 Lachnospiraceae bacterium | reverse complement strand
AGAGCAGGGGTACCGCTCAATCATCTGATTTGATGATTTTGCGACACCCCCTTTTATGACAAAGGTTTTGTTTCCTTACTTTCGGTAAAACCGCACATATCGGCCATCCTGCATCTGGGTATAGCCAAATTCTCCTTCAATATACTGCATGATCCAGCTATCCGGGCTTTCCTTCAATTCTCCGTACCAACAGTCCACCACAATAACGTTGGGACGCTTTTCCGGGTACAGTTCCCAGTAGGTGAGCAGCCTTTCGTCATAGGCCGTGGGATCAACGATGGAGTAATGAGCCACCTCCGCGCCGGTCATCATATAGGGGGTGGTGCCCGCCGAAGTCACCATGTTGGTTACGATCAACACCACGTCATCCTGGTTCACAAAGGCTCCAAAGTCTTCGTAATTGCTGTTGTAGATATAGCAATTCATATAGTCGGAGAGAATTCCAATGGCAGGGCCGTGCCGCATAATGTTTTCCGTATCAGGCACCACATTGTAATTCCGGCCAGCCCGGAGTGTGTAGCCCTTTCCGAAAATGCTCACCAGGCACAGGCTCACCAACAGGAAGTAAATCCATCCGGAGGAAGTCTTCCCCAAAGTCTCCTGCAGGGCCAGCGACAACAGGACGGCACAGAACAACACCCCCAATACTCCGTGAGGCAGCGCGTAGAACATCTCCAGATCGCTGATATAGACCACCGCCGCATAGGAAAGCAGAGTGCCAATGACGCCTGCGGAAAAGTATTTTCCCGGTTGCCCCGCAGCTTTCCAGGCGGCCAGCCCTGCCAGTAACAGCAGAAACAAATGCAGTTGATATACCTCGTAGCCGCTCTTTTTCACGATCCACAGATAGAGTTGAATACATTCCGAGAGGGATATGGCCATTACCAGAAACACGGGAAGGCACTGCCGCCGTCCCCAGTCCGGATTTTTTTTCCGCACCGGGATCATGGCCAGAAGGCTCAGGGCCATGACAGGCGCCAGGAAAGCGCAGCCTCCCAACAGGTTGGTGAAAATTCCGGGCAGTTTGCCCTGGGTGGCACCGGAAAGTTCATGGGTCAGGTCAAAGTCCAGCAGGAATCTTACATTGCGCAGCAATTCCGCCGGATCCACATGGCGCAGGATAATACACAGCCATACCAGGGCACAGAGGGCGCATGCGCCGGTAAAGAGTCCTGTATCCCGCCATTTTTTCTGCCCGGAGGCCCTGTAAATATATACCAGAAAAAAAGGAAACAGAATGACGCAGGAGGGATAAGACAGCACTTCCAGGGCCATGCAGATACCTGCGGCAAAGACCAGCCAGGGTCTGTCCGTCTGTTCCCGGTCCCGCAGCAGATAGCCATGCATCAGACACAGCACGGTCAAAGTGAAGAACCATAGCTGCATATTGGAAAAGTCGGGAATCTGGATGATTTTGGGGACCATATTAAAGTAGATCAGAGCGCAGAGCAGGGCATATTTTTGATCCAGCAGGCGCGCCAGGACCCGGTAGAGGTACAGGCTGATCCCTGCCTGAATCAGAGTGGTGCAGACTCTGAGATAGAGCAGGATGCCCGTATAGGTCCCGGTGAGCGTTTTGTACACCCACATCAGGCCCGTGCACAGGAAAGCGGAAGTCTGGTGGGGCTCCCACATTTCTCTGAACAGGGCATCCCCCCGCAGGGTGCGGTAGCCCATCATAAGCTGATATTCCTCGTCCATGGTATAGTCAAAAAAGATCAGCTTCAGGGCGGCAAGAATACTCCCTGCCATAAGCAGTATAAAGATGCGTTTCCAGCATTTTGATGTCATATTGTGTCCTGCCTGTGAGTTCTATCCCCCCGGCTGGCGGGGAAGGATGTATCTATATCAATTTTGGGCATTTCAGTCCGGTGTATTTCGAGTTGGGACAATTCTTCTTGGACAATTCTACTTGGGTCATTTCTACTGGGGTAATTCGGTCCGGGATATTTCAGCCTGAGATTTTTTGTGGGTAATTTCCCTGGGTGCTGTTTCCCGGTCTATGATGAAAGGCGGTCTGGTCCTGGCGGCGTCCAGAGTGCGCCAAAGGTATTCCCCCAGAATTCCCAGCATCAGCAGGATCAGGCCTGACGAGCACAGAACCACGCACATCAGGGAGGACCAGCCGGCAATGGGGGTACCTTTGGTGAAATATTCCACCAGCACGCTGACAAACAGCACGACGGCCCCGATGTTAAAGACTATGCCCACCAGAGACATAAATCGGATGGGGACATAGGAAAAACTCATCATGGAATCCATTACCAGTTTGAACTTCTTGGCGAAAGTCCACCTGGATTCCCCCTTTTCCCTGTCCCTTCTGTCAAAATATACCATGTCTGTCTGAAAGCCGGCCCACAGTACCTGAAGGGTAAGACTGGAATTCTTTTCGTCCAGCCGCTCCAGCACCTGAATCACCTGACGGTCAATCAGGTAGCAGTCACAGCCTCCGGCGGGCATACATTTATTAACGAACTTGCGGACCAAACTATAGTAAAGATTGGCAAAAAAGACCTTTACCCGGCTTTCGTCCCGGGATCTTCGAACCGCCAGCACCACTTTATTGCCCTTCTTCCAGCTTTCGAACATCTCCAGAATAAGTTCGGAGTCCTCCTGCAAATCAGCCTGTTTGGTCACGGCGCAGTCCCCGGTGCACACGGACAGGCCTGCCAGAAGTGCCGCGTGTTCCCCGAAGTTCCGGGACAGTTTTACCAGCCGCACATGGCTGTCCAAGTCCCGGATTTGGTTCATAATCTCCCAGGAACGGTCCTGGGAACCGTCATCCACCAGGACGATCTCATATGCTTCCAGCTTGTCCAGGATCCTGTTCCGCATGTCCTCATACAGATCCATCAAGGTATCTTCATTGTAATAGATGGGAACTATGATGGAAAGTTTACTCATGAGCCTTTCCCTCCATTTTTGCAAGTTCTGTCCGATATTCCTGATAGTCTCTTATGTATTCTGATGCGTCATAATGCCTGCTGGCCAGTACCAGAAGCACCGAATCCGGGGAGAAATCATACATATCCTTCCATACCATGGGCGGCAGATACAGGCCCATACGTGGGCGGTTTAACTCGATTACACGGGACTCCTTCCCGTTGTCTACCTTAACCTTGCTGGTGCCTGATACATTTACCAGTAGAAACTCTGTCTCCCTGTTGGCGTGCTGTCCCCGAACCACTTCCGAGTCCGATCCGTAGATATAAAAGACCCTCCTGATATCAAATGGGATGTCTGCGCCGTCTCCTTCGATCACCACCAGATTACCCCGTTGGTCTCCCAGGTCTTTGAATTCCAATATTTTATATTGTTCTTCCAGCTTCATGTATTCTCCTTTTTAATCATGTGCATTAGAAGAAAACCCGCCTGCAAAATTGTATTCGCAAGCGCAAAATGTAAAGCATTTATCCCGGAAAAGAGTTCAGCGCCTCTATTACAAATGTCTGCTCTTCCCGGGTCATTCCGTTATACAGGGGGAGGGACAATACGGTGTCCGCATATTCCTCGGCAAGTGGGTAATCTCCCCTTTGATGTCCCAAGTCCGCATAGGCTTCCGACAGATGGGGCGGTATGGGATAATGGATAATTGTGCCGATGCCCTGCCGTTCCAGATACTGCATCAGCCCTTCTCTCTCTTTGGTGCGGATTACATACTGATGCCACACGCTGTCACAGCCCGGTCTTACCTGGGGCAGGTGCAGCCGCTGGTTCTGCAGTTCCCGGGTATATCGGCAGGCCAGTTCCCTTCTCTCCGCCGTGAGTCTTGACAGATGTCTTAAGCGGACACGCAGCAGTCCCGCCTGCAATTCGTCCAGCCGGGAATTGGCTCCCACTACCTTGTTGTAATACCGCTTCTCACTGCCGTAATTGCGGTATATTCGCATGCTTTTGGCGAGTTCCTCATCATCGGTAATGATGGCTCCTGCATCGCCGAATGCCCCCAGGTTCTTGGAGGGATAGAAGGAAAAGCAGCCGATCTCCCCGAATGTGCCCGTCATCTTGCCCTGGCAGCAGGCTCCATGGGACTGGGCGCAGTCCTCTACCAGGCGCAGACGATGCCTTTTGCAGACTTCCAGGATTTCTTCCATGTTCGCGGCCTGCCCGTACAGATGTACTACCAGAATGGCTTTCGTGCGCTCTGTCACAAGTTCTTCCAGCCTGGAAGCATCCATGTTGTAAAAAATGTCCGGTTCCACAAATACAGGCGTGGCCCCGTTGATGGTGATCCCCATCACACTGGCAATATAGGTGTTGGCCTGTACAATGACTTCGTCGCCGCTGCCGATGCCCAGGACTCTGAAAGCCAGCCACAGGGCGTCCAGGCCGCTGGCCAGGCCCACACAGTACCGGGAACCTGTGTATTGTGCAAATTCTTTTTCAAATTCCTGTACTTCCGGCCCCAGCACATACCATCCCGAGCGCAGCACCTCCAGAGCCTTGGCTTCCAGTTCATCCTGATATTGATAGAAAGCCCGATCCAGCCGATTGGGCATTATATTTCCGGCCATATAAAAGCCTCCCAATGCGCTTTTACATTCAATAATAGCACAATTCGGGTATGTTTACAACAACGAAATCACACAAAGACCATCGGAAATAAAGAGCGGGATAAGCGGCGGCAATGGAAACGTTTCTGTAAATCGGAGGTCTGCAGAACATGAAAGGGAGACGAAACTACAGGGCCAGCCGATCCAGGCGGGTTCCCAGACAACTCAGCAGTTCATTGGTGATGGTGCCGCAGGTATCAGCCAGGCTGGCGGCGGAGATCTCTTCCCTGCCGTCCCGGCCGATCAAGGTGGCGATATCCCCGGGCCGGGTGTGGGGAAGGGCGGTTACATCCACCAGTAGCTGATCCATGCAGATTCTGCCGATGATGGGGACACGCTGTCCGTGGAGCAGCACAGCTCCCCTGCCCTCTGAGAGGCTGCGGGGCAGACCGTCTGCATAGCCGATGGTGACGGTGGCAATGGAGGTGGGGCAGGAGGCGGTATAAGCCATATCGTATCCGGCAGATTCCCCCGGAGAAAGCCGGCGCACAGAAGCAACCCGGGCGCGCAGGGAGAGTACCGGGCACAGCTGTTCCCCATAGGCGCAGGTGTCGGCGGCACTGCTCAACAGCCCGTACAGGGCAATGCCGGGGCGGGCGCAGTCCATATCCGGCAGAGGGTAACGCAGAATACCGTAGCTGGCCTGCAGATGAAGCTTTACAGGGGCATGGACAGATTCCCTGAACCGAAAACTCTCCTGCAGGGGCCTGAGTCTCAGCCGTTCAGTCAGGCGTCGGAAAGAGCCGATCTGGTTTTGGGTAAAGTTTCGAGAGGCATCGTCAACTCCGCCGGAAGCCGCCAGATGGCTGTACAGGCCGGTGATCCGCAGGCCGGGAAGGGCAAATATTTCCCGGAAACGTTCTTCCTGTTCCGCAGGTATCCCCAGGCGGTGCATGCCGGTGTCCGCAGCCACCTGTACCGGGAGCGGAGGCAGTTCGCCGGGGGATGTGGTCCGGGTCGGGTGCCGGTGTGTCCGGCCAACCGAACCGGGAGCGGAGGCAGTTTCCCGGGACTTCCTGTCCGGGGCGCATGAGCAGGAAAGAATGCAACGCCTGGAGGCGGAGCAGGCATAAGCACTCAGCGCCAGAGCATGGGCATGGTCTGCCACGGTCTGGGTCAAGGCATATTGGTCCAGCAGGGGAAACTGATCGGGATGGGTATAGCCCAGTACCAGTATTTCTCCGTCGATTTTCTGTCTGCGCAGTTCCACGCCCTCGCTGACACAGGCTACACAGAAGGAGCGGATGCCCAAAGTGCTTAATTCCCCGGCGATAAGCCCGGCTCCGTGGCCGTAGGCGTTGGCTTTGACTACAGGCATCAGTTCACAGCGGGGGGGCAGCAGGGATCGCAGATATGTCACATTGTGTTCCAGGGCGTCCCGGCTGATTTCTATCCAGGCCCGGCTGAGAAAGGTTTTTTCCGGTTCATTCATAAATATTGATTCTCCATAGAGTTTGAATAGGGGCAACAGGGGAACCGGCGGGCCCGGATTCTCAGCCACTGTGCTATTTTATAAGGAACGTTTCCGTCTGATCTCCGGCAGGGAAGTGAGCAGCCATGCCCCGGCCAGGGACAGTAGGCACACAGCCAGATAGTGCAGCAGACTGTGCTCCATCAGCGGAAGCAGATGGGGGAGCCGGGCGCAGATCCGTACCGCCACAATAACGGCGGGATGCAGGATATACACCAGAGTGGATATCTTGCGCAGCCTGGGGCAGGCAGGACAGTCGACCCGCAGCAGAAGACCGTACAGGCAGTACATCACTGGAATCAGCAGCAGATACATGCTGTCGTGGCGCAGGGAGTCCAGATGGCGCAGCAGGAAGGCTTCGCCTGTCATGCCCAGCAGACCCAGCACCAGGCCCGCGCCCAGGGCGGCTTTGCCCGGCAGAGTCCTGGGGAGGGTTTGTGCAGGCCCTGCCTTTTCCCCAGGGCAGGAGGGGCGTCCGGGCGATGATTGGGGATGGACCAGATTTCCCATATGTGCCCCCAACAGCAGGAACACAGGGGCCAGGAATAATCCGTTGCGGGTGTGGGACCACAGTTGGAAGCCCAGGTCGCACAGGCTGCGCAGTGGGGGGAGATATTCGGTAAGCCCATAATAGCTGTCTCCCGAAAGTCCCAGCAGATACAGCGCCCCACAGGCTGCGGCCAGGGCCCGGGGGCCAAGGCGTCGGCTGAGGAGCCAAAGCAGGGTCATTCCCAGCATACAGGCGGGAAAATACCACAGATGATAGAAGGTGCCGTCCCACAACAGAAGCCGCAGAATTTTTCCCGGGGTGAGGGCCTGATAATGACCGGCGTAGATGCCCAGAGGCAGGTACAGCAGAATACAACCCAGGTAGAGCAGGCCTGTGCGGACCAGATAGCGCAGCAGGCGTCTTCCGGACCGCGCGCCGGGTTCCAGGACCCGGGGCAGCACGAACTGTCCTGTCACCATCAGAAAAAAAGGCACGGCTGCCCTTGCCAGCACCCGGGTAAAAAAGAAGTCGGCTTCCGGGGATACACAGGTCAGGGGAGAAGTGTGGATGGCTGCCACCAACAGGGCTGCCGCCAGGCGGAAACGGTCCAGTCCACCGGTATTTGTTTCTTTATTCATGATTTACTCCTCTATGTCCACTGGGTCAACACAAAACCGTCCACATTGTTGCCGGATATCCGATAGGGAACGGCTTCGTTGACTTTTACAATCGTTTCTGCCGTGCCAGCCGGAATGTAGGATACGCAGATAGCGCGTCCCTTCATTCGGATACAGCAGGGGTGGAGGGGGCTGTCAAACTGTCGGATATATTCGGTATACTCCTCCAGGGTCTGTCCGTTCTCGGTCATGATCTTGGCATGGGGAATTCCCACATATCGGAAATGCCATGGTTCACAGCCAATCCCCGTGATATCTTCCTTTCCGGCGGGGTAGCGAAGAATAAAGCCGTAATCGGCGGCCTTTTGTTTGAACATCCCGCAGACGCCGGTGTCGGGGAAGTCCGGACAGATGAAGTCAATGGACTCCTGGCGAAGGCCCAGATCAATGGCCAGACCGGTCTGATGTTCACTGTGACCGGGCAGAGCCACATAGGTGCGGGTATATTCGGGGCCGTTCTCCAGCAGGCTGGAGTTCCAGATATTCTGCTGTTCCTCCAGGGAGCGCCAGCCGCTGACCGGAGCGATGGATTTCCAGCCGCCGATCTGCTGCATCAGTTCCCCCAGCAGGGTGGCGGCTTCCCGCTGCAGCTGCACGCCCGGCCCCACAGTCGAAAGTTCTTTCGGCATATTCCAGGCAGTTTGATGCCGGGGATTCACCAGAATCAAGGGCCCTTTGTGAACCTCTTCCTGCGTTAGCGTTATCTCTTTCATAATGGTTTTACTCCTTTTATTGCGTTTTGTAGGATCTCGATAAATCGGGGTTTCCACTTGTAGATCAGAGTATCCGGCAGCCCGTTTCTCCTTCTCTTTCACGAGAGGGGCAGGGACTGGCATCTCCGGCAAGCGCCTGGGAGAGAATACGATTCAACACTTCTGTGAAGGACAGCCCTGCGGCTTTCATCATGCCGGGATAACGGCTGTGCTCGGTGAAGCCGGGAATGGTGTTTATCTCGTTAAATACGATTTCTCCTTCGGGGGTCAGAAACAGGTCCACTCTGGCAAATCCGCTGCAGCCCAGGGCACGGTATACTTTTTTGGCAGCCAGTTTGATCTGATCTGCTTTGTGGACGGGAATCCGGGCGGGCACATGGATGGAGGAGGTTTTCAAGGTGTATTTCTCCGTATAGTCAAAAAATCCGCCCGACAATTCGATTTCATCCACTTCGCCGATGAACAGGTCACGGGAGCCCAGCACGGCGCAGCCCACTTCAAAACCGGGAATATTTTCTTCCAAAATCACCTGATTATCGTAGGTAAAAGCAAGTTCAAGGGCGGCTTCCAATCCATCGGGGGAGATCACCCTGGTGACGCCGTAGGAGGAGCCTGCCTTTACGGGCTTCACATACAGGGGAAAACCGGTCTGGAGGGCGAAAGTGCGGATCATTTCCCAGGCGGGGGCATCTTCTTTTTCCAGGGGCGCGTCCAGCACCAGGGCTTTTGGGGTGCGGATGCCCGTCAGAGATGCCAGCCTGTGGGCGCGGTCCTTATCCATGCAGAGGGCCGAGGCCAGTGTGCCGCAGCCTGCCAGAGGTATTCCGGCCATTTCGATCAGGCCCTGGAGCGTACCGTCCTCGCCATTGCGGCCATGGAGCACGGGAAGGGCCACGTCCAGTGGCATTTTTTTTACGGAGTTTTCCCCATATACCAGTAGCTGGTGAGCGCTCCGGCAGGGGGACAGGGCGGCGGGAGTGCAGTGGGACATATCCTGATGCCAGGTGTCCGAGGCGATCCGATCTTCCGGACCGGTGTAGTGGTACCAGTCTCCCTGCCGGGTGATACCTACCGGCAGGGGGGTATATTGCTCCCGGTCCAGATTGCGGATTACGCCGGCGGCGGATTCCAGGGAGACCGAGTACTCGGAGGAACAGCCTCCGAAAAAGATGACGACAGTTTTCTTATTCATGTTCTTTCCTTTCTTAATTAGAGTTCCGCATATCCCCTCCAAGCCCACAGACCAGGTGCTCCCTGCCTGGCCGC
>BLLU01000300.1 GCA_011959105.1 Lachnospiraceae bacterium | reverse complement strand
CATATTTAAATTTATATCTCCAAATACTAAAAACACAAGTAGCTGTTAGACAAACTCTTGTTTCTCGGACGATACCACATACCTGATGATATCCCAACATATGCTTACCACAAATTGGGAATTCAATAAAAACAAAGCATTTGGGATATTCTGCACTTTATATGAAGAATGTGAATATGAGATAGACTAATTTTTCCCTGTGAGTAAAATAAAGACAGAACGCAGGCTTGATTTGATTGTTTAATCAGCCATTACGATCTTAGAGACAAATATGTGGGAACTATAGATCATATAGTAAACTATTTGATACGCAGCAGAGCTGGCAGAGCCATCCAAAATATCTTGTCCAGAGGGGGAGCAGGCATGCCGCCCCCTCTTCAACTCTCCCAGTTCAAGGCCCCATACACTGTCTCCAGCAAAATCTGGGGCATAAAGGGCTTGGTGATATAATCTTCAACCCCCAACTTCCTGGCTTTCTCCATGGCCGCCAACTCCTTTGTGGCGGTTATGAACACCACAGGAACGGCACTGCATTCCCTGATGCGCCTGAAAGTCTCATATCCGTCCATGCCGGACATCTCCAGGTCCAACAGCACCAGATCCGCGGAACAGGTTTTCAGCAGTTCCAGGGCTTCTCCGCCGCTGCCTGCCGTGACCAGATTGTACAACGGCTGCATCTCAAATATGGTCCTGACCAATTCCAGGCTGAAGGGATCATCATCCACCGCAAGGATGGTTTTCTTTGAGTCGGCAGACTGCCGCATACGATATTCTCCGTCCTCATCTATCATACGGATCATAACCTCCACGATCCGGGGATCAAACTGGGTTCCCTTGCCCGCCAGCAATTCGCTGCGAATCACATCCTGGGGAAGCGCGTCCCGGTAACTCCGGTTGGAAGCCATGGCGTCATACGCATCCGCCACGCCGATGATTCTGGCATGTTCCGGTGTATTTTCCCCCACCAGCCCGCTGGGATAACCCTTGCCGTCGTAACGCTCATGATGGAATTTTGCCCCGGTGGCAATCAACTGGTCTGCGGAAAAAGATTTTAAAATATGAAATCCCGAAACCGGATGCAGCTTTATAAAGGCATACTCTTCATCGGTGAGTTTGCCGGGCTTGTTGATAATTCCGTCCGGTATGCGGATCTTGCCCACATCATGGAGCAGAGCCGCCCTGTAGATCTTTTCCTGTTCCCTGTCGCTCTTTCCCATCCTCCGGGCAATCTCGCGGCTGTAGTTGGCAACCCGCACGGAATGGCCCCTGGTATATTTGTCCTTGGCGTCTATGGTTTTGGCCAGAATCTGCATAATATTATCGTTAAGCAGTTCCAGTTCCCTGCGGCTATCCTGCAGTTTGATCATATAGCGGTTGGTCCTGTTCATCTCCACAAAGCAGAACAGCACGACAACGCCGAATACCACCAGGCCCATACAAACACTCTGTACCATGATCCAGATCAAATCGGCGTACAGCCCCTTATTGTCCACCACCATAACCACATACCAGCCATTCAATATGGTATCCGAGAACACGGTAATTTTCTCCCCGCCCATCTCCATATCAAAACTTGCGCCGCCGGATGCAGCCACCCTGTCGATCAGTTCCCTCTTCTCCCCATCCTCACCGTACTCCTTTCCCTTCTCGGCGGAATCGGAATGGGCCACCACAAAACCCTCCCTGTCTGTAATAAAACCATATCCATGCCCATTGAGATTGATACTCTCCATAAGTTTCTGAAGCGTTTCCAAAGACATGTCCAGAGAGATAACGCTTTCGTTGTCATACAACATCCGGCTTATGGAAATCATGACGGTGCCTGTCTGGGCGTCCAAATAAGGGGAAATCAGGGCAGGCTCCCCATCCGCTTTGACTGCCTCCGTGTACCATACCCTGTCTGTGGGCACATAATCAGCCGACGGCGTCCAGCCGATCCCGTCCAGGTATTCGCCCTTGATCCAGCCGTACACCCCGGTAAAATCCTTGTCCACGGAGTGCATGTAGTAGTCCGACTCGTATTCCAGAAAATCCAGTATCACATCCGAATCCGCTTCCTGCCGCAGTAGGTATTCAATCTCCATGGAAGTGATCTGAACAATATCCAGCGCCCTGCTGAGATAGCGTTCCGCCTGCTCTCTCTCCTGTCCCATGGTACTCACTCCCAGTGCCAGAGCGTCTTTCCTTGCGTTTTGGTAGAACGTGACCATCATGTATGTCGACAAAAACACAAGCGCCGCCATTGTCACCGCTATGGTGATATAAAAATGTTTCCTGCCTGCTCTCATCTTTCCATCCCCTGCTTCCATGCTTTATCGTATGACCCCCACATCAGCTGACTCCATTATACAAGGTTTTTACCGCTCTTTTCAATAGCAAAAAACAACCGGCGGATTCCCAAAGAGAAACCAACCGGTTGTAATGAAAGCAAATTGGCTACGGACCTGATACGGTCTGTAAAACCGCCTTACCGCCGTATAAGTTTAAAGGAGTTCATCAGGTTTCTAAGCAGCCCGGCCTGGGAAGAAAGTTCCTCGCTGGCGGCGGCACACTGCTCGCTGGTAGCGGAGTTGGTCTGCACCACAATGGAGATCTGCTCCACTCCCTCGGTGACTTGAGCCATCGCCACATGCTGTCTCTCCACGGCTTCCACCACAAAAGACATCTTGGTGGTCACATTGCCCGCCAACTGGCCGGTCAGATCCAGGGATTCCGTTACTTTATCCACCACCCGGCCGCCTTCCGTGATAGCGGCGATGGAATCCACAATCAGTTTCTTGGTGGCCTTGGCTGCCTCGTCGGACTTGGAAGCCAGGCTTCTCACCTCTCCGGCTACCACGGCAAAGCCCTTGCCGGCCTCCCCTGCTCTGGCTGCTTCCACAGCCGCGTTCAGAGCCAGGATATTGATCTGGAATGCAATACTCTCAATGGTGGCGATAATGGTGCTGATCTCCTTGGAAGAACCGGAGATATTTTTCATCGCCTCGTTCAACTCCTTGACATAATCCACGCTGATCCCCAGCTGCGCGCCCGCCTGTTCCACAAAATTGCCCACTTCTGCCACAGCTTCGGAAGTCTGTCTGGCACCCTCGGATATATCGGCGATGGTGGCAGAAATCTCCTGTACGGCGCTGGCCTGTTCGGTAGCGCCCTGGGCCAGTGCCTGCGCACTGCTGGCCACCTGGCTGGAGCCGGTGGATACCTGCCCTGCGCTGGTGACAATCTGCCCCATGGTACTGTTCAGCGCCTTCAATATGCTGTCCAGAGACTTCTTGATGGACTGGAAATCCCCCATATAATCCTGAACCGTCCCCTGGGTCAGGTCACTGTCCGCAATGGCGCCCAGCACACCGCTGATCTCTCCTATGTATCCCTTCAGGCGCCGGATGGTGCCTTCAAATATCCGGCCCAGTTCACCGATCTCATCGTTGGAATGCGTACTTACCTTTACCTCCCTGCCGCTGGCCAGGCCCAGATCACCTTCCTCCAGACGCTCGGCTACATCGGTGATCTTGCCCAGAGGCACCACCACCCTGATTCTCAGATAAATGGCCAAAAGCAGGATGCTTACCGTGATGATGACGGTATTCACGATAACGGCGTACTGCACCACATGGGCACTCTCCTGCTCGGCGTCAACCCTGGATATTCCCGAAAAGATCAAACCGTTGATCTGCCCGTCGCTCCCCCTTGTAGGCACATAGGAGCAAAGATAGTGCATCCCGTTGAGACTGGTCTCACCCACATAGGATTGCCCCTGCTCCAGGATCCGTTCCACCAGTTCCGGAGCCAGCTTGGTTCCCACCACACGCTGCCCGTTCTGTTCCACGGTGCTGTAAACCCGGGTGTCCCCTTCAAAGATTGTAAACTCGCAGCCCATATGGGCTTTCAGGTCATCCAGCAGGGCGTTCATATCCTGCTCCGTGTCCCCGGACATCTGTTCCAGTTCCCGGGCCAGCATGTTGGTGCCATTGGTGCAGCGCACGGTCTGCATCCTGGTAATCAGAGCATTAAACATATTTACACAGATCACCACTGCCACCGTGACCGAGACAGCCTCCAGGATCGCCACAATAAAGCCTACCTTCAGGCCGATACTCCAGTACCTCTTTTTCTTTACGCCGTTTTGCGTTTGGACTTTTCCCATCTTATATATTCTCCCGTTTGTTAAAATGATGTCCGTGACACGGAATGTATCACATGGCTCATTATACCATATACCGGGGATTTTGGGAATCCCAATTTTCGGTTTTCGTGGCTGTTTTGCCCCTCTTCCCGGCACATGCCTGCCCCAACACCAGGGCCTCCCTCTCCCCGTCCGGACCCACATAGAAGAATTTGACCTTTGCATCCTTGCAGGCCCGGAAAAAGACTTCCCCACAGACTATGGAATACCCCGCCTCGCCGCCTGCGGCAACCGCCGGCACGATGCTGCGGAAGCAGGCTTTCCGATCCATTTCCAACTCTTTCAACTGATCCCTGCAGATCCGATGCAGTTCCCGGCGGGTGATGGGGTCCTGGGGAATTCTTTTGTATTGAAAGCAAGGCGCCGCATGGCGGTTGGTATTAATCACTTTTTCCAGATACGCCTCCAGCTCTCCGGGCATCAGATCTCTCACGGCCATTGTGAATTCTTTCCCTGAAAGTCCGTGAATCCGTACAATCAGGGTGGAGAGCATCCGGGGCGTAACAATCAGAAATTCCTCTCCGTCGTGGATTTTCAGTCTCAATTCCCGTTCCGCCCCTTTTCCGCCGTCACTGCCTCCCGGGTCGCCTCTATCCATTCTCCTGCCCCCTGAGCCGCTCCACCAGGGCAGCTTTGGAGAAGTGGCGCATAACCCCCAGGGTGATAAACACGGGAACCAGTGTCAGCACGCCGCCATAGGACAGAGCAAGGCCCACAGGAAAGCGGAAAGCCATATAGAAAGCCCCGTTTTGGTACAGCATCCGGCTCAGGGAATACCCACAGAAAGTGCCCGCCGTCAGGGTAACGCCCACGGCCGTCAGCACCAGCAGCAGACTCTCTCCCAGCAGCATCCTGCGGATCTGCGCTCTGTCCATGCCGATGGATTCCAACATGGCCAGTTCCTGCCGGCGGGTAACAATATTGGTGATCAGTGTGTTCATCATACTGAGAATGCTGAACATCATAATGAATATGGCCAGGCCGCAGATGGCGCCGAAGGTCTGGTCCGCCTGGCGGGCATAAATCACCCGGCGCTCCGCCAAAGTTTCCAGGCCCATCTGGGGCTTCTCTGCCACCAGTTCCTCCAATGCCTCTCCCACCGCAGCTTCCCGCTCCGGATCCACGGACACCAGCAGGTCGGCAGTCATATCATACCCCGCCATTTCCAGGGCCGCCTGCTCGGGCATTAAAAACCAGCCTTCCAGACCGTTGTGGTCCAGCACATACTGATTGTTCAGGATGCCGAGGATTGTCACTTCCTTCTCTCCCATCCCGGTTCCGTCATAATAGTGAAACGTGATGCAGTCTCCCGGCCGGAACTGCCATCCATAGATTTCCTCCGCAATGTTGTTGCCTGCGGCCAGGATATAGTCACCGCTTGCCAGCTTGTCATAGTCCGCGCTTCCCTGTTCCAGATACTGCCCGATCCCCTTTACCTCTTCTTCGGACAACAGATAGACACCGTCCTGCTTATCATATTCATCCCGCAGAGGAAAATCAAACTTCACACCAAAGTTCTTGATCTGCCGCACCTTTTCCACTCCTTCCAGAGCGCGAATGGCCTCCGCCATCTCCCCGCCCAGAGGCGCCCGGGCCTGAAGGCCGCTCCTACCGTATTCATCCAGAGCTGCCGCCGATGAAGTATAGTAAATATGGAATTCCGCGTCGGCAAAGAAGCCCTGCCGGGCATAATTATCCCTGCGGAAAGAGGACATATAGGTGGCCGCCGTCATAAAGAGAATTCCTCCCAGGGACAGGGACAGCATGGTAACCACCGCCTTTTTTCTGTTTCTGGAGAAGTTCATGACCCCCAGCCCCAGAGGCGTCAGGCTGCGGCACGGCTTCCTGCCCCCCGCCCGTTTCATATCCTCCCGGGGAATATAGCGGAGCGCCTCCATGGGAGAAACTGCCGCCGCAATCCCGGCAGGCCTGTGAACGGATATCATGGTAATCCCATAGATGACAGCAAATACCAGAAGCGCCACCGTCAGAGTGCTGCCGGGATCAAAGCCCTCCGGAACCAGACAGGCTCCCACCGCCGCACCCAGGACTGTGCCCACAGGGGCAGAGCGCAGGAAAAGGATACCGCCCTCCCGGGAAACCATTTTCTTCATCTGTTTTCTGGTCATGCCAAGGGTGCGGAGCTGCCCGAACTGATGGATTCTGCCTATGACGGACAGGTAGAAAACGCCGTAGATCACCAGGGCGCCGGCCAGCAATATGACTGTCCCCACCAGGACGCAGAGCATCACCACCTGGGAATCCGGGGAAAGGGAATCCAGAAAGGCTTTGGAGGGATTCACATATTCCCTCTCTATCCCCGCTTCCCGGCCGATCTGATACATAAGCTCCCTGCAGTCTCCGGCGGACATTCCGGTTCCGTCCCGCAGCCTGGCATATATTTCATAGGGCTGCTCCGCCAGTTGGCTTCCCCGCTCCGCATAGCCCTGGGAGAAAAATACGGAAAACTGTTTGGCTGCCTCGTCCCCCTCCAATATGCCGGAGACCGTGAAACTCTCCTCCTTGCCGTCATAGAAACGCAGTGTCACCTTACTTCCCACTTCCGGTTCCACATCCATTCTGCGAAGCATGGCGGCGCAGACCGCCACTTCGTCCTCCCGCTCAGGCAGCGTTCCGCTCACCAGCCTGCCCACCCGAATCTGGTCTGCCATTTCACTGACATAGGAAGGCATGATGTCAAAACCGTCCATCCCCGTGAGCACTCCTGTCTTGACCCGGATGTGATAAGAAAGACGCGGGTCCCGGCCCAGGGCCTCCGCCTGCTCCTCCGTTAATTGATAATAAGCCACCTGCTGCCTGTGGGCCAGTTCCCTTTGCGTCTGCTCCCTCTGCCCTGCGGCAAAGGAGAGAATTCCCGCCAGCAGTGCCGAGGCAAGGGCGATGGTAATCATCACAAATCCATTGCGCATGGAACTGGTTCTTATACTCTGTGCGGCCATGCGGGATATGATTTTTCCTGCTGTTTTCCTGTTGTTCATACGCTCCTCCTTCTATGCGATCCTGCCGTCCTCGATGCGGATTCTCACATCGGCTTTTTCCGCGATCTGGGGATTGTGGGTGATCATGACAATGGTCTGGCTGAATTTTTCAGCGGTGCACTTGAGCAGATCAATGACCTTGTCGCCGGTGCGGCTGTCCAGATTGCCCGTGGGCTCATCGGCGAGGATGATGGCCGGCTTGGAGATCAGTGCCCTGGCAATGGCCACCCGCTGCTGCTGACCGCCCGAGAGATGGCTGGGATAATTTTTCAGTTTTCCGTCCAGTTCCAGGAAGTTTACGATCTCCTCCAGGAACGCCGCGTCCTCGGTCCTGCCGTCCAGGCGTACAGGCAGCACTATATTCTCGTAGGCGGTAAGATAAGGAATCAGATTGTAGTTCTGGAAAATAAATCCGATGCGCCGCCTGCGGAACACCGTAAGCTGCTCCTCCCTCATCTTTTCAAGATTGTTGCCCTCCACGGCCACACTGCCCGATGTGGGGGTATCCAGCCCTCCCAGCATGTTCAGCAGGGTGGATTTCCCGCTGCCGGATGTGCCGATGATGGCTACAAACTGTCCGCTTTTCACGGACACATTCACATCGTCCAGCGCCTTCACCAGGCTTTCGTTTCTGCCATAATATTTTTTCAGATTTGTCGCTTTTAAGATTGTCATTTCATTTCTCCCTTCTTACGGGCTGCCCCGGCGGTCCGCCGGACGCCTCTTCTATCTACAGAATACTTTCCAGGAGGAATTTTGCAATGGAATTTGCCTAAACTAATATTCCGGCTGCCTATTTTAAGAAGCGAACAGACACCCAAAAAAAGCCCGGCTCCCTGCAGATCAGGCAGGTTGCCGGGCTGTACTCCCCAAGTGCTGTCCGAAGCATGCTATCTCTCCGTCACCACCTGGAAAATATAGAACTTTAAATAATAACTCTGATCCGCCGCCCACAGAATGGGATGATCCGGGCCCTGGGTGCGGAATTCCACCTGGCGCAGACGCCGATGAGCGCCTGCGGCGGCCTCCCGTATGGTCCTGGCGAAAAGTTCCGGCTCCATGAAATGGGAACAGGAACAGGTGGCCAGATATCCTCCGTCCCGCACCAGCCTAAGGCCCCGCAGATTGATCTCCCGGTAACCTTTCACTGCGTTTTTCACGGAATTGCGGGATTTGGTGAAGGCCGGAGGATCCAGAATCACCACATCGTACCTCTCACCCTGGGCCTCCAGCATGGGCAGCAGTTCAAACACATCCGCGCAGCGGAACTTCACCCGGTCCTGCAGGCCATTCAACGCCGCGTTTTCCTCCGCCTGTTCCACCGCCAGCCGGGAGGCGTCCACCCCCAGCACGCTGGCCGCCCCGGCGATCCCGGCGTTCAGGGCAAAAGAACCCGTGTGGGTAAAGCAGTCCAATACCCGCTTCCCCCTGCAGAGACGATGGATGGCGGCACGGTTGTTTTTCTGGTCCAGAAAAAAACCGGTCTTCTGGCCGTCCTCCACATCCACCATATAGCGGACGCCGTTCTCCCGGATTTCCACCTTGGTATCAAAAGGCGCCCCGATAAATCCCTTGCTTCGCTCCATGCCCTCCTGCAGGCGCACTTTGGCATCGCTGCGCTCATAGACACCGCGTACCGCAATTCCGTCCTGCGCCAGGATTTCTTTTAGAGCCTCCACGATAACCTTTTTCCAACGGTCAATCCCCAGGGCCAGAGACTCCACCACCAGCACATCGGAAAACTTGTCCACCACAATGCCCGGCAGGAAATCCGCCTCCCCAAAGATCACCCGGCAGCTGGAGGTGTCGATGGTTTCCCTGCGGTACTCCCAAGCGTCCCGGACCCGCTGCCGGATAAACGCCTCGTCGATAACCGTATCCTTTTTGCGGGACAGCATACGCACGGTAATCCTGGATTGCGTATTGATAAAACCCTTTCCCATGCAGTAGCCGTCAAAATCCCGCACTTCCACCACATCTCCGTTCTCAAAACCGCCTGCAACAGAGTCGATCTCATTGTCATAGATCCACATGCCCCCGGCTTTCAAAGTCCGTCCTTCCCCTTTTTTCAGCGTCACAACCGCCTGTTCCATATTTGGCCTCCGTATTTTATTCCTAAAAACTGTTGACATTCCTCTACACATAGTGTATTATTTTAACGTTAGACATAGTACGGCGTGTGGCTCAGCTTGGTAGAGCGCTACGTTCGGGACGTAGAGGCCGCAGGTTCGAATCCTGTCACGCCGACTTAGGGGGTGTCGCAAAATCATCAAATCAGATGATTGAGCGGTACCCCTGCTCTATT
>BLLU01000299.1 GCA_011959105.1 Lachnospiraceae bacterium | reverse complement strand
TATAAATGAGTTATAATTAAGATAAAGAAAAGAGAAACACATAAAAATGAAGTCAAGAGGATGCACATGGTAAATCTTGAAAAAATGACCACCGAAAAGCTCTGTGAGTTGTTCGAGCTGACGGGAACCATGAGTGATGAAAATATACCAACTGTCAGAGGTTGGCTCATGGATGAAATCATGAAGAGAAATCCGGAGGGCTTTGACAAGTGGCTGGATTCTGATTACCCCGCAGATAGCGAGTTGAGAAAATACGTTTTGTAGGAGGGAGAAAATTTATGACACGGCAAAGAAAAGAAATCCGGAGGGAGCTGGAATTATTGGAAAGGGAACAAATGGAAGAATATGAATTAAGCTGCGGATTTTTCCAGGAAGAAATAGAGCAGGCTTTTTCTCCACGCCGGAGAAGATTGCAAGAAAAACTTGCCATGACATACGGTAAGTCGGTGAAAGAGCTGGACGAGAGAATTTTCGAGGCGGAGAACGAGGCATACGAAGCCGGGAGAATACATTGGGCCCCCTGCTACGGAACGGCATATTAGAGGAGGCGGATCATGGAAATCGTGAAAATCGGCAGCGTAGAGCTGACACGGGAAGAGGCAGAACGGTATTACTCGGAGGAAAAGTACATAGTCACATACGGATGTATCTATCAGCTTTTCTACAGCGTGGCACAGAAAACCGTATATGGCAAGGGAATCTACAGACAGGCGGGCATGACCAGAAAAGGACGGTTCTTCGCAATGGATGCAGAGACAGTCAATCACCTGGTCGGATTCAAACTTGTGAACGAATAGGAGGGATAAGACAGTATGAGCATGGCACAGATTATAGAATTTCCGAGACAGGCACAGAGAATGAGCAATGCCTATCATAATTTGACAAGGCTGATTGACGCTGCCGAGAGCGAAGCTACATTGGAGTTTTACATAGAGGCGTTGGTGGTCAGCCACGAAGAGGGGGAGCTGTATCCGGGAGAAGCGGAAAAGCTATCCGCACAGATCAGGCAGAAAGGCCGTGACCTGGCAAAGCCGGAAAAGAAAATGGTAATGGTACAGGAAGTTACCGGCCCCGGACTGTATATCTGGTGTCCTGAAATGGGAGAGGGCCAGCCAGAGTGCCAGATAAGGGCGAGAATCGGACACTACGGCACACATTATTACCTGGATACCCCGCTCGATCTGAAAGGCAGGGGAATCACATTCATAGAAAAGCATGAGGCAAAGAACCTGACGGCGAGCGGCCAGTTCATGGCGGGGTGGAACCGGTACAAAGCCACGGAGCGGGCTTTCAAAAAGCTCCAGGAACAATACAGCATATCCATGGAAAGTAACTTTGATTAAAAGCACACCGACCGGAGGCGGTTTCCTCCGGAGAAAGAGGCAGGCATGGAAATAAAATGGAATATTACAAAATGGTGCAAGGCAATTACTGATTCTGGAAAAGACGAATATACGCACAGGGATGTATCGGGATTTGAACATAGCTTCAGACTTTTAGATGATGACGGAGAAGTTTACGCATATGGAAAATCCAATGCAATTTCGTTCGCCCCTCTGATTCGATATAGGAATGACTATGGATGTACTGAAATACAGTACAAAAACAAGGAAACCGGCAAATACGAAACACTGTAGGAGGATAATATGCTGAAAAACGAAAAATTCTACGAGAAATCGGACATAGAGGATATGCTGCCGGAGGCAGAGGTCACGGAGCCTGGCAAGTATTGGGCAATCGGAGATAATGGCAGAGCCTACAGCGCAACATACACACTGAAATACGGTGGAGTTTTCTTTTTCTGTATCCCGGCCGCCGTAAAAATCCTGGGGTATGTACCGGCGTGAGCCGGTGCCTCTAATGCGGGAATCAGGTCACAACCCCTGGGGAAGTCGCAGAGTGGAGGCAGCTCTTTTATAAGCATTGTCTATTTGGTTTTGGTCAACAAGTTTTCAGTCCGGTTTTTAATGAGAAAACGGGGCGGCGGTTCGAGCAGACAACGCCTGAAAATGCTCATACTGGTCAGCAAGTTTTCAGGCTTTAGTGCGAAACCTGATAAGGGAGGTTCCCCCTGACATTCGAGAGAACAGGCGGAAAGTATGAAAGCCGCTCAATAAATTCATACCCAAATAGACAATTTTTATAAAAGGGCTGTCTGCCTAAAAATAAGCCGAAAGGAGAATAAAGTGTCAGAAAAGGGAAAGAACATATTGCTGCGCCTGCACCAGACAGGAGGATGCGGGGCAACGGACGAATATTCCAAAGGCTGGGATGATGCCATAACAGAGGCAATCCGGATAGTGGAAGAGGAAATGGGAATAAGCATAGTGGAAGTATTGGACTAAAACAGGAGGGAAAATCTATGAAGTATTACAGCACACAGCGGCCGATCACGCCTGGGAGTTATCCGAAGTCACCGTTTAATGAGGTTCTGCAGGTGTTCAACTTTGACGCCAGAACCTATTGCGAAGAGATAGGACGTGATGCCTGGGGATATATTGAGTACAAATATCCTCTGCATCCGGATGATGTGGCAGATTATGAGCTTTCAGTTATCCCGTCCAAAATTAAGGAGGTCGTATTTGTCGGGCTGGATGATTTTGGATGCCGTACATACAAGGACAAGGACGGTAGGATTTGGAAATATCCGGAGCCTGGGGAAATGCCGGAAGAGCGACACGACAGGTTACACGCCGCATCCAGTAACGCCATGGACGGAGAATCGGACGGCCCTATGGACTTAGATATGGACTACCGGATAAAAGAGGATTTCACTAAAAAATACTGGTGCGTGACAACCTCTGTCAACAATAAAGGACGTGTGGTGGCAAACATAACAAATGTAATTGAAGCGGCCCAGAAACCGGAGAACTCGTTCACCAGCACGAGCCGGAGGGATGTTTACAATGACTGGTTTGAGAGCCAGGAGGAGGCAGAAAAATTTGTAGAGGAGGCTAAGAACGCATGAGATTCAAGCATACAGAACAGACGGCAAAAGTCTACAATTCCATGATTAAGGAATATCGGGAAATATCGTGTGATAGCGACCTGGAACGTGTGGGGCTTTCCTATGACGATTACCACAGTTCCGATTTTGGTCTTTTCCTGGATATGCTGCGGTATGACGGTATAGGCCATACATCATCAAATGATGTGGCAGAGTGGGCGAAGCGCCACGGGTGCTTTGTCACCGAAGAGGAAAACAACTGGACGGTCAGATTACAGGAGGCAGAGGATGAAACTGGAAATTGAAGTAAAGAGGATCAGGGGGAGTGTCACCCAGGGAGAAGCGGCCGTATATGTGAACGGTGAAAAGGTGATACAGTTCGGAGACAGGATAGAGATTATCAAAGAGGGCCAGCCGTACTACAGTGAGAAGATAGGCGGCTGGGCCAGCGTAAAGCCGGATGCGGATTTCATCAAGGGCCTGTTGTGGCATCCGTTTGATGATATGTATCATTACAGCGATAAGGTGAAAGAAATCCTGGATGCAGACACGGAAAGGATGAAAGGTATGGATTGGAACATTGAAAAGACAGAGGGCATCCTGGAGGAAATAAGGGTGCGTGAGGGATTCAAAGAATTTCTGGCCATGGCCGTTCTGCGGTTCATGACAAAAGACTGGGGAGTGGTTGAGCCGGAGGACGCCGCCCATAATAACAAGAATCCGCAGGCGGCTATCGGCGCCTATATGTACCAGGATGAAATAAAGGTATACATCAAAGCAGAGGGCGCACACCTGCGGGTGTTTCTCCCGGAAGAATGTTAGGAGGCAAGGAATGTTAGAACTTTTGAAATTTGTATTGAGTGATTTTTGGATTTTCTGCGGAACCGTAGTTTTGATTTATGTTTCCGGGGAATCGGTGGCAATGGTCATTTCTGCAGCACTTGGACGCAATGTGAGTTTTTCTTTGATAAATATGCCTGGAAAGAAAAAAGAGGATAAAGGGGGAAATAACGGTGCTGTATAAGCTGTTTTATCAGAGATACCGGAGGAAATATCAGAAAGCGAAACGTGCCGCCGACCGGCTCCGGGGTGTCAAGGCGGCTTACAAGAAAGAAGTGGCAGCGCTCCGGAGGCGTGTAGCTCTTCTGGAGGACGGTTATGTGGTGGAGTGGTGCTCAAACTGCGATACCCAGATCACCATGCTTTGGAATGTAAAAGAGGACGGATGCCGGGCGTGTTGCCCGCATTGCGGGGAAGTGATGATGCTCTGCGATTCATGCCAGGGCGAATGTGATTACAATTACGGGAATGATACCTGTAAGGAAAGGTAGGCGAATTGTGGATATATTTGATCTCTGCGCTCTTCTCCCGGAGAAAAATGACGATAGCGGCATAATTCTTGATAATTTGATTATTGCAAGGAGTAAAATAGAAAATCCAAATTACAGGAAAATCATCTGCACGGTATCAGGGGGGGCGGATAGTGACATAGTTGTAGATATCTGCACAAAACTCGATCAGGATAGGAAGATTGATTATGTGTGGTTTGATACCGGCCTCGAATATGAGGCCACAAAGCGGCATATTAAAGAACTTGAATTGAAATACGGCATAGAGATAGAACCTTACAAAGCGGATGTTCCCATACCCATATCATGTAAACGATACGGGCAGCCGTTTATTTCAAAGAAAGCCAGTGAGTACATAGAGCGATTGCAGAAGCATGGATTCCAGTGGGAGGACGGGAGCTTTGAAGAACTCTATGCCAGATATCCCAGGTGCAAGGCGGCGCTACGGTGGTGGTGTAACGAATGGGGGGAGGGGAGCCGGTTCAATATAGACCATACCGAGTATCTGAAAGAATTTATGATGCTCTATCCGCCGGAATCAGTGGGGATAAGGATTTCGCCAAAATGCTGTGACGGGGCAAAGAAGAATGTTCTGCACAAAATAATCAATGAGAGAAAGTATGATTTGAATATATCTGGTATCAGAAAGTTTGAGGGCGGCGCAAGAGCAACCGCCTATAAAGGATGTTTTGATGAAGATGAAGATACCGGATGTGATAATTACAGGCCCATATTTTGGTATATGACAGGAACTAAAGCCCTTTACAACAGATGCTTTGGCATTACAAATAGTGACTGCTACGGCAGATACGGGTTGAAAAGAACCGGATGCGCCGGTTGTCCTTTCGGACAAGAATTTGAAGAGGAACTAAATGCCATGAAAAAGTACGAACCTATATTGTATACAGCGGTAAACAATATCTTTGATAAAAGTTACATGTATACCAGAATGTTTAATGATTTCAGGAAAGCGAAAAAGGCGGATGAATTATTGAAAAGGGAGGCTAAAACGTGATAAGATTATAAAAAAGGAGGCGTTCACTATGAGAGCGGTTGATTCTATCGTAAAGTATATCGAGGGGCAGGGCATGACACAGGAAGAGGCGGCCGCAGTGGTCGGATGTAGCCGTCAGGCTTTGTGGGATAAGTTGAATAAGGGCAGTTCGAGATTCCACAAGATGTTGCCTATCTTTTCCGCCTTTGGCTTTGATTTGAATATCGTCCATGAGGACGGTAGCCCTGCTGAATTTGAGATAGAAAAGTTTATAGCGGCGGCGTCCAGAGCGAGGAATATGTATTTTGACGATCTGGAAAATGTGATTGCGGCCATGGGATATAGATTTGAGCTGGTTAGAAAAACTGAATAAATGTATTTTTCGGTCGGAGAGGCACCCTGAAAATGGGTGCTTTTTTGTTGTAAAAAAATATTCAAAATGCAAATATAATACTTGCAATACTCATATAAATGAGTTATAATTAAGATAA
>BLLU01000298.1 GCA_011959105.1 Lachnospiraceae bacterium | reverse complement strand
TATACCACATTTATCCAGAAAAATCATCTGTTTTCAACTAATATTGGAAAGAACCAGAAATTAATTCATTTTCTAATCCATATAGTATGCAACTACATCTCTTCTAAGTTGATGCAACATAGCATCTTCCGAAATATTCATATAATATAAATCCCCATCTTCTAATACTCCATTCATAGCATCAGTTAAATTATCTGCACTTTCAATGACAAAAGCATTTAATTTCTCTAAATATGTAATCTTACAATAGCAATTATTATATACTAAATATTGGTATTGCTTTTCTCCAACAAACTCAATTTTAAATCCAAGTTCAATTAAAATATTTTGATGACTTAAATTTTCAGGATGATATTGCAAAATTCTATCTCCACCCCAATTTACTTTAAATCCACCACCTTCTTCAAATGGTATTCCTTTAAAACTACCTCTACTTAATGGTTGAACATCATATCCATTTTTTATTAAGTAATCATACAATTCGTTGCCGCTTAGCCACTGTGGCGGCGCTCACATCCGCCGCCAGTTCACACAGGGCCATCTGTGTGAAATAGCGCAGAACCTCCTTCTTCCCCATGTTCTTTGCCGCCACGGAAAAGCCGTATAGTCCTGTGGCCAGGGTTATCAGGTCCACCGCCGCACCCACCAATATCCAGAAGTTGCTCTATGTACCCCAGTTCATTCTCCGTGATATCATGTTTTTCATACCAGCTTAGGTCTACCCTTTTTCGCTCCATGTACATTCTCCCTGTCCCCTGGGGCACACTCCCGTTCCATTCCGGCCTATACCGCTTCCTCAAAAAAGCAGGGCATCATTTTTCAGGCCCTTCCACTCTTTTCTCTGCGATAGCCAGACGAGGTCTTCTGTCTGATTATACTCCCTCTTTTTACGTATCTTATCCGCTTTCTGCCACAGACAGAAGCCGTCCCCCCTGCTCCACGCAGAAGCAACATGGGACGGCCTGTCTTCTTTTCTCTTATTGGAACGCAGGGGTTTGTCGTAGCATAAATCCTAAACGCCCTCCGGATATTTATCCTTGATGATCAGGGGAATCTGGGACAGCATATTGTCTATGTCCTCAAACATGGCGCTCTTGGTGGTGCCCAGGCGGCTGGCCCGCTCGATATGCCGTACTACCTCCTGGTACTGGGATTTGATCTCGTCAAAGAAATTGTAAAGAACCTGCAATTCCCCCTTGGACTCCTGGATCACATCGGAGATGGCAGTCTGTACGGAGGCCGCTCCCTCCGCCGTCTCCGTAATTCTGTGAAAGGATTCATAGGTGTTGTTCACCGTCTCAAAATTCTGGTTCAGAGCCTGCTGGGACGCCGTAATGCTGCCGCTGAGCTGATTGGCGCCGCTCTCCACATCGTGAACCCCGGCATCCACTTCCCCCGCCAGGCCCTTGATCTCGTCCGCCAGTTCCTTTACCCTCTCAGCCACCACGGCGAATTCCTTGCCGTACTCCCCCGCCCGGGCCGCCTCGATGGAGGCATTGATGGCAATGATATTGGTCTGGTCCGCTATGGATACGATTTTCCTCATGCACTGCTGTATGTTCTTCACCGAACCCTGCAGCTGCCCAAAGGTCTGCTCCATCTCCCGGTAAGTCTCCTCCACCTGCTCGGAAGTGCTCCGAAGTTCCTCCACCTTGGCCTGCGTGTCGGACACCGTCTGGGTGATGGCTTCCCTCACCTGGGCGAACTGGCCCGCCGCCTGGTTGATATTGGAAAAGGACTGGCCGAAGTCCTGAAGCTGGGTCTGGAAGTTGTCCGCCTTGTCCAGCACCCCTGCAAAGGAACTTCCCACCATGCCCAGTTCAAACAGAGACTCCACTTCTTTATTGATCAGGTCCTTCTTGTAATCCTTCAGGCTGTCTGTCACATGCAGGATCGGATAGAGAGTATCCTGGGTATGATACACCTGGCCGGATTTGTTCCGGCGCTTATTGGAAAATGCCATATGTAATCTCCTCCATATTTAAGTTCCGCTTATTCCCTCCAGGCCTGGGGCCCGGCAGAGAACACATCGTTTTATTCAAACACCACGCAGGTCATGGACTGGTTGACGAACCGGTTATTATAATGCTCTCCGTAACCCACAAGCCCCGCATGGCTGCCAAGCTGCGACATATCCCGCAGATATTCCTGCATATAACCCTGCTCGCTGAACAGTTTGTAACGGAACAGGCAGTTTACCGAGAACACCGCGGACCGCTTGGGGAAATCCGCGCAGATTTTACGGATGGTCTCTCTGGTGATAGCTCTGTAATCTCCCAATTCCAGCAGAATCAGCACATCGGAATCATTAACCTGCCGGAAGCAGGCCAGCGCGTTGCCCGCCACTTCCTTTATGGAAATGATGCAGATATCGTCCCCGTTCAGCTTTCCGAAAGGATTCTTGAAAGTCTGGGTCAGGATTTCCTGATCCGTCACATGGAGGATGCTCTGATACACCTGCTTGGCCGGTCTCCCGTTCAGTGCCCCCAATATATAGTTGGCCCTGTCTGTCTGGGACGCAATAAAACGGTATTTTCCAAGAGGGTGATAGATATTCTCCTTATAGGTCTTAACCCGTCCTCCCTGGTTGCGCACCAGTCCGTAAGCCACTGCGTCCTGATACACCTTCCCGTTGGCGGAAACCTTGCCTCCGTCCCCGGTACCACCCACCAGCTGGATACCCTGGGGGCCGAGCACCGTGTGGATGGTGGTCAATGCGCAGGCATCGTTCCCGGCGCAGAAATCAATGCACACCGTGTCCCGTTCCGATCCCCCCACTTTCCGCAGGTCCTCCTCCAGGCGACGGATATATTTTACCGGCATGGTGGACACCTGCTCCAGCACATTGGCTGCCGCGCCCACCCCATCATAAAATGCTATGACGGCGACTCCTGACTCTACAACTCTGGTATCATAACCCATACCGATGCAGCCGATGCTGGGGACCCCGGGAAATGACTTCTCCAGCGCCTTCACATGCTCTTCAAACTGGGTATTATTGGACAACAGCATGATAAACTGGGGATTCCTCAAGCCGCTGGTAGCCTCCGCCAGGTCGCCCCTCTGGCTCATAGCAAAAAACTGCCTCATATTATGTATGCCTCCCTTCCTCTATCCGCATAGCAGATAATTGTATTTATTATACTAGAAAAAACTTCCTACAGTCAATAGGCTTTGGAGAATGAATTTCCTTTCCAAAAAAGTGGATAATCCTTCCAGACTATGGTATGATAAAAACTGGAGAATCCCTCCAAATACTGACTGTGGCGCAGCCGCCGACAGCCCTGCGGCTCCCATGGGGAAAAGAGGTTATCACTATGGCTAAAACATTACCCACAAGGGACCAGGTGGCCCCGGAGGACACCTGGAACCTGAGTCTGATGTACGAGTCCCGGGAGGCCTGGGAAACCGACCTGACGCTGTCCCAGGAGATGGGACGGAAGCTGGCGGGCCGGGAGGGCCATGTCTGCGACAGCGCGCAGAGCCTGCTGGAGGTCCTTAGAGAGCAGACCGCCCTGTACCGCAAGCTGAACCACCTGGGCGTATATGTGTCCTGTCTCAGCGATCAGGATACCGCCAACGACACCCACCAGGAGATGAGCCAGCGCTTCTCCAGCATCGTGGCCGGCATCCAGAGCGGCATCTCCTTCATCACCCCTGAGATTCTGGAACTGGAGCCTGCAAAGTTGGAAGACTTCTATAAGCAGTGTCCCGATCTGGAGGAATATCGGATCGACTTGGAGGATACCCTGCGCCTGAAGCCCCATATTCTGTCCAAGGAGATGGAAAAACTGCTGGCGGATGCCTCCGAAGTCTGCGGTAATCCTGATCAGACTTACTCTATTTTCAGCAACGCGGACATGAAATTCCCCGAGGTGGAGGATGAAAACGGGGAGATGGTACAGATCACCCACGGCCGCTTCGTGCCCCTGGAAGAATCCACCGACCGCCGGGTCCGCAGAGAGACTTTTGAAAAGCTGTACGGCGTGTACAAACAATATTCCCGCACACTGGCCAGCATCTACAGCGGCCAGGTGAAGCAACTGATCTTCCAGGCCCGGGCCCGCCACTATGACAGCACCCTGGAGGCAGCCGTAGATATGGTCAACGTATCCCCTCAGGTGTATCGGAATCTGGTGGACACCGTAAACAGGAATCTGGACAAGATGCATCGCTATATACGCCTGCGCAAACGTCTGCTGGGCGTGGACGAACTGCATATGTACGACATCTACACCCCCATTATCGCCGGCGTATCCAAGGAGATTCCCTTTGCGCAGGCCCGGGAGACCGTGCTGAAGGCTCTGGCCCCTCTGGGAGAGGACTATCTCAAGGTGGTCCGGGAAGGTTTTGAAAACCGCTGGATCGATGTGTACGAGAACGAGGGCAAGCGCAGCGGCGCCTACTCCACCGGTTCCTACGACAGCTACCCTTACATCCTGCTGAACTATACCGGCAATATGGACAATCTGTTCACCCTGATCCATGAGATGGGCCATTCCATGCACACCTGGCACTCCAACCACGCCCAGCCTCCCATGTACGCCCATTATCGGATCTTCGTGGCGGAAGTGGCCTCCACCTGCAATGAGATCCTGCTGATGGAATACCTGCTGGCCCACACCACGGACAAAAAAGAAAGGGCCTATCTGCTGAACCACTATCTGGACAGCTTTAAGGGAACCGTGTACCGCCAGACCATGTTCGCGGAATATGAGATGATCACCAACCAAATGGCGGAGGAAGGCCAGAGCCTGACGGCGGAAGCGCTGACCAAAGTATATTATGATCTGAACTCCAAGTACTATGGTCCGGACATGGTATCCGATCCGGAGATCGGCGTGGAATGGGCAAGAATTCCCCATTTCTATTACAATTTCTATGTATATCAGTACGCCACATCCTTCTCCGCCGCCGTGGCCATCGCCCACAGCATCCTGGAGGAAGGCGCTCCCGCCGTGGAACGCTACAAAAAATTCCTCTCCGGCGGCTGCTCCATGCCCCCGGTGGAACTGCTTAAGATCGCAGGCGTGGACCTGACCACCGCCCAGCCCATCCAGGACGCTCTGGACGTATTCGGCCAGGTGATCGAGGAGTTGGAAGAACTCACCAAATAAAACCGGTGTACACGCTAAGATTTTTTAAACGGCAATGTCGGAAAGGACTGTCGCAAAAATGCGACAGTCCTTTCTTTGCCGTGGGTCCCTGCGCCCACAACTCTTTTCCGTCATTGACTTTTCTAAGCCACCGTAAAGGCTTTTTGAATCTCTTCCAGATCCTGTATCAGGATTTGGGAATATTGGCAGGCTTCCTGATAGATTCGCTCCGCCCCTGCATAATCCCCTTCCAGCAATGCGTCCACTGCCTGTTTGCCGAAGGAATGAAACTTTTTATGTTTATCCTCCAGTTCCCTCCACTTTCCCATGACAGCAGGTTCCAGCGGAACAATAGCATAGTAGAAATGGCCGAATCCGCATTTCTTTTCATTGATCTGCAGCGGAAGGATGGTCCTCTCCCTTACGATCTTCTCCAGGTTGGACAGCCAGCCTTTATGCGCGTTGACCGCCTTCTCCATATATTCGGCGAAATGTCTGTCCTCCAGTTTATAAAACGCGTCCTGCGCCATCCGTCCCATGGCCTTTGCAGCCCCGTCCAGGCTGGCCTCTATGGACCCCAGCGGCGCGGCAATGTTGTCGATGTTCTGGCTGTGCGCTCTCATCTGGGTCATATCCTCCTGCAGTATCCCGCACTGCTTGTCAATATCCGCCGCCCGGGATTCCAGCTCTATGATGGAACTGCTGATCTCCTGGCTGAGACCGGCCAGAGAGGAGATACTGTCCGTAATTTTTTCCAGATGCTTTCGGTTGTCCTCGTTCAATCCCCAAATACGACCGATTTTATCCGTTACCTTCTCCATGGATGCTATGGTGTCATCGGCGCTCTTGACGCTCTTTGAAGAAGCCGATCGGATATCCGCCACAAAATGTCCCATGCTGGTGGTCAGGTTCTGGGTCTCACCGGCCAGGTTTCGGATCTGGTCTGCCACCACCGCGAAGCCCTTTCCCGCTTCCCCGGCCCGGGCGGCTTCTATGGAGGCATTCAGCGCAAGCAGATTGGTCTGATTGGATATGGAATTGATACCCTCGATCACCTGGTTCATCTGACCTAAAATCCGGGAAAGCTGCCCCATATCCTGCTGCATTTCCCTGGACGCGCGGATAGTATTGTGAGAAAGATCCCTGGTCTGGGTCAGTTCCTGCTGGCCTTCGTCAATCTTCTGATATACATTCCTGGCCTCTTCCGATACTTGGATGATGGTGTCGGTCAATTCCTCATGCTGCCGGGACACCGATTCCGACACGGAAGCCGCCTCCCCGGAGGCCTTGTGAATCACACCCGAAGCCTCCGATACGCTGTCCGAAATTTCCTGCAGCATCCCGGAATAATATCTTAAAGACAGGTCCAGGGAACTGATCCGCATCAGGGAATCAAAAAGATTGGACATCACCGCCTCAAACCGGGAACGCCCCGCAACCAGGCGGTCATATATCTGCGCCATCTCCGCGGACTCTCTGCCGTAGTCCGCCTCCTCCAGTTGTGCCATCGCCCGCATCAGGCTTTTTCCTCTTGATTTCATCAAAATGCCCATAACATACCTCTTTTCATGCACTTATCCATCTCTTTTACCGTTCCCTCATAATATCAGAAACCTGCGCAGCAGATTTTCCTCATAGTAAGTCATGGGCTCCCTATGAGGGAACATGGTCATCATCCGATATCCATACAGCACCATCATACCCACACAGACTGCGGCCAGCATCCCTTTCCAAAGTCTCTGACGGGACTCCAGCACATAACGGTCCAGCAGAAACACAACTCCCAGCGCCAGCCAGACATACCCAAAGGGCTGCAGCTGCCAGCTTTCCGCAAAATGCCCCTGCAGGATCAGAAGAATACTTCTGGTCAGACCGCATCCGGGGCAGGGAAGCCCCAGCAATTCCCTGCTGGGGCACAGGCCATGGCCCAGCAGACTGACCCCCGCCGTCACGGCTGCCGCCACCAACAGCCCTGTCTTATAATTGTCCCAGTCCCGCCGCAGAGTCCTGCCGATCTCCCTGCCCGTTCTGATTCTCATAGGCACCCCATTCCCTGCTTTAGCGAATATCATAGACACTCCGCACTCTGAAATTCTCTGCGTCTCCCTCCAGGATCCGCACTCTCTTTTCTCCGGGATTCATATCAAAATAATTGTCGGAGAGCTTCACATAGCGATAACCGCTGTCCGGGCCGATGCTTTCTTCAAAGCCCAGAATCTCCACGGATTTGGCAAAATGCTCCGCCCGGATCACCAGGCTGTCTCCCTCCCGGCGCACCGTCAGGCCCGGGTCCGCAAAGCAAAAATGCTTGGGCGCCGTAAACAGGCTGACACCCTCGGAGACGATCTGTCCCTCCACTTCCAACTGATAGCTGAAATACCGCTCCCGCGGGTCGAATCCGGGACTGTCCGTAAACTCTGTCTTATCCAGCCACAAAGTGTCCAGAGGGCCCACACTCACCCGGGGATCCCCCCAGAGCAGCACCTCTCCCAGCGGATTGCGCAGCTGCCAATGGCAGATGCCCCGCAGCTCCTCCAATGTCTCATTGGACACGCAGAGTTGTGCCGATACCTCCATGGGGCCCGGTTCCATAATGCAGTAGGGGCGCTGGGACAGTTCCCCCATCTCCTGGCAGGAAAGCAGCACCGGGGCAAACATCCGCTTCTGGGCATAATGCAGCGGCTTCCATCTCCCGTAATAATCAATGCTGGCCCAGGAAGCCACCGGCCAGATGTCATTGAGCTGCCACACCACCGTGCCCATGCAGTGGCCCCGATGCCTGCGGAAATGTTCCACACCGTACCGTATGGCCTCCATCTGCAGCAATTGAGATGCATAGAGCAGCAGGTCAAAGCTGCCGGGATACAGATAGGTGGCCGACAGATAATTCAGGATCTTGCCGTTGGCCGCCACATTCCGCTGGTGCATCTCCATGACCCGGGAAAAAATATTCCGATCCTCCGGCTCCGTAAAACTCTCCACGGTCTGCAGACAGGGGAAGGACTGGAAACCGAATTCCGACAGATAGCGGAACCGGAATTTGCGGTATTCGGTAAAGGGCTTGTTTCCATGCCACACATCCCAATAGTGGGTATCCCCCCGGTTTTCATCCCAGGGATTGTCAAAATTCCCGCCCGATGACGGAGAGGAGGGCCAGTAAAAGGTATGGGGGTCCTCCTGCCGCAGAATCTTGGGGATGATATGCTCATACAGCTTGATATAATCATAAAACTGTTTCTGAGACGGCTTCCAGCTTCGGTCCAGGGTCTGGGTCTCCATCTCGTTATTGCCGCACCACAGCCCCAGACAGGCATGATGCCGGATGCGCCGCACATTGTCCCGGGTCTCCGCTTCGATATTCTCCTCAAAGGCTTCATTCAGTTCATAAGAAGAGCAGGCATACATAAAGTCCTGCCACACAAGCAGGCCCAGCCGGTCACAGGCATCATAGAAAAAGTCGTCCGGGTAATAGCCCCCGCCCCACACCCGGATGCTGTTGTGCCCGGCCCGGGCCGCGTCCGCCAGCAGCTTCTCCGTGCGCGCCGGAGTCACTCTGGACAGCAGATTATCCTCCGGAATATAGTCCGCTCCCATGGCAAAGACATCCACGCCGTTCACCTGATGGGCAAACTGATTCCCCCACTCATCGGCCCGGGTGTCCACCGTCATGGTGCGCAGGCCGATCTGCCGCTCCCAGGTATCCAGAATGCGTCCGTCACTGCCCAGCAACAGGGCCTTCACCTTGTAAAGAGGCTGCTCCCCGTAGCCATTGGGCCACCACAGTCGGGGATGCACGATGGTGATGCTGCCGTCCGGGGACTGGCCGTACACCGTACCCTCGGGAGAGGTCACCGTGACTGTCGCCGACAACTCTTCCTCCTCCCGGAACACCTCCAGATCCACCTGGAATTCCAGCCGCACCCGGTCCACCTGTACTCCGATACGGCCCTCCGCCGTCTGGGGCACAGGCACGGAAAGGGGCTTCTGCACCCTGCTCTCCCCGGGATTGACCCGGCACATATGAGGGCCTTCGTGCCGCTGGACCACATAGACGCTGTCCAGCCGGGCGCTGTCTATAAGCTGCAGGCTCACCCCCCGGAAAATCCCGGCGTCCGGCAGCCTGGGACCCCAGTCCCAGCCGAACATGCAGTGGGCCTTGCGCAGATGGGGATAACCGGCCATGGCCTCGTTGGACCCGCCGGTGAACACCTTCTCATTTTCTTCTTTAATATATCGAATAGGGGAATGGAGCAGTACCCGCAGGGTATTGCGCCCCACCCGGGCCAGCTGCCGGATATCGTATTCCCATATCCGGTGCATGTTCTCCACATGACCCAGCAGCGTCTCCCCCAGATACACTTCGCCCAGAGTGTCAATCCCCTCAAACCGCAGCATAACCCCGTCCAGGGAAAGCATCTCTTCCGTGATCTCCAGGTCCGTCTCATACACAAAATCATTCTCCATCAGCCGGGTGGCATTCAGTTCATTATCCCGGTAATAGGGATCCGGCATCTTCCCCTGCTCCAGCAGAGCTGCATACACGGAACCCGGGACCCTGGCCTCCATCCACTCCTCCGGGATATGATATACATTCTCTCCCAGTATCTTCATTCTCCAGTTTCCACACAAATCAATCTTTTGCATGACCGCCTCCTGTTTCGCTTCCTTTCGTTCCGCCCGTTCTCCCGGAACATCCGCAGCCCATAATCCCGGGCCGCTCTGCCGCGCATTCATAAAGGGCAGCTTCCGCTGCCCTCGCCGTCACTGTTTCAGCTGCATAATCGTATCCGTTACCTGTTTCAGTGCATTTTTGATATTCACGCTGGTTACAGCCATCCCCTGAGCCAGCTTCTGTACCTCCTGGGCCACCACGGCAAACCCCCGGCCTGCCTCCCCGGAGCGCGCCGCCTCTATGCTGGCGTTCAGCGCCAGGATTTTCTGCCGGTTGCTGAACGCCTCGATCTGGTGGGTGTTCTCATTGGCCATCACAAGCTGTTCCGCCGCCTTGTTGATGCCCTCCTGCAGCTGGTTCACGATCTGTTCATTCTGGGTGGTGGCATAGCTGGCCCGCACAAACATGTTGATTACATCCCCCAACAGTTGAGCGGAAGCCTCTATCTGCTCTCTGGTCCTTACGTTCACCTGCTGCAGCGCCTCTATGTAGCGGTCCTCGTCTATCCCCAGTTCCCTGGCCGTGGCCCGGAAACTCTCCTCATCCGGATTTTCCGGCAGTACCTGGCCGCCGATGACGCTCCCCAGCACCGTGCCGTCTCCCAGCGTAATGGGAATGCCAAAGTCCATCAGCCCCGCATGGCAGGCATAGACGCCTTTGCCCTCCCGGTCATTCTTCTCACAGCGCCTGCAGCCCTCCGCGCTGCCCCGGGTCAGCTTGATACAGAAATCCGTAAAATTATAGCATTGGCTGATATACTGGCCGTCCTCTCCCACGGCCACAGTGGCCAGCCCCGTACTCTCCGCCCAGTTCTGCATAATCTCCTCGAACTTCTTCATATCACAGAAATCCTGTATTTTCATCCCCATTTCCTCCCGCGCTCCCTATACTGTTTTCTACGAATATCCCCAAGATACTTATCCGTGTCCCTGTCTCCATAGTTCATTTTACTATACTTAATTCTTTTTTACCATAGATTTTACAATAAATTAAACAAATATTTTTCTCAGTCCAACACCTGGCCATAGCCCAGACATTTGACCTCCCCGGCCTGCACCATCTCCAGGTAGTCAAGGGGCCGGGCCACTTTCCCGGGCAGTTCCACGCCGCTGCCGGGAAGCCCCTGCAGATGATGAGAATCCGACCCCGCCGTGCCCGGCAGTCCGTACATCATGGCATAGATCTTGGCCCGGTCATTGGTCTCCGGCTGCTTCAAATGCGCCCCGTTGACGATTTCCACCCCGTCCACGTCCCGGGGAAACAATTCGATGTGGTCGATATAGTCCCTCTCCCGGAACGGATGGGCGTGAATGATAAACGCCCCGTCCTGATGCATCAGGAAAAAAGCCTTCCTGGGATCCACCCGGTCTATATCCTTATGCCGGATCAGCCATTCCCTGTCCAGATTGTAGACCAGGAAATCCGCCCCCCGGACTCCGTACTCGAAGCCGAAAAATACATCAAGCCCGATCTTCTCCCCTTCTTCTCTGGCATGCTCATACCCCAGGCAGAAGCGCTCGATCCGCTCCCGCCAGGGCAGACACAGGGGCACCGCCGTATTTCCGTTGAAAAAATGATCCGTCACAAAGATCCCCGTATATCCCAGTTCCTTATAGGCCCGGGCCATCTCCGCCCCCGACGCGCTGGCGCAGGCACTCCCCTCACAGGTATGCAAATGTGTCTCGTATCGAAATCCCATCTATCCTAATCCTCCCCCAGCTTCAGCGCCTTGCTGATATTCATGCGGGCCACGATCCGGCTGATCACCAACAGGCACACCAGCACCACCACGCCGATGACGCCGAAAAGCTGCAGCAGATCCCCCCTGTCGGTGATCAGTTCCAGGGGCAGCACCTGATCCGAGGCCGCATAGGCATTCTGAATCATGGGTACAAACATGCGGGAACCGGCCAGACCGATCAGCGTCCCCATCAAAATGGAATACAGCCCGCAGAATACCTGTTCCAGCGCCAGCACCAGACTGATCTCGGCTTTTCGCATCCCCATGGCCCGGAGCACGCCGAACATCAACTCCCGGGAGCGGATGGACAGGATGAAGTAGAGCAGATAGCCCACGCCGCACAGCAGCAGCACCACGATGAAACTCATGGTCAGAATCCCATTGGTTCCCTGAAACAGCGTGTCGCTCCTCGTCTCCTCCCGCACCTCTCCCAGATCCACCAGCCTGGTCAGCCGCACCTCCGGGTGCTCCTCCAGCCAGGAGTACAGCCCGTCCGTGTTCTCCTGTGCCCGGAACCACACTTCGTAGGGCACCTTGCCCTGCTCCTGCTCCAGCATGGCCAGATTGGCCACGATCAGATAATTCTCCTCCACCTGCAGAGAACCGTCATTGTTCAGGCTGTAACGCTGAGGGCTGTAGGAGGGCCAATAGTTAAAGAAACCCTTGATTTTCAGCCGGATAGTCCCCCCTTCCCGGTCCGGGATACTGAAGGTGTCCCCCAGTTTATAGTCCAGCCGGGTCATAAAATTCTCGGAAACCAGCACGGCATTGGCTGAGGAGGCCAGTACATTCAGATAATCATAGTAGTCGTAGGGCAGCAGTCCCTCCGGCATCCGGGCCACCCGGGCAAATCCCCCGGTGTCGATCCCCAGAAGCTGCATATCCGGAGATTTCCGTCCTATACTCACCCGCATATTCAGCACCCTGGTATGAGCCTCCATGCCCGGCAGGGTGTCGTATTTTCCATAGTCCGGTTCCGTGTAGGTGACAGGCTCCCCCGCCGTAACCATGGCGGAATTGTCCTTCCAGGCCTCCTTCAGCACCAGGTCGGCCCCGGTGGCATAACCCGCGTTTTTCTCCGCGTTGGCCACGATGGTGCGGGCCACGGTGGTGTTGTGGATGCCCAGAGCCACGGTCAGAATCATGAACAGCATGATAAATTCTCTTTTCCGCGCCCCCCGGATGCCCTCCACAAAAGCCACATAGGAAGCCGGCGCCATGTCCTTTTTGCCCAGGGCAAATACCAGTCGGAGCAAAAGAGGCTGCAGACGCAGCACCAGCAGACCGCATCCCAGCAAAAACAGAGACGAACTGAGATACAGCAGGGGATCCAGCGTCTCCCCCGTCAGCACCTGTTCCATCATCTGCTGCCGACTGCGGGAAAAGCTGTAATAACCATATAGGGCCAGCCCCAGGCAGATCAGGTCCAGATACAGCTTTTTCCACAGGGAACGCCTGCTTTTGCTCTGGGATTGTTTCAGATTCACGATGGATACCCGGCTGTACCCCACCACCGGAATCAGAGTCATCACCAGCAGGAGCAGCAGCGCCCCGCCCGCATACCACAGCACATCCGCCGACCATTTCACCTGGAGAACCCGCCTCCCGGAGAATTCCATGAAATCCGTGGCGGTTCCCAGCACGCCGCAGAACAGGCCCCCCAGGGGCAGACCCGCCGCCAGGGCGATCAGACCCAGGAACAGATTCTGTATAAAATAGATCTGCAGAATCTGTCCCCGCCTGGCTCCCCGGCTCTTCATCACGGAGATTTCATTCTGCTCCATGGACAGCATCTGGGAAGAAATCATATAGATAAAAGCCAGCAGCAGGGCCAGTACAGGCATCTGCAGGATCAGCAGGGACGCCTCCACTTTTTTAGCCTTGGCGCTGTAATTCTGAATGATCCCCTCATACACATTATCCTGGATCAGGCTGCCGTTCTTCTCCGCTTCCACCAGCTGCCGGGAAGTCTGGAGAATCCCCGCCACCTGCCCCGGAGAGATGGCCTCATAGTCCCATAACTGATATATCCTCTTTTTGCAGCCAAAGGCCAGTTCCTGCTCCTCCCCCAGAAAATATTTCCGGTAAGTCTCCATGGGCACAAACACATCCCGGTGCAGGCGGGAAGGGGCTTCCACCCAAAAGGGAGAAGCCTCGTTCACGGGCCGGAACATTCCCACCACCCGGAACCGCAGAGGGGAGCCGTCCTCCCAGAGCAGTTTTTCGAATACATAGGCTTCGTCCAGCAGAATGTCCAGGGTGTCCGCCACCGTACTGCTGATCATCACCTCCAGGCAGCCGTCCTCGGCCAGCCCTTCCTCCGGCAGCCGGCCGGCATAGACCAACACCTCCTGCTCCAGGCCGGTAACGGCGGAAATCTCCAGCCTGCGCTGTAAATGTTCCTCCCGTTCCACCAGGGGCACGGCCTCGTCCAGAGAGGTACTCAGATACTCCAGTTCCCGGTACAGCGGCACGTCAAGCCGGGCCTGGCAGCGGTCCACATAGGCGGAAAGCTGCTCATAGCTGACCCCTTCCCTTCCCATGCTCCGGGTATGACTCACGGCCCAGACCGCAGGCCAGCCGCCGTTTTTTTCCTGGTAGCGCTCAAATTCGTCCGTCAGCATCCGCTGAAAAGAGGAGTTGCGGTACATGGGATAACTGACTGCCACCGCCACCAACAGAATATTTCCCACCAGCAGGCTGAACACCATCCATTTTTTATGTATCAGCTTTTGAAAAATCAAAGTAAGCATTTTTATACCCATCTGCACACCGCTGCGTGCACTCAAATCAATAGTTGAATACGCATGAGGGCGTCCCATCCTATGATGGGACGTCTTTAGAAGTTCTTCTCACACTTGCCCCCTATGGAACCACGATCCTGGTCCCTTCCTCCAGGCCGTCAAACACCCAATAATACTGGCCGTTGCTGCCGCCGGGAATAAACTGGGTTTTGGTCATGCTGCCCCCCTCCCCCAGCACTGTCACATAATATTTCTGTTTTTCTGCCGTCACCGCCTCTGTTGGTACCAGCAGCACATTCTCCATAACATTGGTCTCTCCGGTGACATTGAAGGGTCCGTTGCCCACCAGCTCGGCGATGTCATACACTCCCTCCAGACGGCTTACGCCCGGATCCCACTGACTGCTCAGAACCTTCCCCACGGCGCTGGTCACCCAGGCGTCATAGCTTTGGGCCACCCGGGTTTCCCCCGCCAGCAGCGTGACCCGGTTGCCAAACCCGTAGTGCTGAAGCGAATCCGCAAATTCCAGACAGATCCTGTCCGCCGGAGCCAGCCGCAGGAGCACGGTGCCGTTTTCCAGCTTCTGCCCCCTCTGTAAGGCAGATACTTCCAGCACAAAGCCGTCTTCCCGGGCCAGGATCTCCGTCATTCCTGCCAACCGGCCCAGTTCCTCAATCTGCTCCCGCAGATCTTCCATCTGCCTCTCATATCCGGCGGCGGTCCGGTCAAAATCCAACTGGGCCTGTCTGTAGCGGATCTCGTCTATGGTCCGCTGGGGGGGCCAGGGGGCAAATGCGGCCTCCCGCTTTTCCTGGGCCTCCAGAAACGCCTCCTGCTCCGCCAGATAACGCTGCTCCAGCCGCAGCAGTTTTCTCTCCAGTTCCTGCAGGTCCACCTGGTCTATCTCCATGGACACCCTGGCCACCGGCGTACCCGCCGTGATATATTGATATTTTTCCACCAGCATTTCCGTCAGCCGCATGGCACCCCTGGGATACTCTGCCTTCACACAGGCAGTCTCCAGCATCCGCAGATTGGCCCGCAGCGGCACCATCTGGGTGCTGAAAGTGCCATAGGACAGCGTGTAGCTGTTGTAACTGTTCCAGCCCTCCTCTGCCCCGCTCTCCCCGGAAAGGGCGGAGAGATCCAGGTACTGGGACTGCTCCGGAGCGGAGGCCACATTGGCGCCCGCATCAGAAAGCGGCCCTCCCTGTCCGCACCCGGCCAGTTCCAGCCCCATCCCCGCCAGCAGACACAGGATCATAAATCTTCTAGTCAATGTACACCTCATCTCCTTCCTGCAGCCCGCTCAGCACTTCATAATACAGGCCGTCGTACAGACCCGTCTCCAGATAGACCTTCTCCCGTCCCTGGGGGCCTTTTCTATAACAATACCGCCGGGAACCCTCCTGCTGGACGGCCAGCCCCGGCGCCACCAGCACCTGCCTGCGGGACTCCTTCTGCACCACAAGGCGGGCCATATGACCATATTCCAGTGGTTCTGAGGGAAACAGTTCAAAACTGGAATAGGGCGTCCTGTTTTTGGCCATCAATGCGCTGTAAATCTTTTTATCCATGGGTATGTACTGTGCCTCGTACTCCACGCCGTCCAAAAATACATAAATGCGTTCCGCCTTCTCCGCGTCCCGCCGGGTCACATAATCCCCCACGGCCAGATACCGGGTGGTGTCCGCCAGCACCACCAGAGGGGTCTGCCCGCTGACTTTATCGCCGCTGACGGCGGGCTGCAGCTGGGCCACCACCCCGTCGAAGGGAGCCCTTACCACATTGCTTTGCAGCTTCTCCCGGCAGTCCGAAAGCAGTTCCTGCAGATAGGGCAGTTCCAGTTCATAGTTCTCCGTCAGATGCTTTTTCTCCAGTTCCAGCCTGTCCATACGGCTCACCAGATTTCCCGCATCGGTACAGAGTTGGGTATAATTGCCCTGCATATACTCCGTAAGTTCGATCAGTTTGTAAGTCTCCTCCAATTCCAGCTCACAGATCTGCAGACTGTTGTCCCGGGTGGCAATCTCATATACATAATTGTCGGTCAGCAGGTCGATCTGATCCTGCAGATCCTCCGCCTGCTTTTGATAATCGGACACATCCGTAACCGCCAGTATATCCCCCCGGCGTACTTCCTCCCCCGGCTTCACCCGGTATTCCAGAAAAATACCGTCCTCGGGGAAGCCCAGTTCCTCCACATAGGGGCTGATGACGGCCTCATAAATATCCCGTTTGTTCACATCTCCCAGGCCCACCACCGTCGTCTGCACCTGCTGCAGGGGGTTCACCGTCACTGTTCTGACCTCCTCCGGCGCTTCCGGAGCATCCCCGGCGGTTTCGCCGCAGCCCCCCAGAGACAGCAGCAGGGCAGCCAGCAGCCCCCCGGCGGCGGCCTTCTTAATCCACATTGTCCATATTATCCGCATTTTCCTACCTCATATATCCTCCGAATGCCTTCCGACTCCGTTTTACCCCGGGGATCATTTGATCACATATCCTCCCTCTTCCAGGCCGCTGCGGATCTCCACCAGATCCGCCCCCCACAGGCCGGTCTCCACAAACTGCATCCTACGGACTCCCGCTTCGTCCAGCAGATACACATAATACCGTTCCCCGGAGGCATGAACGGCCTCCCGGTCCACACAGAGCACATGCTCCGCCTCTTCCGTGATAATGCTGATCTTTCCGTTTTTGATAACATTGGGATCATACTCCTCGTCCAGCAGACGGAAATAGACCTTCTCCCCCCAGTTCTCCGGGTAGGCGGGAGCCACCAGATACTCTCTCTGGTTCTTGCCCAGACCGCATACGATGGTATACTCCGTCTGCAGGTCGATATAGGGAATGGCCTCTGCATTCTCCGAGATAAACATACAGGATTCCGCATCGTACAGGCTGACCACCCGCTCCGTCTTGTCGGTGACGCTGTCCTCCATATCCTCTTTCAGATAACTGATCACCCCGTCCATGGGCGCATACAGATTGCCGCCCCGCAGATATTCCCTGGCTTCCTGAAGCCGGATGGTAAGCATTTCCACAGAGTCCGCGGTGTCCTCCATGGAATTCTGATAAGATTTTTCAATCTGTTCCTTCTGTCCCTTCAGCGCATCCCTGTCCTGCTGCTTCATGGGCGTATAACTGTATAAAATATCCGCCTGCTCCAGGTCAAATTCCAGGCTTTCCTGAAGCTGCCGCAGTTTCAGTCCGGCCCTGTCCAGTTGATGTTCCAGTTCCCGGATCCGCTTCTCCAGGCTCTCCACGTCCACGCTGGCCAGAAGCTGCCCTTTTTCCACCATGTCTCCCCGCTCCACATACACATCAGTGATCAGTTCCTGATCCACAGTGAAATACAGATCCATTTCCAGGGTCTGGCTATAGTTGCAGTCCAGCACCAGGGGCTGCTGCACCGTTCCCCTTGTCACCGGTGTCAGTTCGTAAGCATTTTCGCTGACCGTCTCCTCCTGAAGTTCCACCCTCCTGTCCACTTCCGGGTCCTGCCCGCATCCGGCGCACAGCGCCGCCGCCAGTCCCAGCAGGGCCAGCCATCTCCCTCTCCTCATGTCCTTTTTACACTCCCATTGCCTGTCAGCTAGTTCAGATTCTCCAGCAAACCCTGCAGGCCTTCCTGCTCATAGATTTCCTTATAGTACGCCACTTCATCCTGGATCAACTCGTCTATGACCCGCATTCCCAGCAGTTCCACCGGGGCCCTGTCGTCCGTCATCAGATAGTTCCCAGCCTCATAAGCCTTCAGATTGCCCTGCACCCGCTCCATCATGGCCGCCAGCCCGCCGTCTGCAAGCCCCGTCCTGCCGGCTTCCATCCGCTCCGGCCCGTCCCCATGATTCATGGCAAAGAGTTCCCGGTTGGTGGTTCCTCCCACGTCCACGGTATATACACAGTCAAAGACATCAGCGATGGTATCCGCCAGATACTGGTTGATATTGCCTTCGCCGCCGCCCCGCATATTCATGTTCACCACCATGACCCCGTCCTCGGTTAGATGCTCTTTCACCAGAGTAAAGAACTCCACGGAGGACATCTGGAAGGGAATGGTGATATCCTGATAGGCGTCCACCATGATCACATCATACTGATCCGTGACGGCATTCAGATAGGCCCTGCCGTCATAAGTGGATACCTGTACGGAGGAGGGCAGTTCAAAATATGCCCTGGCCAGCTCCGTGATCTTTTCGTCGATCTCCACGCCCTGGATATCCATGGGGCCGAAATAGCGATTGCACTGGGTGGCATAGGTTCCCGTCCCCATGCCCAGAATCAGCATCCGGCAGTCCTCCGGCGCTTTGCCTGTCATCAGCGGGGCCGCCATGGCGTAGTCATAATACATGCCCGTCAGTCCTTCCTGCTTCATCAGCACGGACTGCACCCCAAAAAGCACATTGGTGGACAGGATCACATGCCTTTCGTCCTCCTTCACCTGCAGATAATTGTAGATGGATTCTCCCTCGTAAGTCAGGTTCGGCTCCCAGAAGGCAAAATGGCTCTCCGCGCCCGTAAAGCAGCAGGCCAGGAACAGCACACCCGCCGTAACGCTTTTGGCCCGTCCTGTGCCGGCACTGGCAAAATAAGCAAGAGACAGGGCCAGCAATATGCCCGCAAAGATCAAAAATGTGGCGGAAGTCCCCACCGCCGGAATGCTGATGAAGGTTGGAACGAATGTTCCGATGATACTGCCGATGGTGTTAAAGGCTCCCAGATTGCCCACGGTCCTGCCGCTGTCGTCTAAGCTGTCCACGGAATATTTTGCCAGAGATGGGGTCACGGTACCCAGCAAGAACAAAGGAAATACAAAGATCACCATACAGGCCGCGAAAGCCGCCCAGATCAGAAAATTAGTGTTCACGGCAAAGACCAGCGCCGCGGAGATTCCCAGCACAATGTATTTGCCCACCACGGGGATGGCGGCGATCCACACTGCCGCCACCAGGATCCTGCCGTAAAGCCTGTGGGGGCTGGGATGCCTGTCCGCGCTGCGCCCGCCGTAAATATTGCCCAGGGCCATGGCGATCATGATGGTGCCTATGATTATGGTCCAGACGATCTGGGAAGAACTGAAATAGGGCGCCAGCAGACGGCTGGCCCCCAGTTCCACCGCCATGACGGACATGCCGGCGAAGAATTCCGTGAGATATAAAAAGAACTTATTCTTTAAGATTGCAGGTTTCTTTTCCATTATGATATATATTCCCCTTTTCCATAGAAAACCAATGCTTACAGGTTCGCGAACACCTCCGTCTGTCTCTGCAGTTCCCCTACTATTTCCTGATTCGTATGCATCTTGGCAGCAATTCCCTCCATATCGCCCACCAGGCTGCGGGTGCTGCCCGCGGCTCCATTGACGCCGGACGCCGCATTGTCAATGGCCCCGGAAATGCCGGTAATAGAACCCGCAACCTCATCCATCGCGGCGCGGAGCCGTTCTACCCGGCTGTTGAATTCCTCAATGCAATGCTCAATATAAGCGGCGTCCTCACGGTACTGCTGACCGGACCGGGCCGATTGCTCGAACTGGGAGAGAATGGCATTGCTGAGATAATCTACCAGTTCCTGGGCGCTGCCCGCCAGATATTCCACCGCCTCTGTGACCACCGTGGCCACACCGCTGATATTCCCTGCGGTCTCTGCGCAGGAATCCGCCAGCTGCCGCACTTCCCGTGCCACCATGGCAAAGCCCTTTCCTGCCTCTCCTGCCCGGACTGCCTCCAGGGAAGCATTGAGGGCTATTAGATTGGTGGAAGCGGATATGGAGAGAATATCCTTGGTAAGAGAACCTATTTGTTTCACGTTCCGGCTCTTCCTGATGGCTTCGTCCAGTTCGGAAAGAATCTCCTCGGTCCGGGAGCGGATGGACTGAATCTGTTCCTGGGCAGACCGCTCCACCTCCTCCGCCCGTCCCCGCATCTCCACGGAGTAGGCGGTAATGGCCGCGCATTCCTCCGCCATGCCTGCCACATCACTCTGGGTTCCGGACGCGCTGGTTCGAATGCTGGCAGCACCGCCGGCTATCTCCTCCAATGCCGCGGAAAGCCGGGAGGTAAGGTCAAAGAGCGCCTGTACGCTGCGGTTGGAACTCTGCACCCGATGCCGCACGTCCCCCACCACGCCGCTGATGCGCTCGGAACTGCCCTGAAGCATCTTCATCGCGTCCCGAATGGGGGTAATAACGGATCTCTGTATAATCCTGAAAGCGGCGGCCACCAGCAGAATGCCCAGCACAAGCGTAACCCCGCTGGTGATCAGAGAAGATACATAAACGGCAGAAAGACGGCTGCGGGCCCCCTGTGCCTGGGCGCTGACAGAGGCATAAAGGGCATCTATGTCCTCTTCCACGGCACTGCTGTATGCTGCCACGTCCCCATTGGCCATGGCGTATGCGTCCGTGGTCTTACTGTCGGCGCTGGCGCAGACCAGCCCCACCAGTGAATGCTTGAAGGCGCCATACCCCTCTAAAAGAGAGCGGTATAATTCCGAATCCTCCTGTGTCACATATTTTTCATAGTCTGCCAGTTTTTGATCCAGAGCCGCTTCCTCTGTCTTGATTTCCTGTACCAGATGAATCATCGTGGCATGATCCGCCGCCACAATATGCGACAGGGCCAGACGATGGATCTCCATCATGGAACGGCTGATCTCGTTCAGACATGCCTCGCTGGTCATGTACTCATCCACAATGACCCCGGCGTTGGAATTAACATTATTGATGCTGAATACCGCCAATATATTAGACAGCAATGTCACCAGTCCCAGCAAAACCACAGGAATAATTAACCTCTGCTGCAATGTGAGCCTGCTCTTCATTCAGTCTCCCTCCCAATACTCATGATTCACCAATCCCCTGCCCGCATCACCGGGCCGTTACCCCTTCTACAAGGCGGTCCAGCTGGGTCTGATACTGTATGTCCGTAATTTTTCCGTCGGCTATGGCAAGGGCAAATTCCGCCACCGGATCCCAGAATTTTCCTCCCACCCGCTGAAGCTGGGAGTATTCCGACTGCGCCAGCAGCGCCGCGATGGCGGGCGATGCCTGAACTTCCGGAGAATTGGCGGCGTTGACATTGGACGGCCCCTGTCCCCGCATGGCAAAGCGCAGGGCCTGATTCTCCTGACTGGTAATCCATTCCGCCAGACGGGACGCCCATTCAGGATGCCGTGAGTAAGCGTTTACGCCGATGAGCTTGCACCCGGAAAAAGAAGCCATCTGCACTTCCCCGCCTGCGCAGGAAAATGCCGGCAGTTTGGCGGCCCCGGCATTTTTCCCCCAGATCTCCTGCAGGGCAACCGCGTTCCACACACCGCTGACTCCGGCGATGACGGAACCGTCCCGCACGCCGGAGAGAAATTCCTCGTCCGTGCGGCTGTCGAATCCGGGACTGGACGCGATAGCCCCCATGGCCCGCGCCACGTCTACGCCCCTGACAGGGCCCTCCGTACTGTTCCAGTTGCAGTAATTGGTGATTCCGTCCTCATTAAGCCCCAGTTCCAGCCCTGTATTGCCGAAGAAAGAATATACATACCATGCGGAGGACCAGTCCATGACCACATGCCGCCCGGCTTCAGCCGCCACATCTACCATGCGGTTCAGGCTCTGCACATCCTCCTCGGTAAAATAAGCCTTATTATAGTAGAGAAAATAGCCATTGTCCGCCGTGAGGGGATAGGCATACAACACGCCGTCCACACTGGCGGCCTCCACCGCCGCAGGCAGGTTTTCGCCGCGGATCTTCTCATGGTCCGCCACCGGGTCCAGCGCGCCTGCTGCCGCCAGTGCCGCCACCTGATCGTCCGCAAAGGCAAACACATCTGCCCCATTCTCCAAATCCCCCAGCAGCATATCCTTGCAGTTTGACTCGCTCTGGGCCTGAAAAGTAATCTGAAACTGTGCCTGATCGGCATAATGCTGCCGAAAGGACTCAAATATCTCCTGTAAAAGCGCCTCGTCTTCCTCTGCCCCCCAGACTGTCAGGGCCACTGTCTCCTCTGTGGTCCCCTCCGACGCAGGTTCCGGTTCCGGCGCAGACGAAAGTTCCGGCCCGCCGCATGCTGTCAGCAAAAGACATATTCCTGCCGCCAACGATGAAAGAAAATAGTTCCGTCTCATAAATATCTCACCTTTCTTCTGTTACTAGCAGAATTATACGCTCTTCAAAATCTTTTTGCAACCGGGACTTGAAGATTCTCCTCCCGGCGCCTCAATAGACTACGGGAGACACTATATCCCGGCCCAGCGGCGGACGCACATAGGTCAGCGTATTGCACATATACAGAGCCGTTGCCAGAACGGCGCACAGCAGGAGCAGAGGAAGGACCCATTGCCGCAGACAGTCCTTCTTTTTCCGCAGTTCCCCCACCGCCCATCCCGCCGGAACCGCCAACAGCATATTGGCGGCTCCCCAGAAAATCCCCGGTGTCTCCAAAAGACCCACAAAGCGCAGAAAAGGAGCCCCCAGCCTCTGCACCAGATCCCAGGGAAAATATTGAAGGGACGCTGCCGTCAATATCCCGGAAAGCAGCAGCACTCTCTTTACGGAACCATCCATTTTCCCCCCTTCTCCCCGGAAGCAGAGCCAGGCCAGCAATAAAATCCCCCCCATATACCCGATTCCCATCCCCGGCAGGTCCGGCCGATAAACCCAGGTGGTCAGAAAAAGCCCCGGGGCATATCCATTTTCCATGATGCAGCCCAAGGGCAGATTCCACACCTGCATACCGCCTTTTATCAGATACCGGGTCAGATAGAGCACGGACGGCATGGCCAACGCCCCTCCCGCCGCCATGGAAAGCGTCACGGAAAGGAAACTTCGGCCCCGCCGCTCCCAGAGCAGCAGATACAGCACCGCGCACCCTCCGACAATCACGCCCCATCTTGCGTCCGCATACCAGATCCCCGCATAGAAGGCGGCCGATACACACCGGGCCGCCCTGTTTCTCCCCCGGGAACGGCACAGACGAGCCATTCCTCCTATAAAACCGGGAACCAGCGCCCATACCAGAGCCTGTCCCAGATCCGCTTTGTCAAAGCAGACATAGATATGCCAGGGGCATCCCATATAGAACAGAGTTCCCCACAGTACCACCGCCGTTTTTTCGGAAAATGCCCCCATCATCCATCTCGCCGCCGCCATGGTCCCCAGCTGCACCAGCCCCATGAAAAGGCAGTAGGCGATCTGCTCTCCCATTCCCAGAAGCCAGGCCGCCGCCAACGGCAAAAGCCATATTCCGCAATCAAATGCTTCCGCCCCGCCGCCCCAGGCCGCCGTCCATGCAGGGGTGGGAAACCAACTCATGCTGCCCTGGGCCAGGCTCTGCTCTATCTCCTGTATCCTGCCCATCCACAAGGCCATATCCCCGCCCTCCGGGATATACCCGCAGAAAACAGGGGCCGATGTGATCAGAAAAATCAGACCGTAAATCAATGCGCTGATCCGAAACTTTTGTTTTTTATCCATGCACAGTCTCCTTTCGTCCGCCAAATCTACGCCTCAAAGCCAGCCCTGCCCACAGCAGGAGGGTCAGAAGGGATACCGCTTCCGCCGCTCTGAAAACGGCAAAGCCTTTGTAGGACACATGAATCCTGCCGCTGTAACCGGCGGGTACGGCAATCCGCAGATCTCCATGGGCCCCCCTCTCCTCTGTGATATAAGGCAAGGCGGTACCCGGGGCAGTCTCCATATCATATCCCCGATATCCTGTGAGCGGCAGTTCCACATACAACTCTTCCTCTGTGCGATTCTCCACAAACAAACGGACTTCCAGTCCCTCCTTGACATACTCTGTCCAGACAAGCCCCGGGTCCGCCGCCGGGTCATGAAACCCCATGCCGGCAACCTCCGATATGGGAGCAGGAGAGGCTTCTCCCTGCTCCCCTGCCAGCAGATACTCTCCGTTTACCACGCTGGCACTCCCCATATTCTGTGCCGTGTACAGCCTGATCGGACGCATGTTATAGGAAATGTCATTGACGTGAAAAGCCGCAGACCACACCGCGATCATCGACACCGCAATGACACAGCCCGCCCTGACGGCATCCCCTGGGGGCGATGTCCATGCTTTTCCCTCCGCCCGCAGCCAGGGCACAAAAAAGGAAGCGGTGAACGCAAAAAACAGAGTAGAAACGGCCAGCAATCTGGTGGGAAACTGTATGGCCGTGGCCAATATGCCTATGCCGGGAATATCTGCCGCCATATCCCAGGGAAAATACCTTGTACTTAAAAACAGCGCAGCCAGACTGAGAGCCGCTCCAACGCCCATGACCCTGTCATAGGGATTGTCTCGCCCCCGCCTCGGACGGCACAGACGCAGCGCCAGACAGCAGAGCAGTACGGCCCAGAACGCCGCCCCCGCCTGGATTGGCTCCCCATTATACATCCCCGTCTGTCCCCCGCCCATATAGGGGTACATCTGAAGTATTCCGGCCAGTCTTGTACCCATGTGCCGGATATCCTGGGACACAATATCCCCCAGCGCGTACTTGTCCACGGAAAGCATCTTCAAAAGCGGGACCCAGAACCATGCGTTGATCAGAATGCAGAGAAGCGCCGCCTTAAACAATTCTTTCAGAATCTCCTTTTGAAAGGTTTTCCTCCACAGCACCGCAGCCGCCACAAGCAGTCCCGCCACCGTCATCTCACAGGTCAGAATATGGGACTGCAGGATTCCGCTGATCCCCGCGATCAGCGGAAGTTTGGCCCGGAGATAGCCGGCCTGCCTGCTGTCTCCCATGTAGATCTGACAGAATCCGCAGAGAACCAGGGGTAAAAACATCATGCCCAGGTATTCTCCCACCGCACTCCGATTGTAAAAATTATAAATATGGTAAGGGGCCAACTGGTACAGCACACTTCCCAGCAGCGCCCCATATCGGTCCCCGGTGCATTTGTAAAAAGAATAATAAGAAGTCAGCGCCGTACCCACCAGCACCGCCAGCATAAAAAGTTTATAGGCGTCCATCAGATTGAAGCCGATGACCCGCAGCATCACCGGAAACAGCAAGAACAAATCCCCGTAAAAGCTGGATACCGCGTACCCATGGCCGTACAGCCAATACTCCTGTATCCTGACCGGGAATTGCCGTCCCCCCAGCAGGGTCTCCTTCAATCCCTCAATTCGCAGCAGATGAAAAGCCCCGTCCGCCCCGGTGGAAAAATAGTCGGTGGTATAGGGCAGATACGCCAGCAGAACACAGAATCCCAGCACCCATACCACAATCTCCTGTTCCCTTCGCATGCGGCCTTCCGTCAGCGCCTGCCGCATCCACACCAGCAGATTCACACCTGTGGCCGCAAGCAGCAGGATGAATGTGAGCATCCTCCACCCGATGCCCGTGCGGATGAGAGTGACAGCCTCTATGGCCTGCCCCGTCTCCCCGATATAGTTGCAGGCCACAAAGGCTTTGTCCACAGGATCCACCACATACACCTCTATCTTTGTCTCCCGCTGATGCGCAAAGACGGAAGCGCCATTACACCGCAGGGCCTGAAAGCTGCTTTCCTCCGTGGAAACTGTGGGATACCAGATCCCCTCATGATCCCCGCCCCTTACCTCCAGCCGGTATACACCGGGACTCAGGGCAAATTCTTCACTGCGGTAATAGTCGCAGGAGCCATCCGCCTCCATTTTGCGGGATATGGCTTCTCCATCCACGGAAAATACCGGTTCCTCCGGCCTGAAGCAGAATGCCCAGCACACCAGAATACCCAGTAATTCAACACAGAGTAAAATTCTATGCCTGCTCCAAAAATCTCTCACAGCCTTTCCCCCTTCCGTTTGACCCGGCGCAGCAGGCATATGCCGATCCATACCGCAGCAGCCGCGCTCACCCATTCCGCGGCGCGCCAATACCATGGGCTCACAAACATCACCGCAACCTTCATATGACTTTGAGGCGGAATGATCACACGGACCACATTGTTGTCCCCTTTGCATACCTGCAGCCGCTCCTCCCCGTCTCCGGCGTAAGCCCTGTATCCATAATAATGCAGCAGAGGCAAGTCCACATACCCTTCCTCCCTTCCCGCATTGTCACAGACGAATTCGGCCCTGAGCGCCCCTTTCTCATATTCACTCACCCGCACCCCGCCGCTCACCACGGGATCCCTGTACAGCAGCGTCTCCTCTCTGGTTCCCTGGATCAGATACTCCGCTCCGGAAATATAACCGGCCCCCATACCCTCCCGGTTATACAATGCCAGATGCTTCTGATCCCTGCCCACATGATCATACAGATACAGACCGGATGTGACAAGGCCCGCCAGCACCCATACCAGAGCGGTAAAAAACAATCGCTTCCGCTTTTTTTCCCAAAAGCAGTACAGGCAGCAGCAACACAGCAAAACCAGAAAGAGACTGCCCCAGCCCAGAAAACGGTTGGGGAACTGCAGACTGCTCACCAGGGAGGCCGCCAGACGGCTGCTGTTCTGGATTCTGTCCCAGGGGAAAAGTTCCAGACTCATCAGCATCAGCATACCCCCAAGCGCCCATGCGGTCTTACCCAGCTTCCAGATTCGGACACCTGTTTCCGACAGCCTTCCCCCAAACCACAGAGCGCCGAACAGGAAGAAACCCAGCCCCAGGACAAAGCCGACCCCCAGCGCATGGGAACGCACCATGCCGGACTCACCGATCAGCGCATTGTCGCCAAATCTCCACCAGTTGAACAGCAGCTGCGCCAGATACAGCCCTCTGTCCTGAATCGGCCTTGCCCATACATGCTTGACATGCATATCCTCCCGCAGAAAGTAGTCCACAAACGGAACAAGAAACCAGCAGCTCAGCCCCAGCGCTCCCAATGCTCCTTTACATAACTCCCAAAACCTTTCTTTGGAAAAAATCTTCTTCACATAGACCACACAGAGAATGGCTGTCAGAAATACGGTGATCTCACAACTCAGCACATGGGTCTGGATCAGTCCCGCGTATCCGAAGGCCAGGGGAAACCAGCTGCCTCTGCATGATCTGCCATACCCCTCTCCCGTAAACACCCGCCAGAATCCGTAAACAATCAGGGGCATAAAGGCCAGGGCACTGGCTTCCCCCACTGCCGAGGTTATCAGGAACTTATAGATTCGGAATACCGACATGGTATACAGGGCACTCCCCGCCGCACCGATATATCTGCTGCGGAAAATCCCGTAAAACGAGTAATAAGAGATCAGTATGGTGAATATGTTCAGCGCCACGCAATAGCAGCTGTAGGAAAAGATCACCGGAAACCCTATGATTCGCAGCAGCGCGGGAAACAGCAGAAGCGTTCCGCAATAAAATATCCCGTTGGCATATCCGTAGCCATGTACCCATTCCGGCTCCAGCCGCACGGGAAACTGCCCGGATAGGATACCGTCCTTAATGCCCTCTATCCGATGCAGATGATAGGACAAATCCGCCCCGGAGGCCACAGAACCTGTCATATACGGGGCAGAGGCCAGCAGCGCCAGAACCGAGAGGGCAAATACCACATTTTTGACTTCCCCGGAAAGAGGAAAAGTACGGACATACAGTCTGAAATACCCTGCCGCCAGGAGCAGCGCCGTGATAAACAAATGAATGGTCAGGCACATGGTCCATAGCTGATCCGTCTCATAAATATACAGTTTATCGATTCTCAGTTCTCCCTGCCCGCAATATTTTATCTGCAGCCGCATGGCATCCGCGTTTTCAAAGAGCCACATATGAAAGCCCGCTCTGGAAAGGCCGCTGTAAAAAAAATCTCCATGGGTCAACAGCCCTTTTGTAAAAACCGAGTCGTCCTTCATCGTACACAGATTTTGCATATCCGTACTGCAGGAATATGTAAGTTCCACACGATAAACCCCCGGCGGCAGCCGGATCCCCTCATAGACCGGATAGGCCTCCAGGGGAACTCCCTCCTGAAAAGAGGTATTCACCTCATAGCAATATTCCCGATTGGGCAGCAGAATCCGAATCAGGATTAAAGCCGCGATAAAAGCAGAGATTCCCCATATGATTTTAGTACTCCGCCTGTTCCAAAAAGATATTTTGTCCATTTTTCGCATCCTTTTCCGTTCGCTTTCCGTATTTCAGCAAAAAATACCATAATGTCACAAAATAGACAATCTTTTTGATGGCTAATATCTTTTTCTCCCTTGCGAAAACCGAAAATTCTCTGTTAAAATGAAAAGCAGACGAAAGGACACGAAAACGGATAAGAGTATGAGGAAAGGACAGCTATGGCAGTGAGACAAAAAGAACTGCGGGAGATTGTGGCCCTGCACAGGCAGCGCTACCCGCTGATGGAACCCGCAGACTATGGGAAACTTTTATATCAGAGTGAATTCGGGCCGGAGCACATGGTGGACAGCCCCGAAAGGGTTCTGGAGCAAATCACCCGCGAGTGGGAAAAACAGATATCCGGGCCCGCACCGGCACATGCGGTCCCGGAGAACCCGGAGGAAATCGGCAACCGGCTCTGCCGCTTTCACCTGACGGGCGGTTATGATCTTTCCGCCGCCGCGCCCCTGCTGGCACGGCTGTTTTTCCTGACGGCAAAACAGCACCGCGGCTCGGCGGAAAGCCTAAAAGAAAAGCTGGCATGGCTGGAGCAATATGGCCGGCGTTTTGGGCTCTGCGCCCCTGCTCTGGAGTCCTGGCTGGAAGAATACCGCAGGGCGGGCTGTCCGGCCCTGCACCACAGCGCCGCCTTCCGGGAGGCATATGCGCCTCATTACAGGATTCTGCGGGAGGAGTACGCCATATACTTCCCGATCCTTTATGAGACGGAAAGACGCCTGCTTGCCTCGAAACCTGTGCTGCTGGCCATAGACGGCCCCTGCGGCGGCGGCAAATCCAGCCTGGCGGCGCTGCTGGCAGAGCTGTTCCCCTGCCGGGTACTGCATATGGACGATTATTATCTGCCCCCGGAGCGGCGTTCCCCCGGGTGGGAACGGACCCCCTGCGGCAATATGGACCTGGAGCGCTTTCTGCAGGAGGCCCTGCTGCCCGCCTCCAGAGGAGAGACCATCGCCTGCCGGCCCTACAGCTGCCAAAGGGGACAGCTGGCGGAGGCCAGAGTGCTCCCCGCCGCCCCCCTCACCGTAGTGGAGGGAAGTTACAGCCAGCATCCTCTGCTGGCCCCCCACTACGACCTGAAAATCTTCCTGTACTGCCGTCCCGGGGAACAGCTGGCGCGGCTGAAACGCAGGGAGGGAACCGGCCTGGAAGCCTATCGGCAGCGCTGGATTCCTCTGGAGGAAGCCTATTACCGGACCTTCGGAATCGAATCCCGGTGTGACCTGCGTTTTGACAACACGCCCTATTTTATGTGACAGCCTCAGGTCATCCCGGGATTTACGGCGGCAGTCCGCTACAGCCGCTCTATCATCATCCAAGCCGCCCATCCCAGGCTTCCCACCAATACCAGAGTGACTCCCAGGTTAATCCACCGGGCCGCCGGCCGGGCCATATTGAAGGTGTAGTTGGTATCGCAGAGCCGGTTTGGCACAAGCAGGTGGGGATCCCCTGGATTCTCATACCAGCCGTTTTTCCAGTATACATCGTCGTCCACCTCCACCGGCTGTTCGTCCGCCGTCAGAAGTTCCCTCTTTTTGCGGATCAGGTTTCCCCAGGGCAGCAGAGCAGCCACGGCGGCGGCAAGCTGCAGCGCTACATAGACAAACCAGTCCCCCTGCCCCAGGCCGCCCGCCTGATCCCTGCGCAGCACCAGATACAGCCAGGCAGCACAGTTCCAGCAGTCAGCCCCCAGAAACGCCGTGGCCCAGGCACGCTTAACCAATCGGTTCACCGCTATATTGACCTGGCTGCTCTGACTGTAGACCACATTGCGTTTCTCCGCCAGATACAGATGCATCACCCATGTCAGGACTGTCACGCCCATGGCTGCGCTGCCCAGCGCCAGCCATTCCGCCCTCTCCCCGGGCCATCCGCTTTGTGCCGCCCCATGGACATACAGCACTGCGGCGGCTCCCAGTTCCAATGCCAACAGCGGCAGATGCCAATGTGCTTTCGGCGCCAGCCTTCCTGCCTGCGCCGAAAGTTCCGTGTCGATGTACACGGTCCGGCGGGTCTTTTCGTGGATCCAGCCCTGCTCCTCCTTAAGCCGATACATCCTGCGCAGAGGAAGTACCATCAGCACCTGCATACCCGCCAGATAGAGAAGAAACCATACAATCCACACCAGCGTCATCCATTCCATGCTGAAAAAAGCCAGCAGGCACACCAGACTTCCCGCCGCCAGATTGCTGTTCTGATAGATATTCCAGTAACGTCGGCTTTTCTCACAGAGAGCCTTCACCCGGGGATGCTCGGTCTGCTCTTTGGTAATATGAACTCCCATCAATATCCCATTCTGATAGATAAAAATCTGCCGTATGGCCATCTTACAGGCCCCGCATGTGATCAAATCGGCAAACAAAAACGATATAAACAAAAAGATTCCCATTTTATCACTCCTTATCCGATCTTCTGCAGATACATTCCTAAGCGGGCTGCATTCCGGCAAATACCCGCTCGCACAACTCCAGAAACTCCGTCTGTTCCATTCCTTTCATCCGGGCCTCCGCAGACAGCAGTTCCAGTTCCGCCTCCAGCTTCTCCCGATAGCGCCGGTCACTCTGCTGCACCGGAGATACGGTGGCACCCCGGCGGCGGTCAATGGTGATGAATCCCTCCGTTTTCAGAAGCTGGTAGGCCTTATTCACCGTCATGGTATTGACTTCCGCATCCTGTGCCAGCTGCCGCACGGTGGGCAGCCTTTCCCCCTCTTTCAGATCACCTCTGCCGATACCGGTCACAATCTGGTTGCGAAGCTGCACATAAATGGGAATTTCACTGCCGTTGTTTAATTGGATCAACATGGCTGATTCTCCTCCTTTCATAAGTATTATTTGTATTACACAGTATAATACAAATAATACTTATTGTCAATCTAAAAGAACAGATTTCTCCCCGTCGGCGCAACAAGTCCTTGCCCCTCCTATTTACCAATGTTATAATATCCCTGTCAGCAATGTAAAAAGTAACCGTCCTGTCAGGAGGCATACCATGAGAAAAATACTGATGATAACCAGCACCTGGAATATCCTGTATATTGACAGCCTGATCCAGGGTATTCTGGAGCGCATCCGGGGCACGGATATCCGCTTACATATATTTAATGCCTACCATGTTGCGAACGGTTCGGAATACGGCCGGATGGAGCAGGGCATTTTTCAGCTCCCCTCCCCCCGGGAATATGACGGCATGCTGGTGGCCGTAAACAGTGTGGGAGAGACCCCTCATATCAACCGTATGATTACTTCCTATCTGCAGCATGGCCGCAAAGTCCTGAGCATTGATCAGCAATTTATGGACCAGCCCTGTATCGGCATTGACAATTACCAGATGTTTTATCAGATGACGGAGCATATGATCACCGTTCACGGCTGCAGAAAGCTGAACTATCTGGGAGGCCCGGAGGCCAATGAAGAAAATCAGAAGCGCTACACCGCCTTCCGGGACTGTCTGGCGAAACACCGCCTCCCGCTTGCCCCCGGACAGACGCTGCATATGAGTTTTCTCCACTCCGACGGAGAAAAAGCCTACGAACACTGGAAACAACTGGGACTGCATCTGCCCGACGCCGTGCTCTGCGCCAACGACAACATGGCTCTGGGCTATCTGGTGGCGGCCCAGCGGGACGGATATTATGCCCCCAAAGACTTTCGGATCAGCGGTTTTGACAATTCCGAGGAGGGAGAGATCTACTCTCCCTCCATCACCAGTGTCAACCGGGGCTGGGTACAGTTGGGCCATGACAGTATCACCAGACTGTTGGATATGATTGACGGTACCTCCGAAGGCAGGAACTATTACACAAAGGGATTCTGCGTGTTTAATGAAAGCTGCGGCTGTCACAGCCACGCCCATGATAACGGACAGATTCTGCAGTATATGTACCGGGAAAAAAAGACAAACGAACACCACAATGAACTGCATTTTGCCAGCCAGCAGTTACTCTGCAGTACCAGCATCGGCCCCCAGATGCCGGAGGCCCTGGAGCAATGCTGCAAACTGCTGGAACTGGACGCCCTGGCTCTGTGCCTGCAGCCCGACTGGGAGGAAAGCAATGTCTCCGAGGGAGAGGGGGCGCGGATGCCGGAAGCATCCATGCCCCAGGCCTACACCGACCAGGGCCCGGACCGCCTTACCTCCCTGACGCCGGACTCCTGGAATGCCCGGGACGATTATCAGATACTCCTTTTTTCACCCCTGCATTTTCAGTCTATCAGTCTGGGATACTGCGTAATTCCTTACAACAAAGACCTGATCCCCTACGATAAACACAGAAAGTTTGTGGACAATCTTTCTCTGACCCTGTCCCTGATCTGGCAGCAGAAGAAACTCCAGCAGATGAACCTGCAGCTTCGGCGGCTATATGTCCGGGATCAGCTCACCGGGCTGTACAACCGCTTCGGCTACGAAGATCTGGCGAAAAACTATTTCCGAAAACAGCAGGGACGGATCTATATGATGTTTCTGGATGTGGATAATTTAAAGACTTTCAATGACCAGTACGGACATGACATGGGAGATCTGGCCATCAAGGGGGTGGCGGAAGCCATGAAGGCAGTGTTGTCCCAGGCGCCCATCAAGGTGCGCATGGGAGGAGACGAATTTCTGGCGGTGGGGCCGTATGTGGACGAGGCCGGCCTCCTCTCGCTGGAAGCGCAGATGGAATTGTGGCTTGCGCAGTACAGCGAACTTCATCGGATGCCTTTTCCCCTCACCGCCAGCATAGGTCATGTCTGGAACGAGGATGCAGGATCCACCCTGGAGCAGTTGGTGCAGGAGGCGGACCGCCGCATGTATGAGATTAAGAAAGCCAGAAAAAGAGAAAGGGAAAACCTCTAGTCGGAACAGGCGTCAGTCCCTCCGGAGCATTCCAGCATAATCCGCAGAATCTCCCGGTCCGTCTCCCGCATTCCCTCTCTGGCCAGTTCCGAAACATTGCGGATGGTGGCCTCCACCCCCTTGGTCACGATGCCGTCTCCCCCCAGGAACTGCCGTCCATGCATATACATCTGCATTCCCAGCAGCCCCGCCTCCACGGCGGAGGCGATCTTGGCGGCGCAGCTTGCCTTGGCTCCGTCGCAGACCACGCCGGAATTGATGGCCACGGCGTTGACCACCGTATGGGCGATCTCTTCAAAACGCCCTCCGTACAGATAGGTCACTCCCGCCCCGGCTCCGCACCCGGCGCTGGTGGCTCCGCAGTAAGCGGAAAGACAGCCGATGCCAGTCTTTAAATGGATGGTCACCAGATTGGACACCAGCAGGGCCCTGTACAGCGTCTCCCGGGATACCCCCAGTTCTCTGGCGTAGACAATCACGGGCAGAGAGGCCGTCAGACCCTGGTTGCCGCTGCCGGAGTTGATCACCACCGGCAGTTCACACCCGTTCATCCGGGCGTCGGAACCCGCCGCCGCCCAGGCTTTGGCCCGGTTGCTGACATTGTCCCCGTAAGAGAGCATCAGCACTCTGCCAATGCCCGCTCCGTATTTCCCCGTCAGTCCTTCTTTTGCAATGGCGGTATTATACTCGATCTGGCGGTCCAGCAGTTCTTTCACAGGCTCCAGATCCGCCGTCTCCGCAAACTCCACGATCCGCTCCACAGAGAGCTGGCTTCGGTCCGCCGCGCTTGCCTCTGAACAAGGCAGGTCTCCCTGATACAGCGTTTCCTCGTCCCTGCTCACCCGGGCCACATGGGTGTGATGATCCGTGATCCACACCCGGGCCGCATGCCCCTCCGCCTCCGCAGTCAGGTCTATCTCAAAGACCCGGTCCGAAGAGGACTGCTCCACCGTGATTTCCGCCTCCTCATAATATGCCCCAATGGCCTCTACCTGCTCTTCGGAAATCCTGGACAATACCTCCAGTCCGTCCTCGGCGGCCCCCGCCACCAGCCCTGCGGCCACCGCCGCCTCAATGCCCCGCATCCCTCCGGTGTGGGGGACAATGACGCTCTTCACATTCTTGATAATATTGCCGCTCACCACCACCCTGGTGCGCCGGGGCAGCTGCCCCAGCACCTGCCGGGCGATGGACGCCCCATAGGCCAGCGCGATGGGCTCGGTGCAGCCCATCGCAGGGATCAATTCCTCTCTGAGAAGCGCTATGTAATTCTCCGTCAATGCCTTATCCATCCGTATCTCCTCCCTGCTTATGTACCTCGTACTCACTGTAACTACCCCTATTGTAAAGTTTTCCGTTCCCTTTGGCAACCGCTTTCTCTGCTTTTTTGCCCGGCCAGTCCGTCAATTTTTCCCACATTCCTTCTCTTCACTGTCAACCGTCAAATTTCTCAATTCTTCTACCCGTTTTTCACGGTTCCGCATCACTTGCCACAATCTGAAATTTCCGATCAAATTATGGATGGTCAAAAAAGCCGGGAAGTGCTATAATAGATGCTGAAAAAAATGGTGCTTTGCTGCGAGGAGGGACGAAAGGTCAGGTATCCCCCCAGGCAGGCAGATGGGAGGCAGTGTGGATCAAATAGTATGGCGTGACAGCTACAAAATCGGCGTGGATTTTATTGACCGGGAACACAAGATGCTTTTTTCAACCATGAATAAGCTGCTAAAAATCAGCGAAAACGAAGAGAAAAGTGAGTGGGTATGCCGGGAAGGCGCCAAATATTTAAGAAATCATACAACGGAGCATTTCGATCACGAGGAAGAATACATGCGTTCTATAGGCTACAGTGAGTACGAGGTACATAAGCGCCTGCATGACAGCTTCCGCAACAATACGCTCCCGGCTTTGGAGAAGGAGATGGAGGAGACACAGTACTCGCTGGAGTCCATACGTCATTTCCTGGGCGTATGCATCGGCTGGGTGGTGGCCCATACCCAGACGGAGGATCTGGCGATCACGGGAAAAGTCAGCAGCAAATGGGTTGACATTCCCCATGAGGAAGAAAAGGACGCTCTGGGGCAGTCCATCGTTCAGCTGGTGGACGATATCTTCCACCTGAAGGCAAAGATGATCAGCGATCAGTACTTCGGGGAGAATTTCGGGAAAGTGATATGCTGCCGCTTCATCTATTGCAGCCAGAAAAAAGAAAAATGGGAAATCACGCTGGTCTTTGAGGAGGCGCTGCTGCTGAAGATCATCAGCGACATTCTCAACACCCAGTATTCCAGGGTGGATGATATGGTGATCAACGTCACCCGATACATTTCACGGCAGTTCCTGGAGCGCATCAGGGAAAGTTTTCCCTCCATCGACCTGTTCGAACTGGAAAAAGAATCCCTGCTGACCTATGAGCAGCTTGTGGATTCCTTTGCGCGCAACAATCCCTCCTGCAGTCTGCTTTTTGACACGGGGGAAGGCTATTTTGCTTTCTGCGCTTCCACCTCCGAATCCATGCGGGGCAAGATTGTATCCAACATCGACCCCAACAACGCCATGGACGCCATCAACGATTTCCTGAGCAAGGAGCGGAAAAAAATCCTGGTGGTGGACGACTCCGACTTTATGCGGGCCAGAATCGTCAAGCTGCTCACCGGGAACTACAAGGTATCGGAGGCCAGTTCCAGCATTTCCGCCATCCAGAGCCTGACGGTGAACCGACCGGACCTGATCGTACTGGATTACGAAATGCCGGTTTGCGACGGCAGACAGGCTCTGGAGATGATCCGTTCGGAAAAAGAGACCGCCGACATCCCCGTGATCTTCCTCACGGGCCGGGGAGACCGGGAGAGCGTCAGGAACGTTATGGCACTGAAACCGGAAGGCTATCTGTTAAAGACCATGCCGGACGAAGAGATCAAGAAATGTATCGATGGCTTCTTTGCAAAGAAGGAAACAGAATAGGCATTTTACGCCGAAAACAGAAAGGCTGCTGCATGGATTCCATGCAGCAGCCTTTCCCTACAGCCGCCCCGGCATTTGATTCTATTCGGATCAGGGGTTTGCCGCGCCGATCAGCACCTCTTTTCCGCAGAAGGCAAATCCATACTTCCGTATACGGT
>BLLU01000297.1 GCA_011959105.1 Lachnospiraceae bacterium | reverse complement strand
GTGATGAGCTGCCAAAGCGGTAGTGCTGGGAAAGGACGGCTACTGCAAGCACAGACAACAGCAGCATCAACAGCAGATTCTGCTGGTCGTGTCCAAATTTCCCAAGGGTAATGGCTTCCAAAATTACGTTGCCGATTGACAGCAGGGTAAAACAGATACAGACGATGGGGAAAAAATTTTGTTTATGAATCACTTTCATGACAAACCTCCTGTATATGATGCAATGCATCCAAAAATGATTTTTTATAGCTCCTGTTGAGAATTAGCATCTCTCCGTTCTCCATCACAAGATGGAGCCTCATATTTAAATCTGCTTTCACTTTATTGACTTTATAGAGATTTACTGCCGTGGACTTTCCGATTCTCACAAATCCGCTGTTTTCAAAACAGGCAAGGAAACTCCGCAGGCTGTAATCCAGCTGGTAGACCTCCTTTTCCTGATAGGCAAAGAGTTTCCGGTCTACCACTTCCAAGTAGTAGATACTGCCGGGATGCAGTTTTTGCATGCAGTCATCCTTTTTTTCCGATGATACTGTGTAGAGATTGAAAAAAGTCTTTGACCAGCGCAATGGATTCAGTCTCTTCCCGGTAATGGACATCCACGTAATCCTCTTTTAGTAATGGCTCCTTTAAGTATTGTACTTTCAACGTGTGCACCTCCTATAACAGTCATTATACAGAACCGGCTTAAATCCACAAGTGCTGCCTGCGCGACTTGCGTGTGGGGGTGTTTATCTTGCAAATCGGAAAGTTTGAGTGTTGTCCGTGAAATAGAAAATGTCACCATTCCCCGGCTTTATACGTATTAGACACATAAGAAGCAGGAAGCATCAAGAAGGGAGGAACTATGTGTATAGAGGAACTTGTACTTAAGTACAGCAACACGCTTTATAAAATCTGCATCGTTATGTTGTGTAACGAGCAGGATGCAAAGGACGCCGTTCAGGATACCTTCTGCAGGTATCTGGAAAAGAGACCGGACTTTACAAATGAGGAGCATGGGAAAGCCTGGCTGATCCGTGTGGCGTCCAACATCTGCCGGGACATGCTCCGTGCGAGGAGCCGGCATCCAAAGGTTTCCATAGACAATCTGTCAGAACATCCCTTTGCGCCGGCGCTGCAAGAACATTTGACAGATTGTCTATGGAAACCTTTGGA
>BLLU01000296.1 GCA_011959105.1 Lachnospiraceae bacterium | reverse complement strand
TGCAACTTCACCTTCTTCTGTTATGGCAGTAGATTTAATAAAACGGGCAGGGTCATTCTGGTTTTTGCCACGTCTTTTTTTGCCCGGCTGTTCCATCATTTTTACAGCGCGTGCTATCTGCTGTTCGCGGACCCTTTTCTGGTATGCCTTGTATTTTGGGGAATAGGTTACGATGATGGTTTCATCCATGTTTCCATTTACAACAGGCACTTCCTTGTAAAAGATTGTTTCGTAAATATCCGGATCGGATTCATCAAGAGTGGATAGATCGATGAACTTATCAGAACCAGGTCTGCGAAACTGTTTTGGATTTAAGGCAGTCTGCCGGTCTTCCACGCGCATCTTCTTCAGGGACTGTGTAATGACATAAGAACGGTTTCCAAAGCTGTTAAATCTTCGGTTTGACTTACTGCCGAGTCCGGCATCCGAGCAGAAGATAAACTCGCCGCATGCAAAGTCACGTATTACCTTTGTTTCCAAAGGTTTTAAGGTTGTCTGTTCGTTCTGGTTTCCCGGGAATACATCAAAAGCAAGGGGGATTCCATCAGCATCCATAAACAGTCCCATTGTGACGATGGGATTTGGCCTGTTTTCCTTGCTTTTTCCATACTTTCTGAAATCATCATCCTGCTGGGTCTCAAAGTAATAATTCGTACAGTCGTAGTAGAGAATCTTGTTGTTTCTGGGATGAACGAAGTTTGAATTGCAGTATAGTTCCTCCTGAATAAAGTCGGATTCTTGAGCCATAACGGAAAGTGCGCGGTAGATGTCGTGCAGTTCATACTTAGGCGGTTCAAGCAGCATCTGGCAGAAAGAGTAACTGCCCAGTTTGCTGGAAGGCGCCAGGATTCTGGAAAAAATCTGATCCGTAAGAATTGCGCTGAAATCATAAGAGTATTTATGACGTTTGGAAATCTTACGGGAAATGGAATCTATTTTTAATTCAGTGCACAGTTTTTGAAGGAACAGATATCCAATCTGAAAGCAGCGTTCTTCATATTTGGGAATATAAGCGCTTCTGGATAAAGAAACTGTAACACTGCTAATGTTAGAGTTGTATTCGATGGTGTCCTTTTCTGCCTCAGATTTTGCCCAGGCCATCATAGCATCATAATCCCCGGAAAACTGATCCAAGAGTTCATTGAGTTTTCCGAGTTTTCTATGGATATGAGTAGCAGTTTTGCCATTGCTTTTACGGTATGAGCGTTTAATATAGACATCTTTGTTGTCTGAATTTCCTGTAAGTGAGATATACATGCGAAAGGCCTCCCTTTGTGATATAATCTATATTATACCATAAAACGTACAAAAGCGCACGCATTATTTTAAAATATTTGACAAAAAAATAAGCCCTAATTAGCTTAAATAAAGGATTT
>BLLU01000295.1 GCA_011959105.1 Lachnospiraceae bacterium | reverse complement strand
TGGTAGGCACTCATTTTTTGCAAACCCGCTATTTGTTACTTAACAGGAATGCTCCAAATTCTATAATAATATGTGTAACTGCCTTTCATCCGCCCCCCCTTGCAATATGCCTGAACCGTATGCTGCGGAATACTTTACGCCTTTATATCAAAACTTGCCCCTGTAGGCGCTGATGTACCGAAAACCGCTGCTATGAGATTCTGCATGACGCTTTTTATATCCGTGCCATTAGTAGATATCGTGAATAATTCTGCTTCCTCATCTTCCGTCAGCTTATCCATCTGCTCTTTTCTTTCTGCCCGTCGTTCTGCCGCCTTTTCTTCTAAAATTTTTCTCTCCTCACGCTTTTTTTCTACTCTTTCTTTTTGCCTCTTTTCCGTATTCAGTACGGATGCGCTTTGTTTCTTGCCGCTGGTTCTTGTTGAACCGCTACATGAGCATTGCATACTCCCATCTGCATTGATCCTCACAGCAAACCCATGTATCTCAATACCGTCACTTTTTGCCTTGGCAAGCATCTGCTCATGCGCTGCTGGTATACCCGCTATATCATTTTCGATTTTTTTTGCAAAATCTGGATCATTTGCCATTTTTTTCAGGCAGTCATTAGAGAGATTCAGAACGATATTATTTTTACCGCCGCCTGCAATGCCCCTACTCGAATTAATATTGATCTGGGGGAATTTCCTGCATAACTGCTCATAATATGCCCGCACCTTGTCTTTGCTGTTTGTTGATTTGCTTACCTTTACCTCTGCTGCTGCCCTGCTGTCCGGCTTTTTCGCAGTATCAACATGATTTGCTTCATAGTTGCCATGATTATTCGCAATCTTAATTGACATAATTCTCATCCGCCTCCCATATCTTCTCCATGTCCGCCACATTTTAATTGAGTCTCCCCTTCAGCGCAGACCTGTCAGGCGCGCCTTTAGCGACCTCGCTTTTCCGGAAAGCAAGGAACTTATTCCCCATACAGACGTTCTGCACCGCATCCTCTCTGGCATATTCCGCAATCTTCTCTCCCTAATCTTCCGGAACACGGGAGATGCCTGCCCTTGCTCTGTGGCTTATCCGGGATATTATTTTATGAGTTTCAAATTCTGCTCCATCCCCGATTCCCCAATCTGCCGGAACGCTGGGGATGTCTGCCGCTGCCTTGTCAGGCTACGGCTTATTAGGGATACAAAGCCGTGGATCTTATAAAACCTTCTTGAACTGATATTTATACATATCGGAATACATATTGCCGGAAGATTGTGGTGTCAGCCGACCATCCAGTGCGCCTACATCCACCGCAAAGCCGCTGTCCGCCACGGAGAACGCACCGTTACTGAACTGGAACTGTGAAGTGAAATCGGGAATCCCCAAGCCGCCGCTTATCCTGATATTTCCTATGATATTTTTCAGCGCATCCCTCACCTGCTCTGTTTTGGCATTATCCTTTGTCTTGTTGAGCAGATTAGCCGCCTTGTCTGGCAACCCTCCGATCTTCCCGTCGGGTGTCAAATAAAGATTTTCCAAGGAAATATTTTCTCCCGTGACCCCTTTCAGGTAGCGCCGGACTTCCTGCACATCCGTGGCATACTGGTATACACCACCGGGCAGATTCCCCACGCTGTCCGCTATCCCTATGTAATACTGGTACATCTTGTCACTATACTTTTCCACCAGCTCCTGCACCTGTTCCCGGACGGCATCATTCGCTATCCCACCCACGGTTACAGTTCCATTGCTCTCAATTCGTACTCGCATCCCCGCTATGTCATCACGGGAGAGGCCCCTCTGTTCCAGTTCCTTTACGAAATCCTCTGAAAAGTCATTTTTCAGCTCTGCCTTCTGCTGTGCTTTTTCAAAATCTTTCAGGTTGGCGAAGATTTTAACATATTCCCGTTCTGCATCACTTAAATCCTTGCCTTCCGCCATATCCTGCAGCAGTTCATCCATGGTCCGCCCGCCTTTATACTTCTTTTCTTCCGGCAGGCTCTCAAACTGTTTCTGATGGAGCCTTTCCATCTCTTTTATATAATTCTGCTCTGTCTCCCGCAAAACTGCATTATACTTATCAAGATATTCCCGCCAGTTTTTATCCTTCCGGCTGTATGCGTTGTGAAGTTCCCCGAATGCTTCCCGAATGACATCCATCTTTTCATGCTCCTTATTTTCGGTAACATGGAAACTGATCTTATAATAGTCATCCGGGGAAATCTCCTCCCCGTTTCCGTTTTCCACTTTGATACAGTATTTATCCGTCTGCATATCCCAGTTAGGGATGGTCAGCGTTTTCCGGCCCTTCCCATCCCACTCTGCCTTCCCCACCTGGTTGCCGTATTCATCATACAGGGTAAGGTCGTAATCACAGCCCTCCGGCATATCTATATAAGCCTCGATGCCAAAGTAATTCCGTTGAAAGTTCATAAATGGGATGGAAAAGTTATAGAAATCCACATCATTTTCATCACTGAGATTTCCCTTCAGGCTGCTGGTCTCATCCTTAATCAGAAATCCCATATCCAAAAACGCGCTGCCCTTATCCCTGTCATAAACCTCATAGGTGGTATTCGGTCTGCGGTAAGTATTGTTGCTGCTGAGAGTGCAAGTGTCCTCCCACAGCTCCATGTTCCTGCGCATCTTCCCGTTGAAAAATGCCTCTGTCTCCTTTACTGTCATGAAGAATACCGGTTTTTTCCTGAAAACCGCTCCCCACGCAGAACTTTGTTCATTTACGTTATTTATTCCCATTGCTTAATCTTCCTCCATTATTGCCAATTGGTTATCAAACAGCCATACCCCTGTCATTTAGAGTCGCGTCAGCACCCAATCTGCCTAAACGCCGGGATTGCCTACCCTGTCTTGTTAGACTTATGCCTTCTCATAATTTCTCCAGCTTCTCCAAAAATGCCCTGTAAAATTCCCCTTCCTTGATACGGGCCTGCTGAACCGCTATGCTCCTGGGCGTATATACTACGGGATGTTCCAAGTCATGCAGCGCCTTTTTCGTTGTCTGGATCGCAGATTCCACTGTGTTTCCAAGGATGTCAAAATTCTCCGTTTCACCCTTAAGCTGTTTATTAAGCCGCTGCACCATCATCTGCGATATATGGCTCATCATTCCATTGCCCCGGATTCCCAGGCCATTCGCATTTACTTCTTTCGCCGCCTCCATCCACGCATCCTTCACTTCCTGCGGGGCCCCCCGCCCGACCATCTCAAAGGCTTTCTCATCCTGGTCGGCTGCTTTTCCCTGCGCCGCCTTTTTTCCCACCGTTTCCATGAATCCCACAGTCCCGGATTCCGCACTTCTTCCTGTCTTCCTTGCCATGTATCCTGTCAGCGGATATCCCGCTGTTCCTATTCCGTTAATACCCATTTCCTTCAATCCTCCATTTCTTATGGCAGCCCATCTGTCAGTCAAAGCTGCACCTGCTCCCTCGTAATAAGTCCTTGCGGTTATATCCCGCCTCATAAAATCTATCGGCAGATACACCCGCATTTCAAACCGCAATTGCACCAAGCGACTATAAATTGCAACCCTTTCCCATATGCGGAGCTTTTGATCAGAAGTTTCATCCCACAAATCTGACGCTTCCTGGTGCCGCCAATCGGATTGCTGGAGGTTACGGTTTTTGCGCTCCATCTGCCGAAATTCTATATAGAACGCTTCCGATACCTCCAAATCGTAAAACTCGCCTTGCCCATCCGTGAAGCTGATGAAATATGCCGTTTTCCCATCGCCACGGACTTCCGTTCGAAGCGTATAGACCTGATCCATGAATGTCATTCGCTCGTCCTCCTACGAAAAAGCTGGGTGAGAGGACTTGACCTCTCACCCAGCAGCCCATGGGGACGTGCAATTTTGGAATTACCTTTGAAATTTCTTCAATTTCTTTTTCAGTACAGCTATTTCATTGGTAGAATACCCGTTCATTTTCAGAACAGAGATTTGCAAGGTGAGCTTGTCCACTGTCAGCAGGGTTTTAAGCAATTCCGCATTTTCAATATCGTTCAGCAGATTTTCCACTGTATAAATCTCGGCTGGTGTTTCTCTGGTGGCAGCGCAATCCAGGTATGTACCCGTATCTTGTAACTTCTCATAAAAGCGCCTGTCTGAATTGAACAAAGCCCTGTCCCAAAGGCGAAGCTGTTCAATGATGCTTTCATCCATGCCGCAGGACCGCAATACCTTTTCTTCAGCCAGTTTCCAACACTGCCATTTTCGTCCTTCCTTGCCATGATTGTATGCCATGGCCGTTTCCTCCCATCTGATTTTTTTGAAATTCAGATGGGAGGGGGGGCTGCGGCAACCTGCTGAAAAACAAATAACTGCACCTATCTTCAGAGGGAAGATAGGTGCAGTTGCTTCACCAGAGGCATTAATGTGGTTTGACAGTTCATAGTTATGAGCCGAATACTCTCTCGTAGCGGTCAGGATTTTTTTGATAAATCAATCCTCATTGGGTATGGCGGAAACATTCTTTGCTCCACAGCGGCTACCTCCTAAAGCCGCCAAATTCAAAGGCGGCGGCACTCTTTACCAAAGTACCGCCGCCATGTGGAACCTATATAAAGCCAATGTGGAGTCTGTGTGAAACGGGAATTTTAATTATTCTTTCGGAGTGACTACAATGCCGTCCGCATTATCCGGGTCTTTGAAACTGTAAGTGTAGCCATCTGGCAGGGAAACACTGTCAGAGTTGTCCTCGGCACCCGGCTTTGTTCCGGTATCAACATCAATATCCGTATCATCAATTTCTACGGAGTTCCCCACGTTCATGTCCTGATTGCCGCCGTTTTTCTGATTGGTGCAGCCGGTGAACAGCGAGAAACAGGCCAGCACGCACGTCAAAATAATAGCAATTTTCTTCATCACATTTCCCTCTCTTTCAAATGTCCCCGTTTGATTTCCAGCACCACATCCGCCTGCTTTGCCACCTCGCCAGAGTGGGTCACGACCACCACGCACTTCCCGAACGTATGTGCGCTCTCTTTCAGAACCGCCGTGATCTCCTCGGCGGTGTCGGCGTCCAGGTTCCCGGTTGGCTCGTCCGCCAGAATGACCGGGGCATCGGTGGCCAGCGCCCGCGCAATCGCCACCCGCTGCTGCTGTCCACCGGACAGTTTCAGCACGTTCCGGGCGATTTCGTCTTGCTCCAGCCCCAGCCGTTCCAGAATGGGGGCGGCGTCCAGCTTGGCGGTAAGCCGCACATTTTCAACGGGCGTCATGTAGTCAATCAGATTATAGCTTTGGAAAATCAGCGAGATATGGTTCCTGCGGTGGTGTTCCAGCCCCTTTGCTGTAATGTCCTCGCCGTCAAACAGGACGCTGCCCTGTGTCGGCACGTCCAGCCCGCCCAGGAGAGACAGCAGCGTGGTCTTACCCGACCCGGACGGGCCGAGGATGGCGTACATCTTCCCGGTTTCCAGTTCCGCGCTGACGTTCTGCAAAACCGCCTTGCCCTTTTCGTAGGCGTAAGAAACATTTTTCAATTCCAGTGTAGGCATGATCGTACCTCCTTCAGCTCATTTTCGACAGGATTTCACGGGGTTTCAGCCGCATGACCGTGATGGACGATGCGCTGACCGCTACAATGATAATAGCAAGGCCATCAAATAGAGTTGGGCGAGGTTGTCCAGCCCAACGGACACCTGGATGCCGTTTTCTGTGGGCATGGGCTTTTGAATGAGGTTGTCCGCCCCCACATCGACCGCAGCGGCGGCAGCTACAACATCGTTGTCGTCCTCCGGCCCGGTCTGCATACTCTGCTCCAACAGGTGGTTGCCGATCTGCCCCGCTATGGCGCTGCTGGTGAAGTAGGACAGGCCAAAGGCGAGGACGGCAATCAGCAGCACCTCAATCAAATACTGCCCGATAATAGCCGATTTCCTGATACCCACGGACAGGAACACGCCGATTTCATGGATGCGGGTCTTTGTCCAAAGGGTCAGGATCAGGGCCAGAATGATGGCGCTGACAACGATAATCACCACCAGCAGGGTCACGACCAATTCATTCAGCGTAGCCAGCGGAGCAGCGGCGTTCTCGTAGGTTTCATTGTCTACTTCCATAGTAAAGGCTTTCCAGTCGATACCCGGCAGGGCCTTGACATCGGCCACCACCCGCGCCATATCCTGCGGGTCGTCTATATTGACATGGAGGGCGGAAAAGCCGTAGTTGATCTCCCCGCCGTCCAATTCCTTTGAGGTCTGCAAATCCACAAATACACGGTTCTGGATTTTGTCATAGGTGGCAACGGTTTCCCCAAACTGCTCCACCGCATGAGGGGTAAACAGTCCAATAATTTGTACCCTGATTTCCGGCCCGGTAAAGCCCTGATCTTCCACGCTGTACCGATGGGCGGTGAGATAGTCCCCGATCTTCAACTCGTTTCTCTCCGCCAAGTCCTGGCTGATGATCGCTACATGGGTATCGTCGGCGGAGATATGCCGCCCCTCTGTCAGCGTCAGTGTGCCAGTGGTGAAAAGTTCATCGTCCTCCGTGTTGTAGACGCCCAGGGTCTTTGTGTAGCCCCGATACTTCGCATCGGTTGAGATCGTTCCAGGGAACAGGGAAAGTCCGTCAAATGGGAGAAGATTATCCTGCCTTGCGCCGCAATACTTGACGCCGGGAACACCTTTGATTGCCGCAATGTTATCCGGGGTAAATTGTACGGTGGAATACATGAGAAAGCTGCTTGATGTTTTGCCGGTTTCCTCGTCCACGACATCTTTGACGGGTTCTTTCACGACATAGGGACTGTTACTCCAATCCACAAAAACGTCAAATTTGCCGCCCAGGCTCTGCCGCAGGTCAAGCTGTGCGACCTCCGACGCTTTCCAGATGGAAAGGCCCGTCAGGACAAAGGTTGCCATAATCAGCAGGATGGCGAACAGGAGAATGGTTTTCCCCCGCTTTCGTGTGACGTATAGAAACGCCCTTTTGAAAATGCTCATGGTTGATACCTCCATATCGTTATGCTGTTCTTCTGAACGCACTCGCAGAATAGCATCCCAATGTGGAATGGGTATGAAACGTATATGGAATTTGAGCAGAAAAGAAAAACTCCCCAGCCAGGGAGTTTTTTCTTTACAGTTGATTGTAATACTGGACTGTTTTCAGCTTTTCTAATGTAGTGTATTTAGGACTGCGTGTCGCCATTGGTACCGTTTCTCCGAGCTTGATCTCGTGTGCCAATTTAAGCGGTTCACCCTCCAATTGAATGAGATACTTGCCTTTTTCCTCATCCAATTGAAAACCATTTTCTGCAACTTTTCCATAGTGGGTTATGGCAGACACAGGCTTTTTGACATACAGAGCCAGATATTGAATGTTGGGTATTTTCTTTTTGTCCAGTTTTACATAATACCACCGGCGTTCACCTAAAAACACTTCACGGAAGCCGTCCTCATTAGTGGGCAATACTACGGTGTCAAAGGGCTCGTTGAGCTCACGGGGGATAGACCACAGTCCGCCTTGAGTTAATATCCCTGATGCCTCGTCAATATAGGCCTCAATGGCATCCTCAATCAACATATTTCGGGTTACATTTTGCCCAGAATGTTCTGTCATCGCCTTTGCAATGCGTTCCAGTTGAATCAACTTTTCCTCTTGAATAGACAATGCGATTTGGCGCCGCTCCTTTTGTTCTGGCTCCATCAGCCGAGATTGGATTTTTTCTTTAACAGTACTCATACCAAACACCTCCTATACATATCTTACTACGCTTAATCGACTACGTCAATAGTAATTTCAATTACTATATATATACTAATATTTTGACACGATTGAAGCATAAGACATATCATAAATAATGCTGCTGTGGGATCAGCGAAATTAAATGCGAAAAAACTCCCCAGTCGGGGAGTTTTCCGCATTTATAGTTGAATGATAAAACACATCCCAGGCGGGGATTTCATCGGCTTAAAAGAATAGAGAACATCCATAGAGGTCAAAAGCGTGTCCACGATATAGAGGCCCAAACCGTTGCCGCCGCTCTCCCGGCTCCGGGAGAAATCTGTACGGTAGAACGGCTCAAACAGACGGCGAATTTCATCGTCAGGGATAGGCTGGCACTCATTTTCTACCACGAGGCTACGCCCCTCCATGTAGACGGAAACCACTTTCCCGGCCTCCGTATAGGCAACAGCGTTTGCGAGAACATTTGATACCGCCTTACTGAACGGGCCAGCCGGAAGTGTCGCGGGGAATTGTTCCGGCAGGTCAAGAGAGAACGTAATTTGATGTGCCGCCGCAATCAGTTGGTAGGGTTCGCACAGTTCCGCCAGCAGTTCAGACACATCAACCTGTTTTGGCGCTTCGGCAGTCAAATTCAGCTTGGAGGTTTCCAATATTTCATGTATCATCCCGGAAAACTGTTCTACCATTTCCTTGCACTCCGGGAGGTATGTTGCGTAGTCCTGATACTTTCCAACGCCTAAAATCATGTTTTCCAGTGTGGCGTTCAATGCGGTCACAGGTGTTTTCAGTTCATGGGACGCCGCCCGCAGGAAGTCCACCTTGGCCCGCTCCATATCACGCACAGCGTCTTTTTCCCGTTCTAAATGTTCAATCATGGACAGCAGATTAGCATACAAATCATTGACGTTCTGCGCCAGTGTACCAATTTCATCCTTTGTATGGATAGGGCAGCTTGCTCCGTGGTCTAATTTCATCATCTGCTCGGTTGACGCAGAAATTTTCTTGATAGGGTCGGCAATCGCTTTGGAAAACAGGAGGGAACAGACAACAGAGATCAGCAGGGAACAGCATAACGAGATGGGCAGAGCTTTTTCTACTGCCTCGGTCACAAACTGCTCCTGTCTGAGGCTGACAACAACATCATCTTGGGTACTCAATGCAAGCTGCATCTGTGGGGCAAACAGATAGATCAGCCCATGCGTGACAACAACGACAAAGAGCATGATGCTCATGGTATAGAGAAATATTTTCGGAAACAGTTTTAATCGTTTCATGGCTGTACCTCGTATTTGTAGCCGATGCCCTTGACTGTCACGATACAGTCAAGCCGCAGTTTCTTCCGCAGATTTTTGATGTAGGTGTCCACGGTTCGGTCGATGATCGGATAGTCAGCGCCCCACAGTTCGTCCAAAATCTGCGAACGGGTCAGCACCAGCCCCCTATGCTCCACCAGCAGTCGGAGCAAATCAATTTCCTTGGGCATAATGTCGATTTTCCCGGCGCTGTCGCTGGCGGTGTAGCCGGAGAAATCGACGGTCACATCGCCAAAGGTGATCGTTTGGGGTAACGGGGCCTGTCCGCTTCGCCGCAAGAGAGCGGTGATCCGCCTCCCCAGCAATACCATAGAAAAGGGCTTTGTCATATAATCGTCGGCCTGCTCGTCAAAACTTCTAACTTGGGTATATTCATCCTCAAGGGCTGTAAGCATCAGAATGGGCGTTGTGCTTGACCGCCGTATCTCATGCAAAATGGACAGACCGCTGACATGGGGCAGCATAATGTCCAGCACAACAAGGTCGATGTTGTTCTCACGGAAAAGCTGTAACGCCTCCACACCGTCGTAAGCTGGGATAACTTTGTGGCCTGCTGGCTTTAGATATTCGCAGATTGCATCGTTGGTCTTACGGTCGTCCTCAACAATTAGTAGTGTTGCCATCAGCGCACCTCCTTTTGGACGCAGTGTAGCACACAAATGTGGAATGTATATGAAATTCTAACAGCAAAAATATGTACGGTCAATTAAATGTGATTAAATCATTCTCCCAGTAATAGGAATTATTAAAGCTAAAGAATAGAATTATATAGACATATCCAAACCGTGAGATGAACAGTAAAATGTAATTGAGTGATATGAATATGACAAAAGGCCCGTAACACGATATGATTTTAAGGCTCTTGGGGCGGCAATCAAGGCGGCGCGGCTGGAGCGTAAGGAGAGCCGGAAAAAAGTATGTGATGAGATGTATTTATCCCCGCGCTATCTTGCCAATATTGAGAACAAGGGCCAGCACCCAAGCCTGCAAATCTTCTTTGAGCTAATGCTGCGCTACAACATATCCGTTGACCAATTCCTTTTGGAGCGGCCCACGGGGAAGAACACCCAGCGCCGACAGCTTGACGTTCTGCTGGATGGTATGGGCGATAACGGGTTGCGGATCGTGACCGCAACAGCAAGAAATCGTGCAGATTGAACAGGCCCAACCAAACGGACAGGAGGACGCTTGACCGCGCCCTCCTGTCCCGCTCTGCCGCTATTGCCCCATGCACTTGACCCGGAGCAAATCACACTGTCTTTTTATCTCGGCGGTTTCCTGTTCGGTCAAATCCCGCTCATTGTCAGTTACCTGATCTTCCATAAAGTTTGCGTAGGTGTCCAACAGGCTATTCATCAAAATTTTCGGGGTTGCCATATATCTGGCCTTGTACCAGTCGTCCCTTTTCGGTTCCCAGGCCATCAGCGTATAGCCGTGGCTGGTGGTGATGACCTCATAGAGCGGGTCTTGCTTGAGATAGTCCCCGAAAACCTCTAACACCTTTTCAAATGTCATCATAATAATCCCCCCTAAACATAAATCAATTCCGACAGAATGACTTCCTCCGCCTGGGCTTTACAGTTATTCATCCGCCCCACCCATTCCATCTGATTTTCAGCCTTTAACCTCTCTGTTATGCCCTGCCGCTGGGCGTAATCTTTTACCAACTGAAAAAGCATTTCTTCCGCCTGCCGGTCAATATTGGCAAGGTAATCATTCAGCCTGCCACCCATCCAGAGGGCGGTGTAGAGGGCCTTGCGGTGCTGCCTGATGTACCGCAGGTGCCGTTGACCCCATATCCCTACCGGCTTTTCTTCAGCCGGTAGAGCAAGGCAGGGGAGCCGGTAATCGCCCTGTGTTTCGTATGTACCGCCCATTTGCTCAAAGATAGATTTTTCCATTATGACTACCTCCATCATCGTATTTTCACAGCCTTTGCGTTGACTGTCTTTACCAGCAATTCATCTATGCAGTCGGTGTAGCGGCCCTGGGCGATCAGCTTGTTGCGGAACTCATTCAGATAGAACACCAACCGCCGCCACTCCGCTTCATCAAGATACAAGTATTGCTTTTTCATTGTCCGCCCCTTTCCGTCTATGCCCGCCATGCTTCATAGCCTTTACCTTGAAATACCGCTCCCCTATGTAACCGCCGAAGCGGTAACAGATACGGATGGTCTGCTCCACTCCGTCATCTGTCGCCGCCCGGTCAAAAACCTCAATGCGCTCCACAAGGAGATTGAGGTTTTCGGCGGTCAATTCCCGGATACCGGCGTATCCCGCCATCAGGTCGGCCCACTGTACGGCGTTCTGCCGGGTGTCCCTGACCTCTTGCATGGCCCGTTCCAGCGCGTCGATCTGCTCCAAAAGCTGGGCCTGCTCCGCCTGATACTTGTCCACCAGCCGGGTGAAGTTGTCGTTGGAGATACGCCCGGACAGGGGATCCTCATACAACCGGTCGAACATCCTGGTCACTTCATCATAGCGTTTCCGGGCCTGTTTCAGCTTGCCCTCGCTGCTTTTCGCTCTGCTGCCCTCCGCTTTGTCGTTCATCCTGATTGCCAGAGCAACGGCCTTGTCCCTGTCCTCATAGGCAAGCTGGGCGTGATACTGAATATCGGCCAAAACCGCATCGTACAAATCATCATAGAAAATAGATACGTTCCCGCTGGTGTCCTCCCGCTTCCTGCTCAGGATTTTGGCGTTGGCATTGTCAAATATCTCCTGCGATACTAACGGCTCGTGGGTGTTGTCCACCCGTATGCGGTCGGCGTCAGGGGTTTTCTTCAAAAGCTCTACCTTGAACACGGTTTCATGCTTACACATGATGGTGTGGCCGAGATAGACCGGGTTCCCGATGATACCCCGGATCACAGTGTGCGACCACTCATATTTATTTGACGGGTCGGAAAACCGCTGGGAGTAGTCCTTTTCGCCACGGGTGTACTACCACCAGGAGGGGCAGGGTACTTGTTCTTTCCGTAAAGTAGAAGCAATTTTGTGCGGCCCCATGCCAACGTTGGCATACTCGAAAATCCGCTTGATTATCCATGCCGTTTCCTCGTCCAAAGTGCCTATGGCTTTACAAGTGGGATCATCTGTCAGAATACGCTATGACAAGTTTCATCCTGAAAAACTGTATAGCTTTTCCATATCACGAATAGCCATATCAATTTTAATTGTTTCTGTTTGTATTTTTGCGGCTGCATTCAAACTAATATAAGATAAGGGGGATGCATAAGTTCCAAAGTGCAGGTATTTTTCTGTCCGTATTTTCATAGGCTAATGCCCCTCCCATTTATTCCATCTCCCTGAACGTGCCAGCCATTCCTCCGACAAGGCTCCACTGGCGCTGCATATAGGATTTCAGATTTTCCGTGTTTTGCCGATATGCCTCCCAAACCATTGACGGATTATCAAAACGCTTCATAATCGCACAGGCTGCACCGTACCCGCTCTCCATCCCGGCAGATATACCCTCACCCATAGGATTCAGAAAACCGGCAATCTCCCCGGCGAAAAGGATACGCCCCACACCGTAGTCTACATGGCATCCCGGACGGATATGCGGCATCAGCCACTTTTCTTCTTTCGTCCGCCTGCTGATATGCAGGTGATGATTTTCTTCCATGTAAGAAATAAAGCGTTTATAATAATGACCGATCTTATCCATATCCTTCACAGAAACTCCTAATACCAGCAGGTCATCCTTCACGTTGAACCACGCATCATACTCCGAAAGCTCCGGCTGCAGATATGCATAAAAGTAATGTGGGTCTAAATCAATGCTGCCTTCGTTGAATGTCTGATATGTAGTTATGTATCCGGGAACCTCCCTGGTGATCTTTCTCTTCAATGTTCCGACAACGCCCTCACAGTCCAGAACATACCTTGCATTTTCCGTATACTTATTTTCCCCATACAGACTGACATCCACAAATCCGTCCTGCTCCGTGCATGAGAGGGCTGACACGCCATCCCTGACCTCTGCGCCGCTCTCCTTTGCTTTTTCCGCAAGCCACCCGTCAAAATGGCTGCGCCATACATTCAGCCCTTCCTGCTCGAAGCGGTATTCCTTTCCCATATCATTTGTGAAGATCATGCCCCTGTTCTCTGTCGGGGTACACATGGCAGATTCCGGCACCGCCTCCCCGAAATAAGTCTTTACAAGCTCCATTGATTTCTTTATCAGAACGCCCGAACAGGACTTATACCTTGGCATTTTGAACTTCTCTACCAGAAGAACCTTATAGCCCTTTTCCGCTAATACTTTAGATGCCGTACATCCTGCAGGCCCTGCACCGACCACTATCACATCATACATCTGCATATCACCCTTTCTGCTGTTTCCTTTTACTTCGGCAGAAAGCCGTTCCTGCTAAAGTAAAAACGTCCTCTGGATTATACCATATAAGTTTACTATTTTTCATCCGATGGCATGAAATGACTATTTTTCGGAAATGAAAAGCACAATAGGACTACGCAGACAGTCCTAAACCCAACTGAACTTCTGCCCTCTGCGAGCCGGACACACTTCCCATAAATTTTGTCCATAGGGAGTATAAAACTTTCCATCCCTGTTTTCCAGTTCCCTTATATCATATCCTGTCAGCCGATTTACAAAGTGATAAACCTCCCTATTTAGTCAAGTCTTTTTTCCTTATTTTTCAAGGAATTTTTAGTTTC
>BLLU01000294.1 GCA_011959105.1 Lachnospiraceae bacterium | reverse complement strand
GGAAGTAAAAAAGCAGCTTTTATCCATGAGAAAGATTGTGGAGGATATCCTGTATCTGAATTATCATGCAGGTCATATGCAGAGGGAACCGGTTTCCCTCAAGGAATTGACGGAAGAACTTTTAAAGGCTTACATGGTTCAGCTGGAGGATAAGAAGTTGAACCTGACTGTCACAGGAAATGGAATTGTTCAGGCAGACCGGGAAATGATGAAGAAGATATTGGATAATCTATGTTCCAATGCGGCAGGATATACGCCGGAGGGAGAACAGATTACGATTATGCTTTCAGATAGCGAAATCCAAATAGAAAACAGCGGTGTCACCATAGATGAAGCCCTGCTTCCGAATGTCTTTGATCCTTTTGTCAGCAGTGACGAGAGCAGGAAGGGGAAAGGACTGGGACTGTATGTGGCGTCCTATTACAGCAGGCTTATGGGATTTGAACTGAAGATTGACAATATAGAAAACGGCGTGCGCACAAGGCTCATCTTTAAGGAGACAAAATAATGGCTGCAGGCAAAAGTTTTGAAGAGAAAGGAATAGAAACATGTTGATGACGATCAAACAAATGCGGGTAAAATATGGAGAGCAGACAGCTCTTAATATTAATGAGCCGATTGCCTTTGAAAAAGGGGAACGGATCGGCGTAATCGGTTCTAACGGTGCGGGAAAGACCACCATGGTAAACGCCCTGCTTGGGCTGATCCCTTATGAGGGAAGGGTGATCACCCAGCTTACACCGGAACAGATGGCAGTACATATGCAGCAAAATGAGTATGTGACCACTGTCCCGGTGAAATGTATCATGGAAACCATATTAAATACAAAGATAAAAGAAGATGAAAAGCTTAAGGAATTGATTGCCTTCTTTGATTTTGAAGACTGTCTTAAAAAAAGGTATAATACCCTTTCCGGCGGGCAGAAGCAGAGGATTAGCATTGCCCGGGTGTTTTTGAAAAATCCGCCGGTGATTATTTTGGACGAGGCAGCTTCGGCGCTTGACAATGAAAGCGAATTTGCAGT
>BLLU01000293.1 GCA_011959105.1 Lachnospiraceae bacterium | reverse complement strand
CTGTAAATCTGCTGCAAATTGCTTCGGTGGTTCGAATCCACCTCCATCCATTTGCATTTCCCGACAGGGGCGTGCATAGAATGTAAGGCGGGGCCGGTTGGCCTGCTCCTTACTCTGCGTCGGCTGGTGTGGCGGAATAGGCAGACGCAAGGGACTTAAAATCCCTCGGTGGCAACACCGTGCCGGTTCAAGTCCGGCCACCAGCAGAAAAGTATATTTTGGAAAGACAGCGGATTCTACTTTGAAATACAAGGGAATCCGCTGTTTTTCAATAGCTGATATACTTATTGTAAAAGTAACACACCTTGCTGACAGGTGAATTTTTTGTCATGACATTTGTCACATGATTTGCCCCTGTTCCAGCAGGGGCACTGCCATTTTTATTTATTTGACAGATTTAAAGAGATCAAGGCTTTTTCTTATCTTTATTTCCCCATTGAGACATAAGCCCATCAATGTGTTCAAAAAGATTATCTTTTATAGTTGCCCACATAGGGTCAAGAATGAAATCAATACCTTCCCGCCTTGCCAGCTTGGCAGCAGGAACAAAATCAACAAATATCTTTTAAAGCGGATGCACTAATTCCATATGATGCATACGCATCCGAAAGTTCGCCAAGTCGCAAAGCAAATTTCCTTTGTTTTTTTAATTCTTCAAAGAAACTATTTGTCCAAGCATATGTTTCGGAGTGTCTGAAATCAATTCCGCGTTTTAAAAGTGGATGGTATACTGTCTTTGCAAGTGGAGGACAATCGTAATAAAAAATCCGATATAGCCCTCTGTCATCGTTATAACATTGTTCGTGCTTCAAATGAGCAGAGCAATAGGCGTAGAGTTCGGCAGCACGTTTCTCAGGTTCTTTTTTTGCCCCATAAATATGTAGCACGTTTTCGATAAAATCCACCATCAACCAAAATTGCAGTCTTCATAATGCCCTCCTAAGAACGAGCAAAGCCCTAGGTATCAGCTGCTCCCATATCGTGGGAAGCTTACCACCTAAGGCTTATTTACATGTGTAACGTTTGTTACACATTTATATTATATGCAAAAGGTGAATTTGTCAATCATGGGTTAAACCAGATAGGGATAAAAAATAGATATGTATCGGCAGGAGTATAGATTTTCTCCTGCTACCCCTGTATTTAGGCGGTTTGACGTTTGGTACGATACATATATTCCTTTTCCATTTCCCGCATTTCCTTGTCTGTTGGAATATCCACAATCCCGACATAGGAATAGTAGATGTCGATTTGCTGTGTCCATTTCCCGTCCTTTTTCTCACGCTCATGGATTACGATTTTATCCACAAATGCGTTTAGGACTTCGGGGGGGGGGTAGCTCGTCAATGCGGGTGTATTTCTTGGTGACTGCTATCAGCCTGGCAACATTGGTCGCTTCTGTGTCGGCTTCGCTGACCTCGGCTGTCAAGGCTTCAATTTCCTGCTTTAGCTGTTCCTGCCCGGCTTCATATCCGTCCGACAGCTTGTAAAAGCGTTCGTCATTCAGCTTTCCGTTGACGTTATCCTCATAGATTTTACGGAACAGGCGGTCAAGCTCCTTTATCCGCTTTTCGTCCTTTGCTATCTGTTTCTGCTTTGCGGACAATTCGTATCTGCGTTCCGCAAGGGTGGCATCAATCTGCTGTCGGATGAACACACGCTCAAACTGCTGAAAATAGGACAGGAACTGCTGGAGCTGTTTCAGCACTAACTGTTTTAACGCATCCTCTCGGATATAGTGCTGCGTACATTCCTTTGCCCTGCTCGTCCTTTTATACATGGAACAGCGGAAATGTGCATATCCGTTTGCTGTGGCTAGGCTGAGTTTCGCCCCGCAATCTGCACAATAGAGCAACCCCGAAAAGATACTTGTCGTGCCGCTTTTGGTCGGTCTGCGTTTGTTCTCCCGTATCATCTGAACTTTTTCCCACATATCCCTGTCAATGATGGGGGTATGGGCATCCTCGATATACGTCCGCCTGTCTTTTGCGGTGGGGATGCGTTTCCTGCTCTTAAATCCTAAACGGGTGGATTTAAAGCTCTCCGTCACGCCGATATATGCCACATTTTCCAGAATGGATGCAATCATGGATGTCTCCCAGTTATAGGGATGTTCCGATTTTTTTGCAACGCCGATTCCCTTTGACGCTTTGTATGCTGACGGGGTAAGCACTTTAACAGGTCTGGAGAGTGTCTGTTAAGTCTTTTCGGGCATAGCAATACCGCCCACC
>BLLU01000292.1 GCA_011959105.1 Lachnospiraceae bacterium | reverse complement strand
AAACGGAGCCGTTGCTCCGGCAGATTATTCATCTACTTTTGCAACAGCCCCTTTCTTCCTAAACCCCCATGCCCGCTGGGCACCACCATAAATTTAATGCATTTTTTAATTTCCTTCGTCCAAATAGATCTGAACCCGGCTGTTGATATTCTGAGCAGCTTTTTCAGGAGGTATTCCCTCTGCGTACATGGCGCTCAGTTCCTCCCTGACTATCTTGTTTATCTGGGAATAGCCGGGGGGAGTCGCCACACAGTTCTCCAGAAAATCACTGGCCCGATGCAGGGACGTGGAACCGTCTGAAAATACCGGCACCTCCGGCGCGCTGTTTCCTCCCATAAACACAAGCCTTCCGGATTCCTGCTCCACAATATAGTCCTCCGGGGACAGCTTTCGCACGCTCAGGCACATCCCGCTTTTTTTCGACTGCAGTTCTTTCCCCAGCAATGTCTCCATGAAACAGGCCGCAGCCTCCTTCCGATCCAGATTGGCGTTCACCACCAGCACGCCGCCCTCTGCCGACAAATAGCTCCCACTGCTGCCTTCTGTGGGAAATCCCAGGATCCGGCCTCCTTCCGCTTCCATATACGCAAAGAAATCAAGGAATGCTGATTCGGATGTAAAATATCCCCACAATATATTTTTTCCCTCATCCATCCAGGCCTCTGTGTTTACCGCAGCACCGCTCATATCCGTGCCGGTAAACTCCAGCAGGCGAATGAACCTCTCATCGTCAAAATGGCTTTTCCGATTCTCCCAGTCGATCAGGAAAGAATCCGCCAGGCTATAGTTCACGAGTTCCATCACCGTGGAAAGCGGCGGTAAATATCTCCCCTGCATAAGAGGATAACTGCGGATGGTTCCTGCCAGCTTCCCCTCTTCCATAAGGCCGATTATATCTTCCAGACTCCAGGTATCCCTGTTCCAGGTATTTTCGGCTGCCACCAAGGTTTCCGCCCGGACTACCGCAGGTACCCCCACCAGTCTCCCCCCGGAGGCTCCGATCTCCAGGACCGCAGGCAGAAGTTCCTCCCGGAGTTCCGGGGGAATCAAATCCTCTATCTCCAGCAGAAGCCCTTTCTCCTCCAGCACACGCATGTCTTCCAGAGACACAAACAGCAGATCCGGTCCCTTGCCCTGGGAGAGTTCCGCCATGATCCTGTCCCGGGCTTCCTGGGCGGATGCGTCCTCATATTCATAGCGGATGCCGGGAGTCTCCATGGACGCCAGCACGGCGCATTCCGCCACTTTCCCACCGGCCTCCTCAGATTCTGTTAGATTGGCCACCCGGATGGCTCCCTGGGTCTTGGGCTTCTGCTCCACCAACGGGGCCACCCACTCTCTGGGCCTTCCCTCTTTGAATTTTGTCAGCCGCAGTACGGGCGTCTGCTCCTCCCCCAACGCCAACATGGTTCGATAACCCGTATCAATGCCGGCAGTCTGGAACCCCAGTACCTGTACTCTCCTGCCACTCCCGATTTCCCATCTTACGATTCCTTCCTCGGTTCCCTCCTGGGACCTGTAATAGAGTTCGTTCCCCAGCATCCCGTACATCTGGACAATAAAGGGCCTGGATGCCTCCAGCCGGGCCAGGGAAAGCAGTTTTTTCTCCGCCGTGTCCACCCACAGGAATTCATAGCATTTGTCTGTATCGTTATAAACCGGAAGAATCATCTCTCCGTCCGCGGCGCGCAGAGGCTCCAATGCCTGCTGTCCCTGGTCCCCTGCATGTTCCAGCAGGAGTTTCCCCTCTCTGTCAAACAGATACAAATCAAAATCACCGTTTTCTCCGCGACATAAAACATAGACATTGCCTTTCCCGTCACAATGCCAGTTAATGGAACGCAATGTAGGAACCTCTGTCAGTTCTTCCCGGTCAATTCCCTTTTCCAGATAAATCTCCCGGAAATCTACAGCCTGCGTATTCCCCGCAAGATCCGTATAGATCATCCGATCCTCGCTCTGGCGGTACAGGCCCGTTTCCTCCTGTACAAAATCCACCCATCGGAATACGTAATGCGACTCGTCCAGCATCTCCATTCCCATCAGGTGGCCCTGTCCTGCCTCCAGTCCCAGGTCCTCCGAAGAGATCTGTGTCACCGAAACTTCCCCGCTGGCTGTGTCATAGATTTCCAGCACGGCTTCCCCGTTGGAGTCCGGCGTCAGGCCCAAATGCCAGAACAGCTTCCCATATACACCGGCATCCAACTGTTCTTCATGCTCCCAGGGCAGATACTGTTCCGCCCAGAAAGTCTGCTCTTCCTCCAGTTTCCCCGGCGCGGCAAAGCCGTCCGTACTCCACCGGGCCTCCTCCGGCTGGGGCTGGGGTGATATGGCTTCCGACTCCCCACAGCCGGACAACACGGCCAGCGCTAAGGACACCAGCAGGACTGTGATGTATTTTTTCATGTCAGATGTTCCTCCCTTCGCAATATTAAATATTTCCAGGTTAACTTCTATTCGTTTAGAATAAGTTCCACCCTACTCTGTATAATATGTGCTACCTCCTCCGCGCTTTTGTCTCCGGCAAAATAAGGGGCCGTTTCTTCCCATATTACTAACCATATATTGCGGTCCATCATACCGTTACAAAGTTTCCCATGATAAAGAATCTCTTCTACGATGCGGATTTCAGCGTCTGTTATAGTTATCATCGCCCCGTTAAATCGAACTGGCATTTCCTTTGACTCTTTCGCCACTTTTTCCAGCACTGAACTACGAATCGGAAAACCGGGATCAACTATGCCACAATACATCTGATTTGATTCCCACAGCAGGCTTTCTATAAAGGCCCATGCTCCTTCTTTTCGACTGCTGCCTGAGTAGATCGCGCAACTATCAGGGCAAGCGGTAATCTTGTAAGTCTGACCAAAACACGTTGGATATCCATAAACGGGATATTCTCTTCCATACACATCCGCATGGCTTAAATAAGTAGTAAAATTCCATCCTAAATATATTTCCTGACAAAGAATATTGCGCTTTTGCTCCTCATAAGTCTGTTCCTTCGCATATGACCAGTCTCCCTCCGCATATTCCCTGCATAATTTCAATAACTTGATAAATTCTTCTGTCTCAATAGAGGCTTTTTTCTTCTCCCTGTCAATCATTTCTTCCTGTAAGCCGCTTAGAAGGAAAAACAACAGTGTTTGCGGATTCCCGATCTGTCCTCCTATCGGAGCCTTCTTCCATTGGTCTTGTTCCACCAGTTCCAGAAAACTTCCCATATTCCATTCCTCAAAGGTTGTTTCATATTCTGGATGTATCGCAACTCCCCACAGCTGAACCTGTGGAGTGAAAATATACAATCCTCCCTCTATTTTAAAAGCATCCAAAATATTCCATATAATATCATCCTGGTACTGCGATTGTTCCAAATAAGGGGAGAGGTCCTCCAGATATCCATTCTTAACATAAGATTCATAGTGTTCAGAATATGTCATATCTATTACATCCGGGCCATTTCCCGCTGCCAGATCCGCATGTAGGCGGTCCGTATTGTTGTTGTAATCCCGAATCGTTACATAATACTCGTTACTGGTCTGATTAAATGCGGCTATAGACCTCCATATGCTGGAAGTGTCTCCTTTGTTCACACCGCTCACCATTCCATATATAATCTCTTTTCTATGCTCCTCGGAGCTCTCTCTCTCCCTTAACACACTATATTGCAGTCTGTCTGTGTCCGTTCCGGCCAAACTATATACCTGCATTTCCCTACATCTTTCGTCATAATACCCCGCCATAACAGAATGAATTCCCAATTTCATTATATCGGTTCTTGCCACCAGACTGCCAGTTTTTCTATCCAGAAACAGAATTTCATGATCTGTTGCCAGACATAATGTTTCCTCACTGCTGCGGATACCTCTGGCCCCTTGAACAGATACTTGCAGCGTCCACTTTTTTTCCGCTTCATTTTCTTTTAATTCATACAAAGTGATCTCATTTGTGGTGGCGGCTACACATTCCACATATCCTTTGCCGTTTTCTGCCCAAAGACAAACGGTTCCTTTTACTCTATAGGTTTTTCCTTCCTTTACAACTTTGTCGAAGCACGTCACTCCATCCTTGCTTACAATGTAGACATTCTCACTGCTATCCACAAAGAATCCATTTCCCATTACCGCATAATCATCCCAATTTTCTACAGTAAGGGACATGACACTGGTCCAATTCCCGTCAACGCCAAATTTGCGAATCTCAAGCATATTGTCCTCACAATTTCTCATATGTGCATAAAGTGCTCCCTGGCATTCCGCAATGCTTATAAGGTCATAGTTTCCCTCTTCGGATTGCCACTCAATCTGTTCCCTCTCCTTTCCTAAAGTCTGTGGAGTCCATTTATATATCGGAGCATCTTTTACGGCATTGATGAACCATGCGCTGTTTGCATTGCAAACCACCTGCACGGTTGAAGAAAAATCCTGCTGTTGAGAATAATCCATGCCAAAATCTTTTACAGGAATGTCTGTGCTCCTGTCTCTGCCACAGGATACCAACAATTCTACCATAAAAACAATCAATAAAAGCAGCAAAACAGTTATTCTGTTTTTTCCTTTTCGCACCTTCTTCTCCTTGTTGTATTGCCTTTTAATAATACAGAGCAACATAAAAGATACATGTTGCCCTGTTATAAACAGCTATATTGGATGAATGGAATATCAGATCAGCCGGTCTGTCCGTAAATATCACACCATGCACTAAGTGTAACTTTCTCCCCAGTAATCTTATGCTCTAAAACGATTGACGCATAACATGTATCACCTGAAAAATGTGAAGTGGGTGGATTAGGCATAGAATATTCACTGGTGTTATGATTAATTACCATAGCAAGTTTTGCGCTGCTTCCATCTGAATAAATAAATTTAAAGGTAACACTGGCAGTTCCAATATTTACAAGCTGGTCGGCAGGAGCAGTTGTGCCCTTGACTTGGTTTTCAGATGCACTTACATAAACTATCGGACTGCTACTTAATACTGCTAAAGCCAGCAAAAAAACTAATAACTTTCGAATACGCTTCATACACTTTTCCCCTTTCGTATTATATTCATCCAATATAACCTGCACCCTCTTATGGACAAAAGCTGCCCCACAGTATATATACCTCATATAAAATAAAATTCTTTTATATTATCGTAAGACATGTTATAAAATATGTCAATATGATTTTGTCCAAAATTCACCTTATGTCAAAGCACTTACTCAATTATAAAAGGTTATAGAAAAAACATATTAAAACCGTTTTGAACACATTTTTATCCATAGAAAAAATCAATAAAATCAGGAGGGTTATCTGCCTTTTCCAGGCAGATAACCCTCCTGATTTTATATTCATTTCTACCGATTTCCCGGTAAAGCGTCCGTACTACTCCCACATCTTAAAAGCTATGTTCATATCCACTTCTCCGCCGATACCGTTGACACGGCCTTTCTCGGTGTACTGCCATACGCCGTAGGCATAAGGATAATACAGTTCTTCCCCATAGTAGGCAAACCAGCGCTCATACCCTTCCAGCCGGTCCAGTTCCAGCAGAAGCAAAGCCGTCTCCATATTGTGGTAGAACATGGGCTTGTAGCCGGCGGCCTGAATGGTGTCCAGAAAAGCAATGGTCACATCCGTGCGCTGCTGAGGCGTCAACTGATTCATTCTGGCCGTGCTGCTGTTCACTTTCTCCACGTCAAAGACCACGGGACACTCGATCTTGTAGGGGGCGATGCGCTCCAGCACGAAATTGGCCTCCTCAATGGCCTCCTCTGCGGTGATGGCCTGGGAGAAGAAATACACCCCCACCTTAATGCCATGAGCCAGAGCCCCCTGAATATTGGCCTGGAAAGTCTCGTCCTCCACCAGCTTGCCGCTTTCGTAGCCCCGCAGGCCCAGCCGCAGGAACACAAATTCCACGCCGTCCGCCGCCACTTTTTCCCAGTCTATCTTCCCCTGGTACTTGGACACATCGATTCCCATATGGGACACTACCTGACCGTTCTCCATATACTGGAAGCGGCCATTCTCCAGCACCTGCAGATTCTCCTGCAGATAACCGTGCTGCGCCAGGTCCCTGCGGATGGGCACAAAATGGTACTTGCCGCCGCTGACCAGCACCACATCATCGGGATACAGAGGGCGCAGCGTCTCCAGCGTGGACTGGCCGTCCGCCAGCTGTACCCGGATCTCCCCCAGAATCTCCTCCTGCCGGTTGTTTGCAGCAGCCTCCAGGGCCTGCGCGTTTTCTGCCTGGGCCCGGGCCACGGCCTCCGCTACCTGCCGGTCCAACTCCTCTTGGGTATATAGTCCCGCCGCCTGAGCATTGCCCAGAGTCTGCTGCAGCAGCGCATCCGTCTCGCCTGTCTTTCCGTCGATCCAGGAATATACCGCTATGGCGAGCATCATTACCAAAAACAGCCCGCCAAAAGCCATCCCCAGCCCCACCACATAAGAGATGGTGGTCTTTCTCCGCAGGCGCTTCCTGCGCAGCCTGCTCTCTTCCTCATAAGAACTCTGTGATTTTATCGACTGTCTATCTGTCTTATTCTCTTCGCTCATCCCGTACTCCCATCTTTCCGTGCAATCCTGCCTTATTCCATCTGTCCGTTTCATCGGGCATCCCCAGGGGAAACTTGCCGCACTTCTACTATAATCGAATTTATGTGGATTGGGAAGAGAGAATACCTAAAATTTATGATTTTTTAAGGATCCTTTTTATTCCACCGCCAGTTCGCGCATATGCAGCAGAATCTTTTTTTCCAGGCGGCTCACCTGCACCTGGCTGATGCCCAGGATGGAAGCCACCTCCGTCTGCGTGTGGTTACGGTAATATCGCAGCACAATCAGCTGCCTCTCCTGTTCCTTCAGGGTGGCCAGAAGCTGCTGGAGCAGCAGATGGTTGATCAGGCTTTCTTTCTCCGGGTCCTGGCTGCCTGTGCTGACGCTGCCGCAGCCCCCCGGCCCCGCCGCCACCTTATCCACCAGATAGACCTCACTGCCATCATCCTGATACACGGAGGAGTAGATGGACTCCACCCGGGTCTCCGATTCCATGGCCATAATGATGTCCTCCGGCTGGATTCCCGTCTCCAGGGCGATCTCCTCCAGCCTGGGATCCCTGCCCAGTTCCCCCTGCAGCCGGGCTCTGGCCGTCCTCACTTTCATAGCCCGCTCCTTCAGCGTCCTGGATACTTTCACCGGTCCGTCGTCCCGCAGAAAACGCTTGATCTCTCCCGTGATCATGGGCACCGCATAGGTAGAAAATTTCACATCGTAGGACAGGTCAAACTTGTCCACCGCTTTCATCAGTCCGATTGTTCCGATCTGAAACAGGTCCTCCGGCTCCACCCCCCTGCCCAGGAAACGCCGGACAATGGTGTGCACCAATCCCAGATTTTTCTCTATCAGTACCTCTCTCGCCTCTTTATCACCTGCCTGTGACTTTGCAATCAGCACTGATACATCTTCCATAAATTCCTTCCCGCATACCGCGAATCCTCCCGCAGCGGCACACACATTCAATGAGAAGAATTGCTTCTTTTGCAATTCTTCCGTGTGAGATTTAGAACTTCTTGTAGAAGTTCTTCTCACACTTTCCCCTTTCCTCAGTTTCTCTCCTCAATCAGGGGATAAGTGCCCAGCTTCTTCACCATCCGCACCAGGGTGCCCTGCCCCGGCCTGCTATGTACCTCCAGTTCGTCCATGAAAGCCTCCATGAAAGCAAAACCCATGCCGGAACGGTCATACTCGGGCTTGGTGGTATACAGGGGTTCCATGGCCTGTTCCACATTCTCCATCCCCTTTCCGTGATCCTCCACCTCGATCTGCAGCACGTCCCGTTCCAGACAGCAGCGCAGATACACCTTCCCGGGGTGGATGATCAGATAGGCCGGCTGGTTGTTGCCGTGTTTACCATATCCGTACACATTGTCGTAGCCGTGGATGATGGCATTGGTCACGGCCTCTGATACCGCGGTCTTGATATCCGCCACCTCGTCCATCGTGGGATTTAAATGGGCCACAAAGGCGGCTACCGACACTCTGGCAAAACTCTCGTTGAGGGATACTGCGTCAAATTCCATGTTCATCTCGTTCTTCCAGGGCAACCTCTCGGTTACGCCGCTGTTTTGCTGCAACTGTTTTTCTGCTGTCATATATCTGCTCCTCTTTTCTCTATGATTTCCGGGCCCTGCACCCTAGTCCATAACCTCAATCAGCCTGTTCAGGCCCGACACACACAAGATCCTGCGAATCTGAGGGTCCGCATGGATGGCGAACACCTTGCCCCCGAAACAGGCGATCTTCTTATATCTTCCCATAATAATGCCAATTCCTGAGGAATCCATGAACCGGGTCTCCTCAAAGTCAAATACTACATTCTCCACCTCCTCCCGCAGTATGTAGCTGTCCGCTTTTTCGCAAATGTAGGTGGATTTGTGATGATCCACCTCCTCCGGCAGCCTGACCATGAGGCAGTTGTCGATGATTTGAAAGTCCTCCATTCCTCTTACCCTCCTGTTTTATGTCCCGCATATTCCCTGCAATGCCTGTTCTCTCCGCCTTTTTTCGACATTTTTTGCATAAAAAGAGAACACATCTTTGTGGATATGTTCTCTTCCTTGGTATCTTATGCACATTTTTCAGAAGGTAGTTTACTGGGCGGCCTGCTCCGCCTTTATCTCCTGGATAATCCGCCTCGCCGTGACGGCACGATCTCTCAGAGGTAACATCTCCACGAATTTCTCCAGGGCTGTAAGAGCCTCTTCATTGCGGCCCACCTCCCGGTAAGAGCGTCCCAGGGCATAATAGGGATCCCCGTTTTCCGGGTTATAAGCCACCGATTTCTCCAGAACGGGAATAGCCTCCTCATAGTTTCCGGCCAGGAACGAAGCGTTCCCGGTATTGTAATAGGTCACACTCATATAAGGGCCGATGCTTCCCATCAGCAGCCGATACAGGTTTTGGAAAGATTCGGACGCCTCCTCCAGCACCACATTGTCCCTGATCTGGTCCAGCATATCCGCCGTCTGCTGGAAATACTGGCCCCTCTCCGCGCTGGCCTCCCCATACTGCATGGCGTTGATATACTGGCCGGCGGCTGCCAGAAGCTGATCCATGGACTGCAGTGTGCCGTCCGTGCCCGCGTATCCATCCAGTTCTCCCTGCAGATCGCCCATTTTCTGCTCTATTTCCTTGATTTGGTTCTGCAGATCCGTGATAGTATTGTTCTTGGCATCGCTTTCGTTGGAAATCTCGTTTATTTTCTGCTGGGCGTCGTTGATCACATTGGTGCGCACCGAGGGCACTACCAGAAAATACATGGCGGCCACACCCATGACCAGCCCCAGCGCGATATTGAGCAATGTACCCACCCCGCTGCGCCTGGGCTCTTTCACGTTCACCGGCTGGATCAACAATTCGTTTTCCGTCTGGAAACGCACGGCGTCCTCCTTGCGGCGGCTGATCCTGCCCGTCTCATCCGGGGCCAGCATCCGATCCACCTCCCGCATATAGGTGAGGGTCTGGATGTTGTTGCGGTCCATGTCCGCGCACTTGACCAACTCCCGCTTCGCCTTATCCCACTGCTCTCCGTCCATATACAGCAGGGCCAGCAGCTGGTGGGCCCGGATAAACTTCGGGTTCAGGGACAGCACCTTGCGCAGCTGGATGATCGCCAGGTCCTTGCTGTCCTGCCTGCAATATACCAGCGCCTGATTGTATTTCTTGATGGTCTGGTTGATGGCGTCCAGGCGGGATGCACTGGCCTGGATCATATTGATATAGTCGTCCGCAATGTTTTTTTCCGGGCGGGTATTTTTGCTGATGACCCACTCGCTGAGGGCCGCTACCGTCTCCCCCATCTCAAAGTACACCAGGCCCAGCAGATTGCGGGCCTCTATATTGTTCTTATTGAACTTCAGGCTCTGCCGCAGGCTGGTGACGGCACCGGTGAGGTCCCTCAGCCCCGCCCTGGCCAGCCCTTCATTATAAAACAGGTTGGACAAAACCATGATTCTTTTATATAAAGCCACGTCCGCGCCGCATGAAGTACAATAGTCATGCGCAGACAAGTGGCATCCACAGTTATAACAAAACATCCTGTTCCTCCCGCTTATCTTACGACATCACTGTTCTTCTGTCTCCTGGACCTCCTGGAGCATCCTTACCAACAGGTCGGCCATATCGGTCAGGTCCTGGTTGTATATGGATTCCTCCGCATCCTCCACCTCAAGGCTGGGACGGAATTTCTTCAGTTCTTCTTCAAAATTAATCATCCTGCTATACCTTTCTATATTAAACTCCGCGCCTTGGAGGCAGATGCCGTCTCAGATTCCGCATCCACCCTGCCCCAGCGCCGCTTTCACTTCTCCTACCAGATACAACGAGCCGGCAATATAGATCCTGCATGTCTCCCGGGATTCCCGCTTTGCCAGCATGTCCCGCAGCGCTTCCGGCACAGTGCCGTAACGGGTGATCTGAAGGGCGGAACCGCCAAAGCCGGGGCAATCCGCCAGGGCCTGCTCCAGAAGATCCGGCGCAGCCCTTCTATGGTTCTCCATGGAGGCTATGCACAGCCTTTCAAACAAACCGCTGTCCACAATCCGGCGCAGCATGGCGGGATAGTCCTTGTCCGCCGCCGCGGCAAAGAGCAGATGCCTGCCGCCCTCATGCCCATCCGCCGCCACAGATTCCAGAAAAGCCCTGACGCCGTCCTCGTTGTGAGCGCCGTCCACATAGACCTCCGGCAGCACTTCTTCCATGCGGCCGGGCCAAAAGCAGACAGATACCCCCTTTTCCACCCTTTCCGGGGTGAGTTCCAGGGGCGTACCCTGAAAGCCTGTCCCCTCCGCCGCCCTCTCTCTCTCTTTCTCCGCCAGCACCTCCAGGGCGCGCAGCGCCAGGCTGCAATTCTCCACCTGATATCCGGCAAACGTAGGGAGCGTTAAGCTGATACTACCATAATAACGGGAAATATAAGAAAAATCAATGTTTTTATTCCTGATTTTTGAGAATCTGTAGTCAATTCTCGACACAGGATACCGCTCCGCCGACAAAAGCCGCGCCCGCTCCCGGATCACCTGCGCCACTTCTTCACAGGTTTCCGCATAGACCACAGGAACCCCTTCCCGGATGATCCCGGCCTTCTCCCCGGCTATGGCGGCCAGGGTGTGACCCAGATATTCCACATGATCCAGGCTGATATGGGTGATGACGGCCAATTCCTTGCGCGTCACGGCATTGGTGGCGTCCAGCCTGCCGCCCAGCCCCGTCTCCAGCACGCAGTAATCCGGCCCCGCCTGCGAAAAGGCCAGCATGGCCATGAAAAACAGATACTCAAAAAAAGTGGGATGATAGCCCTCTCCAGCCTCCAGGGCCTTCCAGTCCAATTCTTCATAGACCCGCAGAAAGACCTCCAGAAACGCTTCCCGGCTGATCATCTCTCCTCCGATCAAAAAGCGTTCCCGCACATCCACCAGATGAGGAGAAGTAAACACCGCCACCTTTTTTCCCGCCGCCTCCAGCACGCTGCGCAGATAGGCACAGACCGAGCCCTTGCCGTTGGTCCCCGCCACATGCAGAATGCGCAGGCCTGCGTCCGGCTCTCCCAGGCGGCTCAGAAATTTCCGGGTATCCTCCGGGGTGTTTTTGGTGGTAAATCTGGGAATATTCATAATATATTCCACTGCCTGCTCATAAGTTGTGATCTGCTGTCTCTTCATAAATGATTCTCCCTGTCTCCCGGGGCAATTCCCTGTCCATGCAGGGGGGAGCCCGCAGCCCTGCCGCGAACTCCCCCATTATACTACCCTAACACAACTGCTGCAGACGCGATTTCACCTGCTCCATCATCTGGGTGTATTTTGCCAGTTTCTCCTTCTCCTCCAGAATCTTGGCCTCCGGAGCCTTGGAAAGGAATTTTTCATTGCTCAACATACCGTTTACCCGGGCCAGCTCTCCCTGCAGGCGTTTCTCCTCCTTTTCCAGGCGCTCCACTTCCTGGGCGATATCCACCAGTTCCGCGAAGGGGATATACAGGGTAGCGCCGGGAATCACCACAGACACCGCATCCTCCGGAATCCCCGTCTTATCCTCCTGCATCACCACCTCGCCGGCGTAGGCCAGGGAGGCGAAAAACAGTCTGCCCTCGGTAAAGATCTGCAGGATATTCCGATCCTCGCTGACCACGAATACGCCGGCTTTGCGGCTGGGGGGCACGTTCATGTCATTGCGCACGCCCCGGATGCCCCGCACGGCCTCCTTGATGGTCTCGATGGCCTTCTCCTGGGCTTCAAAACGGCGATCCTCCCGATACACCGGCCAGCTGCTGACCATGATAGATTCCCCGCAGTCCTTCGCGTCGCTCTGAGAGCCGTAACTCTGCAGGCTGCAGAAAATCTCCTCCGTGATAAAGGGCATATAGGGATGCAGAAGTTTCAAAGCGTCAATCAAAACAGTCCGCAGAGTCCACAGAGCCGCATTCTGGCCGGCAGCGTCATCCGTGTTATACAAACGGGGCTTCACCATCTCAATATACCAGTCGCAGAATTCGTCCCAGATGAAATCATACACCTTCTGCACCGCGATCCCCAGTTCAAAATTCTCCATATTGTCGGTCACTTCTCTGACCAGGGTATTCAGCTTTGACAGGATCCATCTGTCCGCAGGCTCCAGATCTGCCGCTCCGGGCTCCGTTACTTCCTTGTCCTCCATATTCATCATGATAAAACGGGAAGCATTCCACACCTTATTGGCAAAATTGCGGCTGTTCTCCACCCTTTCATAATAGAAACGCATGTCGTTGCCGGGAGCATTGCCGGTAATCAGCGTCAGGCGCAAAGCATCCGCGCCGTATTGCTCAATGATCTCCAGGGGGTCGATGCCATTGCCCAGGGACTTGCTCATCTTGCGGCCCTGGCCGTCCCGCACCAGACCGTGGAACAGCACGGTCTTAAAGGGTTTCTCCCCCATCTGCTCATATCCCGAAAAGATCATGCGGATGACCCAGAAAAAGATGATGTCATAGCCCGTCACCAGCACATCCGTGGGATAAAAATACTTCAGATCCTCCGTCTGCTCCGGCCATCCCAGGGTCTCGAAGGGCCACAGGGCCGAGGAAAACCAGGTGTCCAGAGTGTCCGGATCCTGGGTCAGATGTTCATGGCCGCACTTGGGACAGCGTTCCGGCCTCTCCCCGGCCACTGTCACCTCCCCGCACTTGTCGCAGTAGTAGGCCGGAATCCGATGGCCCCACCAAAGCTGGCGGCTGATACACCAGTCCCGGATATTTTCGGTCCAGTTGTAGTAAGTTTTCTCCATGCGCTCCGGAATCAGCCGGATCTCGCCCTTTTTCACGGCTTCCACTGCAGGCTTGATCAATTCCTCCATCTTTACAAACCACTGTTCCTTCACCAGGGGTTCAATGGTGGTCTTGCAGCGATCGTGGGCGCCCACATTGTGGGAATAGTCCTCGATCTTCACCAGCAGGCCCAGCCTCTCCAGTTCCGCCACAATGGCTTTTCTGGCTTCATAGCGATCCATACCCGCATAGACGCCCCCGTTTTCGTTGATGGTGGCATCGTCGTTCATCACATTGACAATGGGCAGATTATGACGCTTGCCCACCTCAAAGTCGTTGGGATCATGGGCCGGGGTGATTTTCACCACACCGGTTCCGAACTCCCGATCCACGTAATTGTCGGTGACCACGGGAATCACCCGGTTTACAATGGGCAGCAGCACGCTTTTTCCGATCAGATGCGCATACCGCTCGTCCTCGGGATGGATGGCCACCGCCGTATCTCCCAGCATGGTCTCGGGACGGGTGGTGGCAAAGGTGAGAAAATCCGTGTCGCTGGGGGTACCGTCCTGGTTTATCACCGGGTATTTGATATGCCAGAGATGCCCCGCCTGCTCCTGATATATCACCTCCGCATCGGAAATGGAAGTGTTGCACACCGGGCACCAGTTGATAATCCGGGAACCCTTGTAGATATAGCCTTTCTCATGCATTTTCACGAACACATCCGTAACGGCCCTGTTGCAGCCTTCGTCCATGGTGAAGCGCTCCCTGTCCCAGTCGCAGGAAGAACCCATCTTCTTAAGCTGGGAAACGATACGCCCGCCATACTCTTTCTTCCATTCCCAGGCCCGCTCCAGAAATTTCTCCCGCCCCAGGTCATGTTTGTCAATGCCCTCTTCCTTCAGCTTCTCGATAATCTTCACTTCCGTGGCGATGGAGGCATGGTCCGTGCCCGGCTGCCACAGAGCATTATAACCCTGCATCCGCTTAAAACGGATGAGAATATCCTGCATGGTGTTGTCCAGCGCATGTCCCATATGCAGCTGCCCGGTGATATTCGGGGGTGGGATCACGATGGTGAAGGGCGTCCGGCTATGGTCCACCTCCGCGTGAAAATATTTTTTCTCCATCCACTTTTGATACAGTCTGTCCTCTATGCCCTTGGGGTCATAGGTCTTGGCCAACTCTCTGCCCATAGCTTTTCTCCTCTCTGATTTGAGATCCGGCCGCACAAAAAAGCCCTTTGCAGACCTCCCGGCCTGCAAAGGGCGCTGTCGCGCGTTACCACCTTTGTTCACAGACGTCTCACGGCGCCTGTCTTCGTGACTTCTTTCAAAGCCCTATCCGCTAACGGGGATAAACCGTGTTTCCCTACTGCCTGCCCGGACTCCGAAGCAGATCTCCGGCCCGTCCTGTGACACAGTCCGATCCGTGCCGACGCTTTGGGGCGCGGCGCTTCCATTTTCAGGAACCGGCTCGGAAGCTACCTTCAGGATGCTTTCCTTCAAACGACCTTCCAGCACACGGCCGTTCTCTCTGGCAAGGGGTCATCCCTACTCCTCTTCGTCATCGCCTTTTTCTGCGTATTATCTTAAATCAGCGGCGGGACTTTTGTCAAGAGTTTCTTGGGATTTCTTACTCTTTTTTCCGTAGCCGCCCCAGACAAAGGAGACAAATGCCAATATCAGCAGTATAAAAACGATCAGCACATCCCAAAGGTCAAGGACAGGCTCCGCAATCATTTTGGACAATACTCCGTTGATGATAAATAAGAGCGGGATACCCAACAGAAAGGTAAATCCCAGAGCCGCCGGCATCCGGCTTTTTCCCAGGCCCCGGAATACCGCTGCCCCAATCCACAGAAACACAATGGCGATCACTGCCATCACCGCTCCCAGCGAAAATACCCCCTTTACATCCAGGATGCGGCTCAGCAGATATAAGTAAGGAACCGAAAAAACGCTCAAAGCAATCAGGCTCCCCATTATTCCCCTTTTCCCCCCTATTATGCCGGGAATGGAAACGGCCCATGCAAAGATAATGGAACTGGCCGGAATCAGGGACCAGGTCAAACCGCCTGTTATGGCCAGATCGCAGATCAGACATACCACCAGGCCGATTAAAAGTGAGAACGAGAAAACAGCGGCCGCCACTCTGTTCTTAGTTCTGCTGTTCTCGTCTTTTTTCTTTAAAGCAATCAGATTTTCATCCACCTTCTTTTCATAAAGCTCCATATCCATTTCCTCCCCATTCGGCAACTCAATTTTCTCTCCGCTCAGCAACTCGTTTACGGTAATTCCCAGAATATCGCAGAGTTCCAGCATAACGGAAGAGTCGGGCATACTTTTCCCCGTCTCCCATTTGGATACGGCTCTGTCCGTAATGTTCAGCTTTTCCGCCAACTGCGCCTGCGTCAATTTCTTCTCCTTTCTGCATTTGGTAATAAATTTTCCGATTTCTGTCTGATTCATCGTGTTTTCTCCTTTCGCTTTAACGATATGCCTGCCTGGAGGGTTTGTACACAAGCCACTGGTTGAGTTGGGGAGATTCAACCGCTGGTTGGTAGTTCCGGGGCCTGACTCAAGCCATATTTATTATTGTATCACATCTCTGTCAAAAACTGGACTGGTAAAAAAGTTTTATTTTGGCACTTTTAGAATATCCACTTTTGTGTAAAATAGAGAACAATCCATCTGATCAGGGAAAATTGCCGCTGCTGCGGCAGAATGTGAGGGAATATCATATGAAAAAAGAGCAAAACCATAATACATCCGAAACACGCAAGAAAAGCTATATCCTGCTGATCATCGGCGCTGTGCTGCTGGCCGGGGCCGTCGTCTTCGCCGTCTACGCCCATGGCAGCAGCTACGCCGCGTCCCTGGAGACCGGCAGCGAACTGTCCGAAGTCAAGGCCATGATCAAATCCGTTGAAGCCGGAGAAGCTGCCGGAGATCTGGAAGCCCTGAAAGCACGTCAGACACAGCTTAAAGATTTGAAACTGAGCCAGGAGCGGCCCTATTCTTACAGCCTTACCGTCCTGTTTTTCTCTCTGCTGCTGATGGCCAAGGGATTGTATAACGCTCTGGTCGGCACGGTGAAAAACCGGGAAAACATAAAGCGGCTGGCTATGGCGGGCCTGATGGCGGCCCTCTGTTACATCGGCTTCGCCGTGTTCAAGATCGACATCCCCGTGGGACCGGGAAAGACGGCGTTCCACTTCGGCAATGTGTTCTGTGTGCTGGCGGCACTGCTGCTGGGCGGCTTCTGGGGCGGACTGGCAGGCGCCATCGGCATGACCATCGGAGACCTGACCACCGCCTATGTGACCAGCGCTCCCAAGACTTTCCTGTTAAAGCTGTGCATCGGCCTTATTGTAGGTTTGATAGCACACGCTATTTTCCAATTGAGCCGCACCCATTCCAGGAAATATATAACAGGCGTTACCATACTTGCCTGCCTCTGCGGCATGGGCTTTAATATGGTGGCTGATCCGCTGGTAGGATATTTCTATAAAATGTACCTGCTGGGAATTCCCCAGGAATTATCCGCCACTCTGGCAAAGATGGCCACCGTCACCACAGCCGTGAACGCGGTGGTGGCCGTCATCGCCGCCAGCATCTTCTACCTGGCACTGCGGCCAGCTTTGAGAAAAGCCGGGCTCTTCATCCAGGTAACACCGGAAAAATCAGACATGGAATAACAGCCGCTATTTACACCTTGGGCGGCGTGCAAAACCCAAACAGACAAAAACGCGCTGAGGCAAGGGCAGAATCACCGGCCTCAGCGCGTTTTGTCAGAACTTAATATCCACATTTCCCATGGAGCAGTTGATCTCCATATATTTGGCCGCTCCATTGTCTATATAGCGGTCCATCGCCGCTCCGGAAAATCGTTCTCCGTCGATTTCCATATTGCCCGCCACACAATTCAACTGGAAATTAAAATCTTCCTGGTTCCCCTCCAGATCCATGTTCACATTCCCCATGGAGCAGCTGATCTCTGCGCTCTCGTTGATGGCACCGGTAAAGTCCATATTGCCCATATCGATAGATGCGTCCAGAGAGAGTACCGTCACGTCCTGAGCGCGCAGTTCCCCTGCCCCCAGGGAAACTTCCAGGGTATTCAGCGTCACATCTGTCAGCAGCAGCTGTCCGGCTCCCACAGACACTTCCATATCCTCCACCACCCTGTTTTTCAGCTTCAGCTGTCCGGCTCCCAGGGACAGGTCCAAATGTCTCAGAGAGCATTCTTCGGGCAGGTACAGTATAATGGAACTGTTTTTAATCTCATCCGCCAAATTGGCAGGACGCACGGATTTGATATACAACACATCTCCCTCCACATAGGCCTGCATCTTGCCCACGCTCTCGCCTTCGATATAGATATTTCCGTCAGGAGAATCCTTGATTTCTATCATGCTGCCGCCAATCTCCAGATTCAGCTCCCCGACGCTCCCCTGGACGACCATCTGCCTTTCCACATCCCCTTTCCAAACAGCATAGCTTTCACTGAACATAGAGGCATCGTCAATCTCATAACCCGCAAAATCAATATGATCCTCCCAGTCAAAATCCACCCAATCTCCGCCGATTTCTTTCAGCAAATCATTCATATCCTGTCTGCCGCCGGCCCTCCTGCCCAGCATGTAGAACATACCTCCCACAATAATCAGTACCAAAGCCAGCACAAAACAGAATTTCATAAATTTTTTCATAATCTCCTTGCCTTTCTGTAATGGATTGTGCATCCGCCCTTTCGGCGCCCCGCTCCGGCGGGAATTTCCCGCCTCCGAACTCCGAACATTTCCACACACCCGTTATGCGGCGCTGTCATGGCAGACACTGTATTTATATTAAGATAAGTACTTTCCCTTTACGCTTTCTTCTTTTTCCTGGATAATAAACGACCGATTCCGCGGAAAATGGCCGGGGTAGCCACACCCGCCATAGCCACTGTCAAGATCAGAAAAAAGATTCCTATCCCCACTGCCATTAATCCTCCCCCGATCAGCCCTAACCCGGCCATGGGATGGAGCCCCAGCCCCACTACACCTCCAACGGCAACAAAGAGGCCTGCGATAATGCATATCAGTGCGGCCACGCCAAATCCCAGAATCATGCAGAACCAGGCGGCCAGCAAGCCCAATATGACCCCCGCCACTCCGGCGAGAAGTCCCACCAATCCCCCCAGCAGGCCTACAGCCACCGGAAGACAGATAATACAGAGGATTACGATCAGCGCAATAATGCCTCCGGACAATGGCTCCTTCCCGGTTTTTCCTGATTTGCCCCGGGAATCCTGTTTCCCATAGTTCCAGGGAGCCGCCGGCTGGGACACCCCTTGCCAGGGCGTTGTAACGGCCGCGGCGGCCGCGCCAGTTCCGGGGATGCCGTGAGATGACGTGCCATATGCCGTTATTCCTTGTGCAGCAGTACTTTGTGCCGCAGTGCCTCGTGCTGCCATGCTTTCTGCCGCTGTCCTCTGGGACATAGCACTCTGTTCCGCTGTATTATACGCCGCCGTGCCCTGAGGCGTTGGATTCTGGGCTGCAGTGCCCTGTTCCGCTGTATTCTGGGCTGCAGTACCCTGAGCTGCCATGCTCTGGGCCGCAGTACCTTGAGCTTCCATGCCCTGGGCCGCAGTTCTCTGAGCCTCTATGCCTTGTACCGCTGTACTATGGTTTGCTGTGCCCTGGGCTTCCATGCTCGGGGCCGCAATACTCTGTTCTGCAATACCCTGCGCCGTAGCACTTTGTGCTACAGTGCTCTGTGCTACAGTACTCTGTGCTACATTGCCCTGCTCTGTCCCATTCTGGCCCTCATTCTCCGCGGGCTCTTCAATATCTGTACCATACTCGGTAAGTTCCCTGCCGGTGACAGGCTTGCGGTTTTTGCAGCCATCCCCATAGCCTGCCCCATACAGATCCCTCTTGATATTCTCCGCCACCCGTGCAGGATTGCCCAAAGCCTCTATTACTGCCTGCTCGTTCTCCGGCCCCGCATCGTCAAAGTAATCCCCGTAGTACTGCAGAGCCTCCTGTCTCTCCTGTTCGGATATATTTTGCAGCAAACACTCTAATTGCCCCATAAAATCAAATTTATTCATATTCATCCTTCCCGCCCCACTGTACCGGGGTCTCTCCCATATTTTAAAAGCCGATTTCTGATTCAGCCTCTTCCCTCAAACAGCGAAGTGATTTTGTCCGAATAACTGCGCCACTCGCCTTCATACAGCCGCAGCTGCGCCCAGCCACTGCTGGTTACCTTATAATAACGCCTGTTACGTCCCGCACATTCCCTGTCATATACCTCCAGGCAATCGTCCTTTTGCAGACGACGCAGCACCGGATACAGCGTGGATTCCGACAAGTCTATTACCTGACGCACATCCTGGGTGATCTTATACCCATATGTCCCTTCCGGCTCCTTTGACACCACCGCCAGCACGATGGCATCCAATAGAGCCGCACCCGTATTAAATATCATGCTCTTTTCCTTTCCTGCATTAAGTTCCGCATTTTCCCTCCTGCACACAGGGCCCTGGTTCTTTTTCCGGCCGGCCTGGTGGCCGATGCCTGAAGCCAGAGCCCGATACCCAATACCCGATACCCGATACCCGATACCCGATACCCGATACCCGATACCCGATACCC
>BLLU01000291.1 GCA_011959105.1 Lachnospiraceae bacterium | reverse complement strand
ATGCGTGGCAACATTTTGGCAACAGAAAATCAGCAAGCCATAATAAATGATGTAATTGGAGTAAAAACAGGCGTGTATTTGCATAAAACTTAAACAAATATAGTTAAGAACAACAAAGGACACGCCGAGTTCGAGTAATGCTGCGGAATGGGAACCTTGGATTTCGATATAACGTCAAGGGCAACGGAGGTAATTTGTAAATGATAACTATGAAAGAAATTGAAACAGAGAAGGAACTAAAAGAAGTTTTAGAATTGTGTTATGATGTTTTGGGTACGAATAATGAGGAATTATACGGCTATGATGCATGGCATAAAAGATTTGTAGAGGGATCGCAGCCTTTAGTGTATGCGATGAAGGATGAAGAAATAGTTTCAGCGATTTTAGGGCGGGCAGAAAATAAGGACAGTCTTGTAATTGGCTTTACGGCATGTCGTGAAAACTACAGGAGACAGGGGATAACAAAAAAGCTATTGAGTTATTTTGAAGATTTAGCAAGAAAAAAAGGATTTAAATATGTTACATTAGGCTCTGAAGAAGATATGTTTTATGAAAAATGCGGTTATCGGGTAATTTTTCAAACTCATGGTCAAAATGTTTTTCAAAAGATATTGTAGGTTGATTGCTAAAATCCGAATGCGTGGCAACATTTTGGCAACACAAAATCAGCAAGCCATAATAAATGATGTAATTGATGTAGAAATGGGTGTATATTTGTACAAAAATTAAACAAATATAGTTAAGAGCAACAAAGAACACGCCGAGTTTGAATAGTAAACAGAAAGCCGGAAAGCCGCATAAACAGCGGACTTTCCGGCTTTTAATGTGGGGCGTGATACCTTTTTGATACCTGAATTTACTTTATAATTTTTTTGAGATGTTCAACTTGTTGCATTATCTTTGCATCTTCCTTTAAACGATATAAAGGTTGTGAAAAGTCTCTAATTGTATTAATAAAGTCCAGTAGTTTCGGCGCAGTAACACTATCTTCTGCTTTGGCAAGTAAAGATTTATACTGATTTAAGCATAAGGGAAATTGCAATTTGCTTGCAATTTTGTCATGCGGAAATGAGGTTATTGCAAGCTTCATAAAATAGTAAAAAAAGCATGTCATAAATTGCCAGAGAAGCGCTACCATAGTGCAGCGGAAATGCGCAATGCCATAGAAAAACTTTGTCCATTATATAACTGGAAGATTGTCGAAGATGATTATTGGAGAGGTGAGGCAATCGGGTATCCTATAAAAGATGTTTATGCGGAATTAAAACGAAATTATATCGGCTTAATTGTAACCAACAATGGTAGAAAATCGTCGCAAGACAGCGAAAAATTTTCTAATTTATTTGAAGCTAGGCAGTATATGATGGAATATATTAAAAACACAACACTTCAATAATGCTGATTATAAATTTGTTTTATATGACGTTAACACTATGTTGATAGGGGAGACAAGGAGAAGCGGTGGTCTGTCTGGCTCTATTTTGGCTCTAAAAATTTTGATGGGCACAAAAACGAGGCCGATTTTTAAAGAATATGGATAATAGGTTCATCAAAAACGAAGAAAAAGCAGTAAGTTCAAGCTATCCGCCGAGGAGTCGAATAGTCGGAGCTAAGCCGCAAAGCCCGTAAACACTAGGGTTTGGCGGCTTT
>BLLU01000290.1 GCA_011959105.1 Lachnospiraceae bacterium | reverse complement strand
CACCTGCTTGTCCAGGATGTGGTTCAGGTACGGCTCTCCCACCAGCACCAGGCTGTATTACTCATGTTCATTTCCTCCATTTCTATTTTGTTTTTCGACCATAACAAAAGGACACTTCCCTAAAATTTTCTTTTAGAAAAATGTCCTTATCGTACAAAATATTGAATTGGATTTATGAGTACAACTATTCATTAACGCTCATTATTCTTCATTATGCGTTGTAAAATTGTTGTAAATTTGTTGTAGTTTACAAGTTCAAGTACCGCAAACCCTAGATTTTACTGGTCTTTTCCACCCAAAGTTTTCATCGTCGGGAACAGCAGCACATCCCGGATGGCCGGACTGTCGGTGAGCAGCATCACCAGCCGGTCAATACCGTAGCCGATGCCTCCGGTGGGAGGCATGCCGACCTCCAGGGCGTTCAGGAAGTCCTCATCCGTATGGTTGGCCTCCTCATCCCCGGCAGCAAAGGCCGCGTCCTGAGCCGCGAAACGCTCCCTCTGATCCAGAGGATCGTTCAACTCGGAATAGGCATTGCACATCTCCCAGGTATTGATAAACAGTTCAAAACGCTCCACCTTTTCGGGATCTTCCGGCTTCTTCTTGGTCAGCGGGGAGATGGCCAGAGGATGGTCCATCACGAAAGTAGGCTGCACCAGGTTCTTCTCGCAGTACTCCTCGAAGAATAAGTTGATGATATCCCCCTTGGTGTGACGGGCCTCATATGCTATATGGTGCTGGTCAGCCAGAGCCTTGGCGGCCTCATCTCCCTCCACCGCGTCAAAATCCACCCCTGCGTACTTCTTAATGCAGTCATTCATGGTAATACGCTCAAAGGGCTTTCCAAAATCAATCTCCATGCCATTATAAGTGATGACAGTATTGCCGCAAACCGTCTGGGCCAGATAGCGGAACATACTCTCTGTCAGTTCCATCATACCCTCATAGTCGGTATATGCCTGATACAGTTCCATCAGGGTAAACTCCGGATTGTGGCGGGTGTCCACACCCTCATTGCGGAATACCCGGCCAATCTCATAGACCCGCTCCAGACCGCCCACAATGAGCCTCTTCAGATACAATTCCAGAGAAATGCGCAGCTTCACGTCCTCATCCAACGCATTGTAGTGCGTCTCGAAGGGCCTGGCCGCCGCGCCGCCCGCATTGGACACCAGCATGGGAGTCTCCACTTCCATAAAGCCCCTGTCATCCAGGAAATTGCGAATCTCCTTGATAATGCGGGAACGCTTGATGAAGGTGTCCTTCACCTCCGCATTCATAATAAGATCCGTATATCTCTGACGGTAGCGGATATCCGTGTTGGTCAGTCCGTGATACTTCTCCGGCAGAATCTGCAGGCTCTTGGCCAGCAGGGTCACGCCTGTGGCATGTACGGAGATCTCCCCCGTTTTGGTGGTAAACACCTCTCCTTCGATGCCCGCAATGTCACCCACATCATACTTTTTAAATTCCGCATAGGCTTCCTCGCCGATGCTGTCCCGGGCCACATAGCACTGAATATTGCCGGGCAGATCCTGGATATTGCAAAAAGAGGCCTTGCCCATGATGCGCTTGGACATGATACGTCCTGCGATGCGCACGGTCTTCCCCTCCAATTCCCCGTATTGCTCCTTGATCTGCGTGCTGTGATGAGTCACATCGTATTTAGTAATCTGAAAGGGATCCTTGCCCGCCTCCTGCAGAACGGCCAGCTTCTCCCTTCTCACCTTCAGCAGCTGGCCGATATCCTGCTGCTGTTCCTGCTTTGCCTGATTGTTCTTTTCTTCCGCCACTTTTTTATCTCCTATTATAATTCCCCATTTCCTGTTCCGGCCCCTTACTCATCGGCGCAATGAACGTGTCTAAAGCGCCCGGCCCCTTTCCCCGCATCCACATGCCGGTCAGGATATGGTATCCGCTGTCTCCAATCAGTTGCTTCTCTGGATCTCCAGCACTTTATACGAAAATGTGCCTGCCTGCGTCTCCACTTCCACCGTATCACCGATCTTCCTGCCCAGCAGCGCCTTGCCCACAGGACTCTCATTGGAAATCTTGCCCTTAAGGCTGTTGGCCTCGGTGGAACCCACAATCTTATACTCCAGCTCCTCGCTGTACTCAATATCCAACAGTTTGACGCGGCAGCCGATACTGATCTTGTCCAGATCCACCTCTTCCTCTACCACTACCTCGGCATTCTTCAGAATCTTCTCCAACTCCTCGATTCGGGCTTCAATATCCCTCTGCTCATCCTTAGCCGCATCGTACTCTGCATTCTCCGACAGGTCTCCCTGCTCCCTGGCTTCCTTGATTTTCTGGGCCACTTCCTGACGTTTTACCACCTTCAACTCGTGAAGTTCCTCCTCGTACTTCTTCAGGCCCTCATAGGTCAAAATGTTTTTCTTTTCCTGCATTCTGTAATCCCCTTCCTTCTTTATACATTTATAGTAAAATCGTTGTTTTCCTAATTGGCACACCGTATTATACTGAATTTTCCAAGTGGTGTCAAGTACCACTTGCTGTAAACCGGCATACTCATGTAAGCAGATGCTCTTCTCTAAACAAACACTCCTGCGGCGCAACAGCATGATCAATCCTGCTCTCTCGCACAGACTCCAGAGCATTTACAGTTAATCTTCGGCCCGAAAATACAGCAATTAGCAGTATGGAGCGGATTGTCCCCCGCACTACACCATGTCCCTCCACAGAGTCCGCAGTGACACATATCTTACCCCCAGAGGCCGGTCCTCCAACAGATGCCGCTTTTCTTCCAGGGCTCCCAGATCCCACCACATACTGCCGGCTCTGAGCCCTGTCACCGGGATGTCCGCTGCGCCTGTAAAGTCCAGCACCAGGCAGGGCTCCCCGTACCCCCGGAAATATTGACTCAATCCCGGGTAAGATATGGCTTTTTTCCCGGCCGCTCCCTCATCTCCCACTTCTTGGAGGCTTGGCCCGGCAGCCGATGGCTCCGGCCCGGCATCAGGCTGCTCCCTGCTCTCCAAAATCCGCCACTGGCTCACAAGCCCGTACTCCTCCCCGATCCACTCCTGAAGTTCCTCCATGCCCCTGGGTTCATAGTCCAGATAAAAATCAATTCCTCTGGCCCGGCGCGCCAGCAGGGGCAGCCACACCGCCATATCCGGGTTAAATCCCAGCACCAGAATCTGGGAGTATCGCTGCCATTCCTCCACATTGTCCATCAGAATCTGCAGCTGCTCTGCTCCGCCGTATCGGTCAAAAAAAGGTACCTGCCACACCCTCAGCCATTCCCTGCTCATCTTACGCCGCTGCAGATAACCCTGGAAACTCCTGTCCCAAACCTGATAATCCGGAAGACACCTGTGCAGTTCCCGCAGACTGGCTCCCTCCTGGCAGCGCTCTCGGATCTTGTCCCATATCACACCGCACACATGGGAAGGATGCCGCCATGCCTCCAGATAAGGTTCCAGCAGCGTCACCCGGCTCAGATGCATCTGCCCCATCTGCAAACGTTCCAGCACCACAGGCTCCCGGTTCCCCTTATTGCCCTTTTTTACCATCAGGTATACCACATGTTCCATAAGCCCCCTTACATGCCCGAAGCCTGTTTTTCAATCACTACTCTATGTGGTTCAGGGCAAAAATATGCATTTGCCAAAATACCGGGCGTTTACGCCCCAAAGATTTCTTCCAGTCCGGCCAATAACTGCTCCATGGTCTCCATGGTATTGATGGTCTGCCGGAAACGGGCAGAGTGGGGATACCCCGCCGTATACCAGGCCAGATGTTTGCGCATCTCCCGCACTGCCGTATATTCCCCCTTGTGCTGCATCTGCAGCGCCGCATGCCGCCGCACCAGTTCCTTTACCTCCCGGGGATGAGGACGGGGCGGAAGGATACCAGTCTCCAGATATTGGACCGTTTCCCGAAAAATCCAGGGATTGCCCTGGGCTGCCCGGCCAATCATCACTCCGTCACAGCCCGTATGCCGCAGCATCGCCTCCGCCGCGCCGGCGTCCACCACGTCTCCGTTGCCAATCACAGGAATCTTCACGGCATTCTTTACCGCCGCGATGATGTCCCAATCCGCCTTGCCGCTGTAATACTGCTGCCTGGTGCGGCCATGAACCGTCACTGCCGCCACGCCGCAGTCCTCCGCGATCCGGGCAATCTCCACCGCGTTGACATGTTCCTCATCAAAACCCTTGCGGATTTTCACCGTCACAGGCTTGCGGATGGCCTTTACCAGCTTGGACAGGATTTCCCTGACCAAGACGGGATTTTTCAGCAGGGCCGATCCCTCCCCATTGCCCGCCACTTTGGGCACAGGACAGCCCATGTTCAGGTCCAGGATGGCAAAGGGACGATCCTCGATGCGCTTGGCCATCTCGCTGAGGATATCCGGGTCAGAACCAAAAAGCTGGAGGGAAACCGGCATTTCCCCGGAACAGATCTCCAGCAATTGCTCCGTGTTCTTATTATTGTAGTAAATGGCCTTGGCGCTGACCATCTCCATGCACACCAGGCCAGCTCCCTGCTCCCTGCACAATACACGAAATGGCAGGTCTGTCACACCTGCCATGGGAGCTAAAATTACATTATTGTCTAAAATTACATTTCCAATCTGTAAAATACTCATACTTTCCTCTATCCGCGTATCTCAGACCCCTCTGTGATACCGCGTCCAAACTTCCATTTTATCGGTTTTTGTTTTTCTCGTACAGGATTCGCAGACCGTCCAGGGTCAGATAGGGATCATAAAAATCAATGGCCTCTGTCTCCTCCGCAATCAGCCGTCCCAAACCGCCGGTGGCCACCACCTTCATATCCGGGATACCGGTCTCTTCCTTCACTTTTTTGATGATATATTCCGTCTGGCCGATCTGCCCGTACACCAATCCCGCCTGCATACTGCTGATGGTCTCCTGGGCCAGAATGGACCTGGGCTTCTTAATCTCTATATTGGGCAGCTTAGCCGTCTCCTTCCACAGCGCCTCCGAACTGATGCGGATGCCGGGAGCGGTGATACCCGCCGCAAAATGTCCCTGGGCAGTCACATAGTCATAGGTAGTAGCGGTATTAAAGTCAATGACCAGAGCGGGCCCGCCGTATTTTTCATAAGCCGCCACCGCGTCCACAATTCGGTCCGCGCCGATGGCCCTGGGGTCCTCCGTGGTGATCTTGATACCTGTCTTGATGCCGGGACCCACGGTCAGCACCTGACTGGTCACATAGCGGGTGATACCGCCCATCAGAGAATGCATCACATCCGGCACTACGCTGGCCACCGCTACGCCCTCGATGGACTGGGCCCTGACTCCTCTGGCCGACAAAAGCTGACTCATCATAACGCCGTATTCATCGGAAGTCCGGGGCGTCTTAGTGGTCATCCGAAAGGTGGCCTTCATCTCCCGGTTGCCATATACGCCGCAGGTGATATTGGTATTGCCCACATCTACTACTAAGATCATACTGCCCCTCCCTTCCAACTTTACTCCTCCAGCATCGCCGACAAATCTTCTTTCAATATAAAGACCCTGTAATACAGACTCAGGGACTCCAGAAGATCCCGCCTCTTCCTGCGGATCTCCGACACCAGCAGCCCGCTGCTGATCTCGTCATAATAAAAGTCGCCATCCTCCGCATTGGTCTCCAGGGATACGGAACCGTCCGGCTCAAAGACAATGGTAAACACACCTCCCACCTCCTCGGTGAACAACACACAGATTATATGCAGTTCCTCCTGAATGGATTCCGGAATCCCTTTAAATGCCTGATTAAAATAGTATTTCTGCTCATAGGCGTTGGCGCCGCAGAGCACCACCCGTTCCTGTTCCATACTTTCCTCTATTTATAAATCATGTTACATGCCATGGGACATATTCCTGTCATCTCACACATACCCATATACGCCCCGGACAGACACCTCTCCCGCATAAACCGCTGTGACCCTGCCCGCCGCATCCTCCACCAGCAATTCTCCTCTGGTGTTGATGCCCCGGGCAGTGCCTTCCCACTCTCCCTTGGGGTCCAGAATCCGCACTCCCCGTCCCAGATTCACCAGCATCCCGTTGTAACTATCAAGCAGCGGCGACAAATCGCCGGCAGCCGCAAATGCATCATAGTCCTGCTCAAATGCCTCGATCACATACTGCAGGAGCGCCCCTTTGGACACGGGCTGACCGTAAGCGGCCTCCACGGTGGTGACATGCTCCCGAATCTCTTCAGGGAACACCTGGGGAGCCACATTGATCCCTACGCCGCACACCACATAGTGGATATACTCCCGCTCCAGGCTCATTTCCGTCAGAATGCCGCAGACTTTTCTGTCCTCCAGCAACACATCATTGGGCCATTTGATCCCCGCCTCCATTCCCGTGAGCCTGTGGATGGCAGCCGCCACGCTGTGTGCCATCACCAGGGTCAGCATAGAAGCCTGATCCGGCGAAAACCCGGGCCGCAGCAAGATGGTAAAATATATATTGGCCTCCGGGGGCGATTGCCAACTCCTGCCCCGCCTGCCACGTCCGGCAGTCTGCTCTCCTGCCACAAACAGCGCACCGTGGGGAGCATCCCTCTCCCCCGCCTGCTTCGCCAACAGGTTGGTGGATCCGGTCACCTGATGAAAATAGAGTTGCGACCCCGCCCAGGCAGTGTGTATACGGCTGCGAAGTTCACTCTCTCCATAGTCCAGCGCCCTCACCAGCTTATAGCCCCGATTCTGCACCGCCCGGATTTCATAGCCTTCTTTTTTCAGTTGATTCACTGCTTTCCAGACGGCGGAGCGGGATACGCCGAAACGATTACACAACTCCTGCCCGGATACGTAATCTTCACTCTCCCGCAATAGCGCCAATATCTCTGCTTTCATCTATATTCCTTTCGTCTCTGCGCCTGCCTCCGATTCGCTTTATCGGCTCCAGCCCAAAGTAGCCGCCATCACAGCCTTGATGGTATGCATACGGTTTTCTGCCTCCTGGAACACCAAAGACTGCGGTGAGGCAAACACTTCATCCGTCACTTCCATTTCGGTAATACCGAATTTTTTCCCCACTTCCGCGCCGATCTTGGTTTTCAAATCATGGAAAGCAGGCAGGCAATGCATAAAGACGGCCTGGGGTCCCGCATTCTCCATCACCTTTTTGTTCACCTGATATCCCTTCAGATCCCCGATGCGCTCCGCCCAGATTTCGTCCGGCTCACCCATGGATACCCAAACATCGGTGCAGACCACGTCCGCACCCCTGGTTCCGGCTTCCACATCCTCGGTCAGTGTAATGCTGCCGCCGCTGGCCGCAGCCAGTTCCTCACACTGTTTCACCAATTCCCCCTCCGGGAAATATTTTGCGCTGGTGCAGGCCGTAAAATGCATCCCCAGTTTGGCGCACAGCACCATCAGGGAATTACCCGTATTATATCTGGCATCTCCCATGTATGTGAGACGGATCCCCTTCAGATGCCCGAAATGCTCTCTTATGGTCAGCGCGTCCGCCAGCATCTGGGTGGGATGAAATTCATTGGTTAGGCCGTTCCAGACAGGTACTCTGGAATGTCTGGCCAGTTCCTCCACAATCTCCTGTCCGTATCCCCGGTACTCAATCCCCTCAAACATGCCGGACAAAACCTCAGCCGTATCCGCGATACTCTCCTTCTTGCCGATCTGGGAGCCGCTGGGATCCAGATAAGTAGTTCCCATGCCCAGGTCATGGGCTGCCACCTCAAAAGCACACCGGGTTCTGGTACTGGTCTTTTCAAAAATCAGAACCACATTCTTCCCTTTTAAAGAATCCACCAAAACGCCCTGCTTTTTCTTCTCTTTAAGTTCCGCCGCCAAGTCCAGCAGATACACAATCTCCTCCGCGCTGAAATCCAGCAGTTTCAAAAAATCCCGTCCCTTTAAATCCATCTTTTCCTTTCCGCATATCCGGTCCCGCCTGAGTATCTCTCCAGACGGCCCGCCCGAACTGCTCCCCTTCTGATATTCTTACCATAACTATACTTCATTTCCCTCCGTTTTTCAAGAGGGACAAACCGACGTCTTTCTGCCCCTTCCGCTTCAAAAAAAGAGCAGGCCGTCCCGGCCTGCTCCCACCCTAAAAAGGGACTACTGTTTTGTTCATTGCTGTGAAGGCTGCTGGCTTGCTGTCTTGAACGCCGTCGCCATGCTGGCGATACCCTGCAATTCCGCAGGAAGCAGGATTGTGGTAGCCTTGCCGTCCGCCACTCTCTCAAATGCCTCCAGGCTCTTGATCTTCAGTACGGCCTCGTCCGCGCCTGCTTCTTTCAGCAGACGGATACCTTCCGCGTTGGCCTGCTGCACCTTCAGAATCGCTTCCGCCTCACCTTCCGCCTCACGAATCATCTTCTCCTTCTGAGCCTCCGCCCGCAGGATTGCGGACTGCTTATCCGCTTCCGCACGCAGAATCGCGGATTCCTTGGCGCCCTCAGCCTCCAGAATATTGGCTTTCTTCTCACCCTCTGCCCTGGTGACGGCCTCACGTCTCTCACGCTCCGCCTTCATCTGCTTTTCCATGGCGTTCTGAATCTCGGCAGGAGGAATGATGTTCTTAAGTTCCACACGGTTTACCTTGATGCCCCAGGGATCGGTGGCGATATCCAGCGCGGCACGCATCTTGGTGTTGATAGTCTCACGGCTGGTCAGCGTCTGGTCCAGTTCCAGATCGCCGATAATGTTACGCAGGGTGGTAGCCGTCAGGTTCTCTATTGCCATCATGGGATTCTCCACGCCATAGGTGAACAGCTTGGGATCCGTGATCTGATAAAACACCACCGTGTCGATCCGCATGGTCACGTTGTCCTTGGTAATCACGGGCTGAGGCGGGAAATCCGCCACCTGCTCCTTCAGGTTCACCCTTCTGGCCACCCGGTCCAGGAAAGGCATTTTCACATGGAAGCCCACGGACCAGGTTCCCTGATACGCGCCCATACGCTCCATTACAAAAGCCTGTGCCTGGGGCACAATCTTGATGCAGGATACAAAGATACATAAGATCAGTACTACAAGTGCGATTAATACTAATGGTAACATTTTTTCCTCCTTCTGCCTATTTGGCCTCTGCTGCCTGTGTGGTATTTTGCAGCGGCTGTTCCCGGACAATCAGCTTGACGCCGTTGATGGCCACCACCGTTACCACAGCCCCCACTGCGATTGTCACTTGCTCCTCCGCGCTTCTGGCGCTCCATTCCTGGCCGCCCACCGTCACCTGGCCTATGCCCTGTAAATTGTCAATCTCGCTGATCACGATGGCCTGACGTCCCACCATGCTCTCCACATTGGTCTTGACACGATCCTTGTTGAAATACTTCACGGCGATGGGCCTGGTAAAGAAAAGCAGCACCAGGGATACAATGATGAAGATTGTGGCCTGCAGCCAGATCGGAGCCCCGATCACCGCCGCAAAAATGGCAATCAGCGCGCCGCCCGCGAACCAGATGGTGGTGAGACCCATGGTGGCCACTTCTATGCCGATGCAGATAATCAGCAAAACCAGCCAAAAAATAACCTCTTGCATACGCATCCTCCTTTATTGCTCTTCCCTTCCCCTTATAAGAAATGTTTTAAGGTTATTAATAATATACTACACTGCGGGCTGCTTCGCAATCCCTTTATGTGGAAAAATGCACTGCCGCCGTCGTGAAAAAAAGCACGATAGACGAATCCATCGTGCTTTTTGCGCAGCTTATTTTTAATAAAATACATGGTTGCCGATTACCAGACCCTGACGACCGTTATTGCGGCGGAAGTGGGTCAGATCGCCCACATTGGATACGCCGGACAAGGCTTCCTGCGCCGCCTGTATGCAGCTCTCTTTGATCTTGCCGGACTCATATACCCGGTTGACCTTGCCGCTCTGCGCGGGCGTGAACTGGCCGGACGCATAGATGACGCCGTGAATGGTGTTGGGGTAAGCGGCGCTCCTGACACGGTTCATAACCACCGCGCCCACGGCCAACTGACCTTCGTAACTCTCGCCTCCCGCCTCACATTGGATCAGCGCCGCCAACAGCAGCGTGGTATCCGCATCGGTGGTAAATTCGCCGTAATTCTGGTGGCGCTTTGCCTCCTTTTCGGCCTCTTCCCGCTCCTTGATGGCCTCCATGGTCTCACCGAAGTCTATTTTAAAATCAATGGTGATATATTCGGAGGACACAAATCCGTCCTCCCCTTCGTAGTTGATGCAAACCCAGCCGTCCTCATCGGTGTTCATCACTTCTACGATCTCGTCCTTGGCCAGGGCCCCGTATATATCCGCATTTTTGTCGGGCTCTGTGCGGACTTTCAGCATCTCCGCGTCGATGGTGGCTGTGGTAATCCCCACGCTGGCGGCCAGTTCTATGGCCTCCTCGTCAAACAGCAGATACTCGTCCTTGGCCCATCCCACCAGGTCGCCGGACTGGAGTTTTGTCCAGCCGTCCACCCGCTCCAGGATGGTGCCGCCGCAATCCTTGTATATCATTCCTACCTTTTCCGCATCTTCGCTGGCTTCCGCCCTGACATTCAGGGCATTCTTCACATTGGCCATAACCAATGTGCACTCTTCCTCTTCCTGCGCCGCTTTCAGGTCGAGGCTTCTCTGGGTGGTATTGATCAACTCCTCCGCACTCCCGGTATTAGAGTCCAGCAGAGCCGCCATACCGCCGCTCAATGAATTCAGGTAATCTGAATTGCCGCCAGCTTCTACGGTCATGCCTGCATTGCCTGCCAGCGCGCCCATAAGCAGCACCCCGGCCAGGAAGGCAGACAGCCTTTTGCCTTTTGCCATTTCCTTTACCTCCAACCAATTTTGTAATAATTTTATCCCTTTCTTATCTAAATTATTACAAGATTGTTAATTTTGTTACAAGGCAAATGATAACAGAAGCCGGGCGTTTTGTCAACCCCCCCTCCCGGGGCCATAGATTTTACAGTTTCCGTGACTTCTCCACGCAGGCTTCCATGGCCTCCATCACCGCCGCCCGCAGGCCCTTTTCCTCCAGTACTTTTACGGCCTGAATGGTGGTGCCTCCCGGAGAGCAGACCATATCCTTCAATTCTCCCGGATGCTTACCGGTTTCCAGCAGCAGTTTCGCACTGCCCAGTACGGCCTGGGCGGCAAAGGTATACGCCTGTCTGCGGGGCATGCCTGCCGCCACCGCTCCGTCCGCCATGGCCTCCAGAAACAGGAACACATAGGCCGGGGAACTGCCGCTGACCCCCACCACCGCATCCATCAGCCGCTCCGGCACGGCTTCCGCCACGCCGAAGCTGTGCAGCAGTTCCAGAACTTCTTCCAGTTCCTCTTCGTCCACCAGATCATCGGCACACACACCGGTGCAGCCCTCCAGCACCAGAGCCGGCGTGTTGGGCATACATCGCAGGATTTTCCTGGCCCCGCCAAACAGACCGGTGATCTCTTTCAGTGTCTTTCCCGCCGCAATGCTGACGATCAGGGTCCGGGAACGCACATGCTCCCGTATCTCCCCGATCACCTCCGGAAAAAACTGGGGCTTCACCGCCAAAAACAGGATGTCAGCCTGTTCCGCCACTTCCGCATTGGAAGAGTAGGTGGTGATGCCGTATTGTTCCGCCACCCTCCTGCAGGTGGCCGCTGTGCGGGCGGAACCAATGATGTCCTCCGGCCGCGCCGCCCCTTTTTGCAGCATACCGCCGATCATGGCCGAAGCCATATTGCCCAGTCCGATGAAACCGATCTTTTTACCTGTCTGCATATTCTGCCTCCTATTTTAGTTCCGCATCTCCCCTCTCAGCACACATTCCCAGTGATCCAGATATGCACGCTTCGCGTCCCTATCTGGATCAGTGCGCTTTCCGGGGACATGCTGTTTTTAGTTCCGCATCTCCCCTACAGCACACATTCCTGGTGATCCAGATATGCACGCTTCGCGTCCCTATCTGGATCAGTGTGCTTTCGGGGACATGCTGTTTTTAGTTCCGCATCTCCCCCATAACTACATTCCTGATGATCCCGCCGTCCCCGCATTTCGCTGCCTGTGGGCCTCATAGACCAGCAGGGAAGCGGCTATGGCCGCGTTCAGGGATTCCACCCGCCCTTCCATGGGTATCTTCAGATAGGAATCCGCCTGCTCCGCCGTCTCCCTGCACAGCCCGTTCCCCTCATTGCCGATGAGGAAGGCGGTCCCTCCTGTGAATGAGAAACTGCTGTAATAGGTCTGCCCCTGCAAATGGGCCGCATAGACCCGGATTCCTCTCTCCCGCAGCATCTCCACCGTTTCTCCCAAATCCTCCACATAGAGGAAGGGAACCCGGTATATGGAACCCATGGTGGCCCTGATGGTCTTGGGGTTAAAAATATCCACTGTTTTTTTTGACATGATAACACCCGTTATTCCTGCTCCTTCCCCCGTGCGGAGAATGGTCCCCAGATTACCCGGATCCTGTAAGTCCTCCAGCAGTACCAGCAGAGGCCGTTTCACCTGAAGCATCTGCTCCAATTCATAGGCAGGCCTTTGCAGGACGGTGAGAATCCCCTGGGGGGTCTGGGTATCGGACATGCGCGCAATGACCTCCTGGGTCACCAGTTCAAACCCTGTTTTTTCCAGCTTTTCTTCTATATTAATATCATTCTGTTCTGATTCCTGCCTTCGGTTTTTCAACTGCTCCAGCAGGGACTCCGTCAGGTATACCTCTCTCACCAGGTCCGCCGGAGCCTCCTGATACATTTTCAGTCCTTCCGCCAGGAATACGCCGTCCTGTCTGCGGGCCCTGGCTTTTTCCTGCCACTGGGTGATCTGCTTTACCCTCTGGTTAGATGTGCTTGTAATCATTGCCTGGTCTCCTTCCCGCGCTAAAAGGCCGGTAGAAAAAAGCTGCCATACACGGCCTTTTCGGCGGTATGGCAGCTCTCTGCCGTCCCTGTAAATGTCAGATGGACAGAATTTTCGACACCTCAAACTGATAAGGGTCAATGCTCTTTTGCATGTTCAGGGCTTCCTCAATGTCGAAGTCCACGAATTCGCCGTGGCGGTAGCCCACCACCCGGTTGGTCTTACCCTGCAGCAGAATATCCACCGCATAGGCTCCCATGATGGAGGCGTAATAACGGTCTTTACAGGTGGGGTTACCGCCCCGCTGCATGTAGCCCAGGATGGTTGCGCGGGTCTCAATGCCGGTGGCCGCCTCAATGCGCCTGGCCATGGAAGTGGAATGCCCGATTCCCTCCGCGTTAATAATCAGATGATGGTTCTTGCCCTTCTTGCGGCTGTCAATGATATTGTTGATAATAGCCTGCTCATTGAAATCATACTTTTCCGGAAGCAGAATGTCCTCCGCGCCGTTGGCAATGCCGCACCACAGGGCGATATATCCCGCATTACGGCCCATAACCTCAATAATGCTGCAGCGCTCATGGGAAGAGGAAGTGTCCTTCACCTTGTCAATGGCCTGCATGGCGGTATTGATCGCCGTGTCAAAACCGATGGTATAGTCCGTGCAGGAGATGTCCAGATCAATGGTTCCGGGCAGGCCCACGGTGTTGATGCCCAGCCTGGCCAGCTTCTGGGCCCCTCTGTAGGAGCCGTCCCCGCCGATCACCACGATACCGTCGATGCCGTGCTTTCTGCAGATCTCAGCGCCCTTCTGCTGGCCCTCGCTGGTCTTGAATTCCATGCAGCGGGCCGTTCCCAGTATGGTACCGCCCCTCTGGATGATGTCCGAAACGTCCTTGGGACGCATATCTATGATCTCTTCGTTCAACAGGCCGTTATAGCCCTTCTTGATTCCTTTAACATTAAGGCCCCTCGCAATCGCCGTACGCACCACTGCGCGAATGGCCGCGTTCATTCCAGGTGCGTCTCCGCCGCTGGTCAACACGCCAATAGTCTTTAACTCCTTCTCCATGATGCTCTCCTCCTTACCAAGTTCCGCTCCTGTACGGACGTTGACCGCATATCCCGTCGGCTCCCCTCCGTTCAATCATCTTATTCTAATGCATTTCTTTTGGGTTTTCAATAGGTTTTGTTACAATTTTGACATTTTCTTCCCCGAAAACAGCCCCCAGGCGCTGCACCAGCGCCTCATCCCCACACACATTCCGATTGTCCGGAAGTACTTTTACAGCCTTGGAATTTTTAATAAAGACCACCAGATGATCCTGTCCGTCGGAGTCGGCAGTGACCTCCAGAAGCCGCCGCTCCGACTGCATGTACGCTTCCAGCGTAGGAAACTGTACCCATACCCCGGGAGGCACGCTGCGGATCCTGGGCCGGGCCGTCTCCTCCCGAGTCCCGGAAGCCTGTGCCGGCGTCTCCCCGCCGTTCCCGGTAATCTGTCTCTGTTCCGGGACTCCACCGGCTCCATCCGCCGAAGTACGGCCCTTTCCCGGCGTACTCTGCGGTGTTGCGCCCTGCCCTGCCGCCTCCTGTCGTTTCACCCCCTGCTGTGACGCCTCCTGCGGCGATGTACCCTGCGGCGGCGCCTCCTGTTGTTTCACACCCTGCTGTGACGTCTCCTGCGGCAACGTACCCTGCGGCGGCGCCTCCTGTCGTTTCACACCCTGCTGTGACGTCTCCTGCGGCAACGTACCCTGCGGCGCGGCGCCCTGCCCTGCTCCCCGGTACCCGTTTCCGCCGCTGCGCCAACCGCCGGAACTTCCTCCCGGGAAGGAGCGCCCCCGCCTGGGGAACAGTTCGCCGCCCCGGGCGGCCTCCTCGAAGCCCGCGATCTGCTCGCAGATCAGCTTGGCATCCTTATCCTCCTCCACGGAGACCCTTCCCCGAATAAAAATCTTGGCATCATCGGTAAGCAGGGCGGAATACTGTTCATAATCCCTGGGAAATACCACCACCTCCACGCTGCCCACCAGATCCTCCAGACTGATAAAAGCCATTACCTGGTTATTGCGGGTATACTTGATGGTTTTTTCCGCAATCATGCCGCCGATCACCGCCGGAGCCCTGTCTGTCACCGCCACCTGCCCTGTCTCCTCATCCAGTGCGAAATCACTGCTTCGGAAGGTGGCATATTTTTGCAGCAGTTCCTGGTACTCCTCCAGCGGATGGCCGCTGACATAGATGCCCATCACCTCCTTCTCAAAGGCAAACAGCATCTCCCGGGTATACTCCCCCACATCCGGCATACGGATATCAAACTCCTCCTTATCCTCCTCCGAGGCAATGTCAAAGAGAGTGAGCTGTCCCGCCAGATTGTTCTTTTTATCTTTTACAATATGATCCAGAATCTGTACATAGACGCTCATGCACTGCTTCCGGGTGCCCCCCAGGCCGTCCATGGCCCCCGCCTTGATAAAGTTCTCGATGGCCCGTTTGTTCACATCCCTGTCCGCGACCCTGGTGATAAAATCTTTCAGATTGGTGTAGGGCCCCCGCAGCCGCCTCTCCTCCACGATGGCTTCGATCACCGGGCGGCCCACCCCTTTTATGGCCGTCAGGGCGTAGCGGATATTTCCCTCGTCCACCGAAAAACCCGCTTCCCCCTGGTTGATGTCCGGAGGCAGTATGTTGATTCCCATGCTCCGGCTGGCCAAAATATACTCCGACACCTTCTTGGGATTGTCGATCACCGAAGTGAGAAGCGCCGCCATGAACTCCACGGGATAGTAATATTTCAGCCAGGCCGTCTGCAATGTAACCACCGCGTAGCAGGCCGCATGGGATTTGTTGAACGCATAATTGGCAAAATCCATCATCTCATCAAAGATCCGATTGGCCGTCTTTTCGTCAATCCCCCTGGACAGGCATCCCGGCACGCCTTCTTCGGCGCTGCCGTACACAAAATTAGCCCGCTCCTTCTCCATGACGGAATGTTTCTTTTTACTCATGGCCCGGCGCACCAGATCGCTGCGCCCCATGGTGTAGCCTCCCAGATCCCGCACGATCTGCATGACCTGCTCCTGATAAACCATACAGCCGTAGGTATTTTTCAGAATCGGCTCCAACTGGGGACAGGCATAGCTGGTCTCTCCGCCGTTGTTCTTGCCCTTGATGTACTTGGGAATAAAATCCATGGGGCCGGGACGATACAGGGAAATACCTGCCACTATATCTTCAAAATTCTGAGGGCGCAGTTCCTTCATGAAGCTTTTCATGCCGCCGCTCTCCAACTGGAAGATCCCCTCCGTCCTGCCTGTGCCGATGTAGGACAGCACTTTGGGATCATTGAAGTCGATGTGATCCATATCCAGTTTGATCCCCCTGGTCTGTTCCACAAAGCGCACCGCGTCCCGGATCACCGTGAGGTTGCGCAGCCCCAGGAAATCCATCTTCAAAAGTCCCAGTTCCTCCAGGGGATCCTTGGTGTACTGAGTGGTGATGGAACCGTCCCCCCCTCTGGACAGGGGTACAAACTCATCCGCCGCCTCCGGGCAGATCACCACTCCGGCAGCATGCATGCCGGTGTTGCGGGGCAGGCCCTCCAGACGACGGCACATGTCAATCAGTTTGTGTACCTGTTCCTCTTCCCGGTACAGCTTGTTCAGCTCCGGGTTCTTCTCCAGGGCCTGGTCCAGAGTAATATTCAGATCCCCCGGCACCAGCTTGGCAATGCTGTCCACATAGGCATAGGGAAGGTCCATGACCCGGCCCACGTCCCGGATCACCCCCTTGGCCCCCAGGGTACCGAAGGTGACGATCTGCACCACTTTTTCCGAGCCGTACTTCCGGCTCACATAGTCGATCACGTCCTGCCGCCCGTTGGGGCAGAAATCAATATCGATATCCGGCATGGACACCCGTTCCGGGTTCAGAAAGCGCTCGAACAGCAGACTGTAGCGGATGGGGTCGATGTCCGTGATTTTCAGGCAGTAGGACACGATACTCCCCGCCGCGCTGCCCCGCCCGGGCCCCACCGGGATGCCGTTCTTTTTCGCGTAATGTATAAAATCCCACACAATGAGAAAATAATCCACAAAACCCATACTGTGGATCACATCCAGTTCATAATCTAGGCGTTCCCGCAAGGTCATACCTGTGTCCCCCGCCGCCTGAGAGCCGTCCCCATAACGCTCCTCCAGGCCGTCGGCACACAGTTTTTGCAGATAACTCCAGGAGTCATACCCTTCCGGCACTTCATAGTGGGGGAGTTTCCGGACGCCAAACTCAATCTCCACATGGCATCTGTCCGCAATCTCCTGGGTGTTCTCCACCGCCTCCCAGGCATAGGGGAAGAGGCCCTTCATCTCCTCCTCGCTCTTGACATAGTACTGGCCACCCTCATAGCGCATCCGATCCTCGTCCGCCAGTTTCTTGCCCGTCTGCAGGCAGAGCAGGATGTCATGGGGCTCCACATCAGTCTCGTAGGTATAGTGTACATCATTGGTGACCACCAGGGGAATCTGCAGTTCCCTGCTCATATTCATCAGTTCCATGTTCACCCGCTTCTGCTCCGGGATGCCGTGGTCCTGTAATTCCAGATAGTAATTGCCCTTGCCGAAGCAGGCCTGATATTTCAGAGCACTCTTTCTGGCTTCCTCCAAAAAGCCCTTGGAGATATTGCGCTGCACCTCTCCGGCCAGACAGGCGGACAGGGCGATCAGGCCCTCGTGATATGTCTGCAGCACCTCCATATCCACCCGGGGCTTGTAATAATATCCCTCTGTAAAGCCCTTGCTGACAATCTTCATCAGATTGGCATAGCCGGTGTTATTCTCCGCCAGCAGCACCAGGTGGTAATAGCGGTCCTCGCCGCCGGTGAGTTCCTTGTCAAAGCGGGAGTTCGGGGCCACATACACCTCGCAGCCGATGACAGGATTAATCCCCGCCGCCTTGGCCTCCCGGTAGAACTCCAGAACCCCGTACATGACTCCGTGGTCGGTGATGGCGGCGCTGTCCATGCCCAGTTCCTTCACCCGCCTTACATACTCCTTGATCTTGTTGGAACCGTCCAGCAGGGAATACTCCGTGTGGACATGCAGATGCGCGAATGCCATATTGTACGCTCCTTTGCTCAATTCATAAAATCTCCCTTTCATTCTACCATCAAAAAAAGCCCTGTACAAGCACAGAATCTTGTACAGGGCCGCTATTTTTCCTTATGGGATATTTATCTTCACAGATATTTCTTAAGCACTTCCACTTTGTCCAGCTGCTCCCAGGGAAGGCTCAGGTCATTGCGTCCAAAATGCCCGTAAGCCGCAGTCTGACGGTAGATGGGCCTGCGCAGATCCAGCATCTTGATGATTCCGGCCGGACGCAGATCAAAATTCTCCCGGATAATCTCCACCAGCTTCTCCTCGGACAACTTTCCGGTTCCGAAGGTATCCACCATGACAGAGGTGGGATGGGCCACGCCTATGGCATAGGACAACTGAATCTCGCACTTGTCGGCCAAGCCGGCAGCCACCATGTTCTTGGCCACATATCTGGCGGCGTAGGCGGCGCTTCTGTCCACTTTGGTGCAGTCCTTGCCGGAGAACGCACCGCCGCCGTGACGGGCGTAACCGCCGTATGTATCCACGATGATCTTGCGGCCGGTAAGGCCGCTGTCCCCATTGGGCCCGCCGATCACAAAACGCCCGGTGGGATTGATAAAGAACTTGGTATCCCCGTCAATCAGATCCCCAGGGAGTATGGGATCAAACACATACTTGCGGATATCCGCGTGAATCTGCTCCTGGGTCACTTTCTCGTCATGCTGGGTGGACAGCACCACGGCTTCCAGCCGGAAGGGCTTTCCGTTCTCATCATACTCCACGGACACCTGGCTCTTGCCGTCGGGACGCAGATAGGGCAGCGTGCCGTCCTTGCGGACTTTGGTCAGCTGCTGGGCCAGCTTATGGGCCAGAGAGATGGGGTAGGGCATGTATTCTTCCGTCTCATTGGTGGCATAGCCGAACATCATCCCCTGGTCACCTGCACCGATGGCGTCCAGCTGCGCGTCGTCCATCAGGTTTTCTTTGGCTTCCAGCGCCTTGTCCACGCCCATGGCGATATCGGTGGACTGTTTGTCCAGGGCCACCATCACCGAGCAGGTGTTGCCGTCAAAGCCCTTCTCCGAAGAGTCATAGCCGATCTCGGTGACGGTTTTGCGAACGATGCCCGCGATGTCGATATTGGCCTTGGTGGTGATCTCTCCCATCACCAGTACGAAGCCCGTGTTGGTGCAGGTCTCGCAGGCCACCCGGCTGTAGGGGTCCTGCTCCATCAGCGCGTCCAGCACCGCGTCGGACACTGCATCGCAGATTTTGTCGGGATGTCCCTCTGTCACCGACTCAGAAGTAAACAAATGTTTTTCCATATAAGCCTCCTTCATTCATTGTGAAAAGAAAAAGTCCGCTCACAAAAAGCGGACTCGAATCTCAGGTTCCAATCCTCTTATTGTTCAAGTAAAACTCGCTCAGGCTGGCACCTTCCGTTGCCGGGGTTGCCGTGGCTTCACAGATCCTATGTATCTCCACCACTCTGAATAAGAGAAAATCTATGCAATTACTATCTATTGACAAGATACACCTTATTAGCGCATTTGTCAACCCACTTTCAACTTAAATTTTTGTAAATCCCTGTCAGAATTAACCAATTCAATCTGCGCCCCCAATGCCTGCAGTTTCAAATGGAAATCCTCATATCCTCTGGCAATATAATGAATCTCGTCCACCGTAGTGAAACCTTCCGCCGCCAGTCCGGCCACCACCAGGGCCGCGCCGGCGCGCAGATCCGGGGCCGAAAGGCTGGCGCCCGTGTATCTTCCCACCCCGTTGATGATGGCGGTGGTACCCTCTACCTTGATATCCGCCCCCATACGGGTCAACTCGTCCACATATTTAAAACGGTTCTCGAAAATGGTATCCGTGACAATGCTGGTGCCTGTGGACAACCCCAGCGCCACCGTAATCTGAGGCTGCATATCCGTTGGAAAGCCGGGATATGGCAGCGTCTTTACATGCGTGTGTCTGAGAGGCTTGGAACATACCACCCGCATGGCGTCATCGGACTCTTTGATCTCGCATCCGATCTCCAGCAGCTTGGCCGTGATGGACTCCAGATGTTTGGGAATCACATTCTTCACCGTCACATCCCCTCTGGTGAGCGCCGCCGCAAACATGAAAGTCCCCGCCTCGATCTGGTCCGGGATAATGGTATACTCAGAGCCATGGAGTTTACTCACTCCCTTGATCCGAATCACATCCGTGCCCGCACCCTTGATCCTGGCCCCCATGCTGTTCAAAAAATTGGCCAGATCCACCACATGAGGTTCCTTGGCCGCGTTCTCTATGGTGGTCTGTCCCTCGGCCATGGCCGCCGCCATCATCACATTGATGGTGGCTCCCACGCTGACGCAGTCCATATAGATATGGCTGCCCACCAGCCGCTCCGCCCTGGTCTTGATCAGACCATGTTCGATCCACACTTCGGCCCCCAGGGCCTTAAATCCTTTGATATGCTGGTCAATGGCCCTGCAGCCGATGTCGCAGCCTCCGGGCAGCGCCACCTCCGCCTGCTTGTACTTGCCCAGCATGGCGCCGATCAGATAGTAGGAAGCCCTGATCTTCTTGATGTTCTCGTCCTCCACCACCAGGCTGCTGATCTGGGCGGCGTTCAGCGTCACGCTGTGCCGGCCGGTGCGCTTCTCCAGCACACCGATACCCTGCATGGCTTTCAACAGCACATTGGTATCCCTCACATCCGGCAAATTGTCTATATATACGGTCTCATCGGTCATAACCGACGCAGCAAGAATAGGAAGCGCCGCGTTTTTGGCCCCTCCTATCTCTACCTCGCCCACCAATGGATTACCGCCTTTAATTGCGTATTGTTCCATTTTGTCTACCTCATACAGATTTATATAAAAGACTGATTTTCCAAATCACAGGGGAAACCGCCCGCCGCAGGGGCAGAAACCCGGTTTTGCCTTATTAAGGGCATGATGGCACATTCCATGCCATCATGCCGTAAATGCCTGTCCGATAAATATCCAAATTGAATACAGCCATTATACCACAAAATTCCTGTTTGTAAAACAGAACGTTCGTTCCACCTTGTCATTTCAGGTATTTCAGGGGGTTCACCTGCTTGCCCCCGATCAGGATTTCAAAGTGTACATGGGGGCCCGAGGAGATACCCGTGTTGCCGCTGAGGGCGATCTTCTGTCCCTGCTTCACATATTCCCCGGCCTTCACCAGGATCTTGGAGAGATGGGCGTACCGGGTCTGCCTGCCGTCCTCATGGTCAATATACACCACATAACCATAGCCGCTGCCCCAGCCGGCCTTGGACACCCGGCCGCCGCAGGAGGCCACTACGGTGGTGCCCACGGGCGTTGCCCAGTCCTGGCCCTTGTGATAGGTGCTGGCCCCCTTGGTGGGCGCTTTCCGCCTGCCGAAACCGGAAGAGGCCCGGCCGCCGGAAATGGGTTTGATATAGGTGGGAGGCACCTTGGTCCCCCGCTCCACAATCTTGGCCACGGCTTCCATGACCACCTCTTCCTTCAGGATCTCCCGCTGGGTCAACGTATCGTTTTCATAACTCTCCCGGGCCACTACTTTACGGAAGCCGGCGGAAGGCTGCTGGATCACATTGGTCTGGGTAGTAAACCAGTCGTCCCTTTCGATATACTGCACCGGCGCGTCATATATTTCCTCATAATAATTGACTTCCTGGCGCTCCATGGTGATCTTGGGCTCCGGTACCGTGATGACCAGTTCCTGGCCTGCCCGGATCATGGTATTGATATCCTCCAGGCTGTCGTTCATGGCCACAATGTCGTCCATGGGGATGTTTACCTTGATGGCGATCTCCGAAAGCGTATCCCCGGACTGCACCTCATAGGTACCCACGGTTTCCTGCTCCACCGTCAGCTCTTCTATGGCCTTGTCCAGCGGCTGCAGCTGGCTCTGGGGCAGATATGCCTCCACAATCTCCACTTTCTCCGCAAAATCCATGGAGAGGATCCCCAGATCATAATCCCCGAAATCCTTCTCCTCCTTCTCCACGTCCTGGGCAAAAAGCTGGGTCAGTTCCGCCTGAATGCCCGCCTCCGGGAAGAGCTGCTGTTCCTGCTGCGCCAACATCTCCTGCTCCTGGGACTGTTTCTGCCTGTCCACCGCATTGGCTGTCAGCACGTTAAACAGGCGGTTCTCGTCCTGCACGATGTCCACGCCGAATTTGCCTTCGCTGTCATACTTGCTGACCACTGCCTGCAGCAGCTTCTCCATCTCCTCCAGGGAGGCCAGGTTGACCATATACTCGTCCATCTTCAGGGTATAAGAAAGGACGCTGGTCTCCCGGATGCCGGTCCGCAGCGCCTGGAGAATATTATCATAGACCTCCTGGGGATCATCCACATAGCCGTACAGGACCTCTTCGCCCACATAGGTCATCTCCACATCCATCAGCACCAGTCCCTGCGCCGGGGCGGCAATTTCCCGCCTGGCCTCCCAGAGCATATGCTCCGCATCCTCCGGGGCCGCCACGCTGCCCACCCGGGCGCCGTTTATAAAAATGTGGAACAAATTGTCCCCCGTACTCTCCAGCTTTACAATCCCCTGCATAAACAGCAGGCCCATAAACAGTATCAGCAGATTCCATTTTATATATGTATATTTTAAAAATTTTCCATATTTTGTAATTTTCATCTAAAGCCTCTTGTTTTCTCCATCGGTATCCAATAACCTCATATATCATACCAACTTTGATTTTAGTTGTAAAGAACTTCTTGCCGGGTGTATACTAATATTAAGAAATAGCGGCTACGCCCGCAGGCAGGCAAAAAGGAGGTACGGCCATGAGGGAACACATATTTTTTCATATTGATGTCAATTCCGCTTTCCTCAGTTGGACCGCCCTCTCCCTGCTGCAGGAGGGCAGCGGCACGGACCTGCGCCTGATCCCCTCCATCGTGAGCGGCGACATGGCGAAGCGGCACGGCGTAGTGCTGGCCAAGTCCCTGCCCGCCAAAGCCTATGGGATCACCACCGGGGAACCTGTGGTGAATGCCCTGCGAAAATGCCCCGTGCTGGTGACAGTCCCCCCGGATCACGCCATGTACCACCGGCGCAGCCGGGAATTAATGCAGCTTTTATCCGGCATCTGCCCTGATATCGAACAGGTCAGTATTGACGAATGCTATATGGATTATACCCCCATTTCAAAAAAATATTCCTCTCCCCAGGAGGCGGCCCGGCAGATCAAGGATAAGGTGCGGGACACATTGGGTTTCACCGTCAACGTGGGTATCTCCGACCGCAAAGTGCTGGCCAAAATGGCTTCCGATTTCAGGAAACCTGACCTGGTCCACACTCTGTTCGTCCGGGAAATCCCCGAAAAGCTGTGGCCCCTCCCCGTATCCTCCCTGTTTCTCTGCGGTCAGTCCAGCGTGGAAACCCTGCGCAAGCTGGGCATTCTCACCATCGGCGACCTGGCCCATGCCCAGACGGATATCCTGGAGGCCCATTTGAAAAGCCATGGCATCACCCTGTGGCAGTATGCCAATGGGATCGACGACTCGGACCTCACGCCAAAGCCTGTGAAAGTAAGAGGAGTGGGCAATTCCACCACGCTGCCCCAGGACGCGCTGACCCGGGAGGATGCCCTGCCCGTGCTTCTCTCCCTGGCCGAGTCCGTGGCCGGAAGACTCAGGGCCTCCGGGGAATTGGCAGGAATGGTCAGCACGGAGATCAAATACGCTTCCTTCCGGTCCGTATCCCACCAAATGCAGCTGCCCACCCCCACCGCTTCTTCCCAGGCCATCTACCAGGCCGCCTGCAAACTGTTTGAGGAACTCTGGAACGGAGAGCCCATACGTCTGCTGGGGGTGCGCACCTCCAAACTGGCGTCGGAAACAGAGCCGGTGCAGCTGAACCTGTTTGACTATGGCGCACCCGCCATCGGGTCTGCCGGCAAGACGTTCCGGGCCGCACCGGACAGGGACCGACAGCAGCTCCTGGACAAGGCCCTGGACGGGCTTCGCGGCAAATACGGCAAGGACATTATAAAAAGAGGAAGTCTGATGGACTCCCCCTCTACTCCTTCCTCTTCCTGACACTGTATCCGAAAGTGCCCAGTTTTTCCCCTGTGGCCAGATAATCTCCATGGGAATACACCACCGGCCTGGCCTGCTCCAGATGGAACTTTCCCTTCTCATCCATATATTGCCGGTCCGCATGAACCGCCACAATCCGGGCCAGGAACAAATCGTGGGTACCCAGGGGAATCACCTGGGTCACTCTGCACTCCAGATTCACCGGGCTCTCGCCGATAAGGGGCGCCTGCACCTGTTGGGCCGGCAGCTTTGTCAGCTTCATCTCCCGGAACTTGTCCAGTTCCCTTCCGCTTTTCACACCGCAGAAATCCGTGGCGTACACCAGCTCTTCCGTCACCAGATTCACCACAAATTCCCCCGTCTTTTTCAGCAGAGAATAAGAGTGGCGCTCCGGCCGCACGGAGATGGACAGCATGGGAGGATCGCTGCAGACCGTGCCTGCCCAGGCCACTGTGATTATATTGTCATGGCCCTCCCCGTCCGTCACGCTGACCATCACCACCGGCAGCGGATACAACATATTTCCCGGCTTCCACAATTCCTTTTCCATTAGATCCTCCTATTAGAGTTCCGCATTTTCCCTACCGGCACACAACACGGGTGATGCATATGCGAACGCCCTGCGTCCGCATATTCCCCACTTTATAGAAAGCGGCCATGTCCCAAGACATGGCCGTCATAGATTCCCTGTGTCAGATGACATGCAGATAAGCCAGGATCTGGAACACCAGAGAGCCCAGCGATGCCAGCAATGCCACGGCGGATATTCCCAACAGCAATCCCATTTTGCCTGCGCCTGCCTTGCTGATTTTCTCCAGATTCTCCGTATGTTTGGCGGCTTCCTCCACCACTACAGCCTGCACATTGCGGTAAACTTTCACATTTTCCTTGTGCACATAGTCGCTGATTGTCTCATTCTGACTGTTGGTACTGTCCTTAAGCAGCATCTGGATATTTTCATTGTCCTGCTGCACTTCCCTGATTTTACGGATACCGGCCTCCACCAGTTCATTGATGCCGTCTGTATTGATTTGCGCACGTTCCAGCTTGTCAAGTCCCGCGTTTACCACCTGGTCAATCCGCTCCGCAGACGCGGCAGAAGCCACATCTGCATGCTCCAGTTTGTCCGCCAGTTCCGCAGAAACCTGCTGCAGATGCTCCATGCGGCCGCTCACCTGAAGCGCGTTTTCTATGGCTCCTTCCAGACGCTCAATCACGGCGGCGGAAGCCACACTGGCATGTTCCAGCCGATCCACCATCTCCCCGGAGATTTCACCGGCGTGTTCCAACCTGCTCACAGCGGCCGTGACAGCCGAACTGATATTCTGCAGTTCGTCCAGATAGGCCTCATATTGCTTCACCTGTCCCTGAACCTTATGCAATTCCTCTGCGTCCGCCGCAGTATTCGCCTTTATCATTTCCTGCGCTGTCAGACGCTGTGCCAGTTTGTCGATAAACGTATCCATTTATTTTCCTCCAAGCATCTAAACGTACAAAGCTTTCATTTTATTTTATCATTGTTTCTACAACATTACAACTAAAAAAAACAGCGTCCCTTGAAAATTCTTTGAGACCCCGGTATTTATGCAAAATGTATAATTTTGGTAAAATCAGGCTGTCTGCTTTGTAAGATTCACCAAAGATTTACATGGTGTTCACAGATTATTCATATTTGATTGCTATACTAAGCATACATTAATTAACTAACCAACGCACAGCACAATTGCTAATTTTTTCATAATAGCCCAGACGCCGCAAGGTGTCTGGGCACTCCTCATTTCAGGGAAGCTGCGGGGCAATGACTCATACCGCCTGAATATTCTTGGCATGGCTGATGGCCAGGATCTCCTCGTTCAGGGACAGCATCCTGCTGTCAAGATCCGATACCATCTTGGCGCATTCCACCAATTCACTCTTGATATGTTCCGGGGCATCTCCTTCAAATTTATAATGTATCTTATGCTCCAGGCTGGCCCAAAAATCCATGGCCACCGTACGGATCTGTATCTCCACCTTGGTATCCACTATGCGGTCCGAAAGATACACCGGCACCGTCACAATCATGTGATAACTTTTGTAGCCGCTGGCTTTGGGATAGGTAATATAATTCTTCTCGCATATAATCTGGATGTCCTTCTGCTGCCGGATCATCTTGGCAATCTGATAGATATCGGAAGTGAAGGAACAGATAATCCGAATGCCGGCAATATCGTTAATATACTTCACCATATTGTCAATGGTGGATTCATGACCATGCCGTTTCAGTTTCTTGACAATGCTCTCAGGTGTCTTGATCCTCGCTTTGATATGTTCAATGGGATTATACTGATGCACATGCTGAAATTCGTCATTCAGAATCTCTATCTTGGTTTCCACCTGTTTCAGCGCCGCATTATATACCAGATTGACCTCCTTCCAACTGTCAATTCCATCATCATTATCAACTCGTAATTCCATATGTACTCCTTCTAGCTCCAAAGAACTGTTTTTACTGAGTTCAGTATAACACAAAGTATTCCAAAAATGTATGTTTTTCACAAAATATTAATCCTTTTTTAATAATTGTTGGTGGTTTTTACATGGTTGAAGCCCACTATTTATGTTTATGCGCCAAAAGCAATTTATATTCGGGGAAATAAAAGAATTTGTGCTTTCCCATCTGCTATGATAAAATGGGTTGTGCCGTTGAACTATGGGATTTGAAAAAACACATTGACACGAGGAGTAGAAGAAAATGTTTCGTTTATGGGCAAGAGAATTTGCGAACAACAAAATGCTTCGGGATACCGTGATTGCCGATGACAGCCAGGATACGCGGACTCACAAGATCTTCCGGGCTCTGGATCAGGTCTGTTACGAGTTTGACCTGGGAAAGCCCATCTGGCTGGACGCAACGGTGACAGAATTCAAACGCCACAAAAAAGCCAGGTTCCGCCAGGACAATTTTATAGAGGAGATTCCCTTTGACTATCTGGAAATTCAGGTAATTGAGGAAGATTAAAAAAGTGAGTCCTTATAAAGTTAATTGAAATGTAATGACTTTTACGGTTCAAAAAAGTATTGACATTCTTATCTGCAAGGTGTAGTATTCAAATATATTGAATGTAGTTTCAAAAACTACATATAATGATTCCAAGAGAATCTTTTGGATATTTGATTGCAGAAAGCGTCCGCCAGTCATACCCGGGCCGGACGGCTGTAGAACTCGGAGGTGTCAATATGCAGATTACAATAAGAGAACCGGGCAGCGCCCTGACCCATTTTATCGGCATGATGATGGCCGTGTTTGCCGCCATGCCACTGCTGGTTAAAGCCGCCACATCCGGCGGCAATGTTACGCTGACTGCCATGACCGTATTTATGGCCAGCATGATTCTGCTCTACGGCGCCAGCGCCACTTACCACAGCGTGAACCTCACCGGTTCCCGGCTGAAGTTTTTCAAAAAAATTGACCATATGATGATTTTTGTACTGATCGCCGGCTCCTACACCCCTGTATGTCTGATCGTACTGGGCGGCGCGTCCGGCTACGCCTTGCTGGCGCTGGTGTGGGGGATCGCCATTGCGGGTATGGTGATCAAGGCCCTCTGGGTCACCTGTCCCAAATGGTTTTCCTCGCTGATCTATATCGCCATGGGCTGGGTTTGCGTCCTGGTGTTTGGCCAACTCCTGGATACCCTTCCCACCGCCGCGTTTTTATGGCTGCTGACAGGAGGCATTATCTATACCATAGGCGGCGTGATTTACGCGTTGAAACTTCCCCTCTTCAACGCACACCACAAATACTTTGGTTCCCATGAAATTTTCCACCTGTTTGTCATGGGAGGCAGTATCTGCCATTTTATCTTCATGTACGCCTATGTGGCCTGATCACGCGCATGTGATCTCATGATTCGCCCATGGCAAATTTAAATTTATCTATTAACTGTCTTAACTTTCCTTAATTTTCAATGTATTAGACCTAACCAATTATAAAGCAGTAGACTAAAACTAAAATCTTGTAATGCGCAAAAGGACCTTTTCACTCTTTGAAAATGTCCTTTTGCATATACGAGGATGCGAGAGTGTGCATATCTCTGAAATAGAGTTTTGGGCGTGATAAAATAAAGTTGTTATTATGTAAGATTTTATTTTGCAAACTCTTTTAGCTTATCAATGAGTTTTTGAGCATCTTTGGATAATGCACCATTTTCATAAGTCTTAATTAGTTGGTTTGGAAAATAGTTCTCATATATATCCATTTTTTTAGACCATGAAGTATCGTAATCCTCTGTGCCAAGCATACCAACATGTTCCCAGAACATTTTCTTGCCACTTGGGAGGTAAATAGTAAAATCTGGATTTATAGTTTTTCCATTTCCATATTTCAATAATTCTTCGTATTTATATTTAATACCAGATACATGAAGTAAATCACAAATGATAACCTCGGATTTGCTTCGTACGTTATTACCATCTACAGTTGTATAGATACGATTCAGTTGATATTTATCCATTCCTAAATAACGTGCAATTTCCTGATGTAAATACTGGGAGTTAGGGTTATCTTCAAGTAATTTTACGAAGTAGTTTAATAATTCATGTTTATATTCTTTCTTTTTAGTGATATCGTCAATCATTATTTTCATCTGCTCGTCTGATATGTCAGTTGATGTGACCTCTATTACTAACCATCTTTCTAAGGGTTTTTTGAGTTTTGCTTTTCCTCTAATAATAGAATCGTACACTATATCAGATAATTCTTCCGCAGTTATGTTATTTGCTTTCATTATACGAACAAAGGCTTTGGAGCGTGTGCTGTCATAGAGTTTTTGCAATTTAGTATCTTGAATATCATATAATTCTGTAAGACCGGAAAAGCCTTTGCAGATTATTTTAATTAGACCAGCTTTCATATAGTATGGCAAACATTCTTGAATGTCTTCATTGTCAAAATAAGCAATCACCCTGTATCCATCACGTTTTCCTATATTCGTGTAGACTTCCTGCAACTTTGCCTCTGTTGGAAATGACCTATCTATAAAATGTGTTCTCTTTACCTCTATATTTTTATTGGAATATAGTAAATAGGCATTAGCACCATATCCATCACGAGCGGCTCGACCAACCTCTTGATAATATTGCTCTGCCGATTCCGGTATCATAAAATGAATCACATTTCTTATATCTTTTATATCAATTCCCATACCAAATGCATTGGTTGCAAACACAAGGTTGATATTCCCATTACGGTAATGCTCTATAATATCCATTCGTTCATTTGAGGACATTTCTCCATGAAACCATGCTGCCTTATAACCTTTAGAAATTGCCTCCTCACATAAGCCCTCTACAGCACGTTCCCCTTTTTTTCGATATACATATACCAATGTTTTTTCGTGACGATGGTTTTTAATTATTTCCCAAAATTTATCTTCTTTTTCATCTTCTTTGTTGAATTTAAGAGTATGGAGTTGAATTTCGTTTCGCATTAAAACAGTCTGTTTGAGGATATTGTACTTTGAAATATGAAATTCTTCACAAATATCTTTCAATTCTTTTGGATTAAGTGTAGCTGTTAGTGCTAAAATTCTGCACCACTTGTCGGCGCCGAAAATTCTATCTAAAAAATTTGGTATACGTTTGTAAAATGGTCTAAAGCTCATGCCCCACTGGCTGACACAATGAACCTCGTCAATTGCCAAGAGTTTTATATCCTCTTTTCTTTGTTTTAGACAGTATTCAAAAAAGCCATCTGTAGCAAATTTTTCGGGACTGGCAAAGATAAATTTGGGCGTACTTATCTTATTGGCAAAATCGGATAATATAGTCATTTGTTTCTTGGCATTTATACCACCATGAATAACCAGTGTTTCATACCCCTGATCATTTAGCTTTTCAGCCTGTTCAGCAATCAATGCAGTCAACGGGGAAACCACCAGTGTTATTCCTCCAACTTCCATAGCAGACATCCAGTAAATTATGGATTTACCACCGCCAGTAGGCATAATATATAAAGTATTATCTTTTTCTACAAGGTTGTTTATAACATCCTTTTGAAATTCCTTCAGTTGAAAATCAAAAGAAGGAAAGTATTTCTCAAAATCTTTATCCAAATTAAGCAAATCCCATACCTCCATCTCTTATCTGCGATTTCATAACAGAAATATCAGCATCATGTTCAAGGGCAACATATTCAAGGAAAGAATCTACTATGATATAGCGATAATCCAGATCTATGTAAGCATTGAGTTCGGTAGCCTTATCACGAAGAAGTTTGTAGATTTCAAAAGCATAATATACAAATAATGTGTACGGATAAAAGTAATTCTGTTGGACTACTCCCTTATCTACATCTATCATTAAAAACTCAGAGTCCATAGTACAATTGTATTTCGATTTGCCTGACAAATACCACAATGCCCATAATGCACTTCTGCTACGATTTGGGAAAAGTCCTGGGTATACTTTATACAACATGTGCGTTTTTATACCACCGCCGATTACTCCATAGGCTGTGTAATCATCTGTATCCATTAGATTCATATTTAAATCTTCATAGGTTTCGTAGTTCTCATATTCCTCTTCATCATAATTTTCGGCATATTCATCAGCAAACTTACATAAATTTGCGACCACCTCCAAGAGCCAATCAGCATCGGCATGGCTGAAATTTCCCCTGTATTTATCAAGTTCTTTTGCTTTTCTGTTTGCAAGAGTTTTTCGGATAATGGGGCACTCATTTCTAAGAATTTTAGACTTAAAATGATCGGCATCATCAACTAAATCTTCCAATAGCTCCATATCCATTATCTTTAAATAATCATCCCGATCCTTTTCATATTTAACTAAGGATTCATTTATTATCGATTTATAATTAATGGAGAGTTTTTTGCTAGATATAGGTTTGGTACATTTTTCGTCTATACCAAATTTCTTTTGAAGTTTTGTAAAATCTTCATCTGTTAATCCATTTCCGGCATTTGTTTCAAGGAAACGCTGAAAATATCCCTCAAAATTCTTCTTGATTTCTCCTAAAACTTTTTTGATATGTTCATAATCGTAACAAGGTTCTTCTACATCAATGCCTGCACCCACATACATGGTTTGTACCTCCAATTCTTTTGTGGCTATATCGTTTTGTCATAGCGTGAATCTACTTCGTAAATCAATATGTAAGTTACAAAACATACATGTTGTAATTATAAAGTTTCTACATCGTAAAAGCAATACAAAATACCGTAAATATTATACAGAACAATTCAAGTGCTTCCTTTTAAAAATCATCAAATCAAAACTGCAACGGGAGATGTTAATTTTCTTTCATCGTAAATCGGGAATCAATAGCAAAAAAGGACAGAATTAGTAAAAGGACATTTCTCTCCTCAAAGAAATGTCCTTTTACTAACACAATAATGGTTTTTTATAGCAATTCTCCTAAGAGATATTCGGTTTTGAAAGTATGTCTGTGGAATTAATTGTTGTCCTCATCGTATAGCCATCCCGAAACGATATGTAGTTCACCAGAATCCATGTCTAGCGCCATGCTATCGCCCATTCGCGTCATCATATGTCCGTCAGAATCCATCGCTATGCTGTCGGAAAGTATGTGTATAAAATCTCCATCTTCGTAGTCAAAAAACATCATTATCCTTTTCTCCTTTAAATTTTGGTGTTACTTGATGAATCGCATCATACAAGCCGTTTAGCTCTGAAATTCGGCGATTTATCATGGTATTTGAGGACTCTGCATTTACTCGAACGATATTGGAGCGCAACCCTTTCTTCGTCCCTGGCAATAACGCAAAATAGCTGACTAAATGTCCCTCGCCATAAAAATGAATATCCCTTAATATACCTTTTGTCAAATCGTTTATTATCACATTATTTGTTATATCATACCCAATTTGCTCGTAGAACTGAACTGCATCAGCCATTAAGGAGGTCAACTGGTCATAAACATATTGATTATGCTGAATGGCATCTTTCAGCATATATTCCGTAAATTCATTTTTGGCTTTAAGTAGTCTTTCGATCAATTCTCCAAGAAATGGGAATGTGAACCTGTTTGCAAATCCAACTCTATCCGTAATTTCAAATTCACCAGAAAAATAATCCAATACTCTATCGCCTGCAAGAGTGAGTGATTCCATGAGTTTTGTATTGTAATATTTTTTGTATTCATCTGGTTGGCATGAGTAATAGGACAGTTGATATAGGGAGGGGATTTCCCTTGCACGAAGCTGTTCCAACATTTCCAAGTCCTCATGGTGGATAGCCAGTGCTGCCATATGCGTTCTCAATTCATCACGCATCTTTAACTGTACATCTAAAACATGCCAGTTTCTGGGGTACGGAAAAGTTGCTTTTTCTATGCTAGTTCCAGCTCCGAATCCTGCAAAACAGTCCTTTTTATCTGCTCCCACAAACCAGATATATTTCTTGTCCGTCAAGTATTTCAGGAGGTCATAATTCTCTGCTTCCAATGAGTAATCAATGATGGTTTTTCCGTACTCGTCGGCATTCAAAATCGGAGAATCTTCGCGCGTTACATACGTCTCCCATTCGCGTTCGTCTTTAGAGAAGGCAGCGGCATAATTTGTCAAGCGCGAAGAGGCGGGAACATGGCTCTCCCCTGCGCTGAGGATATCCTCACAGGACATCTCTAGGAGTCGGCAAAATACTGGGAGATCATAGAGCTGAATTTCTTTTTTCCCGTTCAAAATCTGTGACAGGCGATTTGACATTTTCCGTAGCTGCTCACTGTTTGCTTCTTCACCCATAGCTTCAAGGTATTTTTTGCAAAACAGCCGATGGCTTTTAAAGCGTTCTTCTATGTGACTCGTCAAATATTGTCCTATTTTTTTGTTGTCAGCTAATACAAACATCATTTTCATCCTCCTTATATCCGATATCATAGCATATCTCATTTAATAAGAGTAGCCGCTATTTGGCATACACAAACTGTATACATTTTTTTAGGGCTTATTTTATGTATGCTAATAGTGTATTGTTGGGGTAGGGGTTTTTAAATTACTCTTCCGAACTTTCATCTGCAACACTTAAAACACTAGAGGGAGAATGGCCAATATAACAAGTTTCCCTCTGATGTTTGTGGTTTCCTGTTGGCGTATTTGCCGATGTTTTGATCTTGTTAAGTGTTGACCATTTCGTCCTTAATTATTTCCGGGAGTTATAGAGGGTTTCCATGAATGGGCACAAGTGCTGGAGACTATTTTGTAGACCATCAATCATGCAGGGGGACGCTGCCCCTTTTACAACATCTTTCGCGGCATCAAGCAGAGATACGAGAGAGTTTCTGCGTTCTACATGTAAATTGGCTTATTTATATAGCAATAAATAGGAGAATATGTTATAGTTAATTGTGAGCAGAGTTTGGAGTGTCCTATATTATATGAAAGATACACTAAGTTGCTTAAAGATAATTCAAAAAATTTACCTACTCTTGAAAAGCATAGGAACAAGGAATTAGCATTATTGCCCCAAAGCTACCTGGACACAGATATTTATAAGGTATCCAGGGAAATGAATTATCAGATTCTTATGTTGTGGGGATAGATTTTACAAGAGGACATTTGCATACTCCATCGGTATGTGAATGGAAAGAAGGTAGACTTGTAGAAAAATAGTATGATAGTATTGGGAAAGTGAGTAAAGCTAAATATTGAGAGTGTAAAATGTTAATAAAGCTATAGGACAAAAAGCAGAGATCACAGAAGAAAATATGCCAAAATAAACATGGGAAAAGGAGATTGTCAACAGGTCCAAACTTTCATACACTCTATTTTTGACCAGCCCTCCGTACAAAGAAAGATTTGTTACCACACTTCTAATGAATCTTCCGCATCTACCCATATCTGCATACCGCCCTCAAGATATAGCCTTGCGTATTCAAGAGGTTTATCTATTGCCAAAGCATTTAAGGCACATTCGGAGCATGGAGTTGTTTTTAATCCTTCTTCTGCTTTACTGCAATCTATCCGCAAAATATATCCGTCAAAAGTGGTTACATCAATACAGTTATGGCATACATTATACGTTGCATAAATAAAACTCATTTCTTACCCGTCCTTTCCTTTTGTGTTTTAGAGAAATAAAGAAAGCATTTCAATCAGTTCTTCCTGTCCTGTTCATTTCATGTTATAATTTGTTACAGGTTTTTCTTTCCCTTGTTTTTGCCCTTATGAGGGTTCGTAACATGAGGGAAAAGGATATAACACAAGAGAAAGTCTAAGGGCAAACTCACTTGCTATAAATTTAGCATTTTCAAGGGTTTGCAAATTTTTTGAAGATAAGATATAACAGTTAATAAATGCTATAAAAAGTGTCTTATCAGAATTTTGATTTATTCACCTTTGCAGAAAAGCCTTGCCGGGCATATCGGTTTTCAGTCCGATATGCCCGGCATTCACGTCAGTCACATTCTTCACGTCAGCGGCGATTATTCGTCATACCCATTGGGGTTCTGGCTCTGCCATCTCCAGGAATCGGCACACATCTCCAGCATGTCATACTGTGCTTCCCAGCCCAGTTCTTCCCTGGCCTTGGCAGCATCCGAGTAGCAGGAAGCCACATCCCCCGCCCGGCGGTCTTTGACCGCATAGGGAATCTTGACGCCGCTGGCCGCCTCAAAGTTTTTCACCACGTCCAGCACACTGTAGCCTTTGCCGGTTCCCAGATTGTAAATCTTCAGCCCCGCCTTCTCCCGGATCTTCTTAAGCGCCTTCACATGGCCCAGGGCCAGATCCACCACATGGATATAGTCTCTGACACCGGTTCCGTCCGGGGTGTCGTAATCGTTGCCGTAGACGCTCAGTTGGGCCAGCTTGCCCACGGCCACCTGGGTAATATAGGGCATCAGATTGTTGGGAATGCCGTTGGGATTCTCCCCGATGGTACCGCTCTTATGGGCCCCGATGGGGTTGAAATACCGCAGCAGGATCACATTCCACTGGGGATCCGCTTTCTGGATGTCGGACAAAATCTGCTCCAGCATGGACTTGGTCCAGCCATAGGGATTGGTGCACTGTCCCTTGGGACATTCCTCGGTGATGGGCACAAAGGCCGGATCACCGTATACCGTGGCGCTGGAAGAAAAGATCAGGTTCTTCACTCCGTTTTGACGCATCACATCCACCAGGGTTAATGTACCGGCGATGTTGTTCTCATAGTACTCCCAGGGCTTCTGGACAGACTCACCCACCGCCTTGAGCCCGGCAAAATGGATCACCGCATCCGGCTTCTCTGCGGCAAAGATATTCTCCAGGGCCGCCCTGTCCAGAATATCCGCCTTGTAGAAGGGCACCGCCTTCCCTGTCAGCTTTTCCACCCTCTGCAGGACTTTCTCGCTGGAATTGCTCAGATTGTCCACTACCACTGCCTCATAGCCCGCATTCTGCAGTTCCACCACGGTATGGCTGCCGATATAGCCCGCGCCGCCTGTCACCAATATTTTCATAGATTCTTCTCCGATCCGCCGCGCCTGTGCGGCATGTTGCCATTATTCGTTCCGCATCCTTACGGTCCGCGTCTACAGTTCCACACCGTTCTCCTGAAGCAGCGCCCGGGCGGTCTCCACGGAATCAATCCCCGTCTTGTTCTTGATGGGCGCAAACTCCCGGTTTCTCTCCACCTCGTAAGGCAGACAGCTGTCCATCTGATGAATCATATCCAGCACCAGATTCTCAAACTTATAACCGTTGGGTTCCTGGGGTTTTACCGGTTCTCCCTTCTCGTCCAGACAGGGAATCTTCTTCTCCACCACATGCAGGGGCAGGCTGCCGTCCAGAAGCTGCTCCAGCGCGGATACCCGGAACAGATAGTTCAGGATCACGCCGAAATTGTAGGCCGGTTCCCCTTTCTCATCCCTGGCGTCCATCAGTTCCTGTGTCAGATCATAGTACTCCACAATGGAAGGCCGTCCGTCCTCCAGGCACATCACGCCCACCTTCTCATCCGGAGCATTCTTGCGCACCACTTTGGCTCCCACATCGCAGTTCCTCTGAATAGTGGCGCCTATGAAACAGGGATCCGCAATCCGCTGCAGCACATTGTCCACCGCGAACACATTGATCCACTCAATGCCTTCCGCCTTAACCATGTCCAGCAGGCCCGCGTTCTTCATGGAGACAAACCAGCCGCCGTTACCGTTGGGAGAGGTGGCCAGTCTGCCCTTCTCCTCCAGATAAATCTTGCCCTCATAGTCCGTGGCCGCCGCCATCTCCTGTCTGAAGAAATGCACGAATTCCGGATTGTATCCAAAAAATTCCTTCTCCTGCATGAACTTAATCGTGGTATCATTGTTCTTCTCGCTGGTCATGACAAAGAGATGGATCCAGCAGCCGCTCTGCCGCACCACATCCATCAAATTGTTGACCAGGCACTCAAATATGTACAGCTCTCTGGTGACGCCCACATTGTACATACACTTGGGATTGTCGGAACCCAGGCGGGTGCCCATCCCCCCTGCCAGCAGCACCGCACCTACCTTACCGTCCCGGATGGCCTCAAGGCCCGCGGCTGTAAAGCCCTTTCTGTTGGCGGCGATCTCCTCCAGTTCCATGGCTGCAAGAGGGGTAATCTTCCCCTTTTGAACCAGTTCCTCCTTGTGCATGCAGGAGGCCAGTATGCTCATGTCCGTCTCTGCAATCTGCTGAAGCAGCGCTTCACGGCCCGCCTCATCCAGTTCCTCATAATACTTCAGTACATGCTCCTGACCGAACCGGGCCAGTTTCTGTTTTGCCTCTGCCAATGTCATAGCGGTCTCCTTTTTTCTAAGAATATGGTTTACTGTTTCTCTCTTCCTTAATTATACCACTTTTTCCTGCCGCCGCAACCATTTAAGGGCAAATATCCCCTTCTTTTCTCACAGGGACAGGCCCGCGAAAAAATCATTATGTCCCAGCTGTTCCTGCTGGTAGCGCAGAAATCCCGCCCGCAGCCGGGGCTGGTCTTCCCCCATCTGTCGGATCATGGACTCTATGTTTTCCCTGCCGGCACAGCCCAGCCCCAAAAACAGCTGCACATACTCGGGACGTTCCTCTCCTTCCGCCAGTACCACCTGCCAGGTCTCCTCGCTCTCACAGCCCATGGTGTGAGAGATCAGATATTGTTCCAGATATTGCCGCATATCCGGCGAAAGCCCCTCCCCGCACAAGAGACGCAGCATGGCCAGCCGCACCTTCTTCTGTCTCTTGGCCCGCAAAAAGGCGTCCAGGTCCGTGCTTCCGTAATCCTCCTCGCCGCACAGCACCTGCCGGGAATAGCCCTCCTGATCCCCGGCCCGCATCACCGCTTCCAGCCGCAGGTCCCATTTCCGCAGCCACTCCGGGCTGCCCACGGCTTTAGGCTCCAGCAGATAGTAGGCTTCCATCTGTATCACGGCCGCCGCCAGCAGCCGGCCCACCTCCGGCGTCCAGGCCCGCCGCTCCCCTCCCTCCGCGTCCGGGCAGACGCCCTCCACGCAGTCCAGATGTCCGCAGTCCAGAAACAAAGCCTTCCCCAATCGGTCGCATCCCGCCGGAAGAAGAACTCTTTCCAGGTTGTTGCAATAGGCAAAAGCCCAGTCTCCGATGCTGCGCAGCCCTGGGGGCAGACAGATCTCCCGCAGATTTTTTCCGCTGAGAAATGCCTTTCTTCCCACGGCAGTCACGGGGCTGTCCCCGATGCGCTCCGGCACCCGGGCCAGCCATCCCCGCCCCTGCCAGCCAGTGATACACACACCCTCCGGCTCCACAATGTATCGCAGACTGCCGTCCCCTGTGTTATACTCATACTCTTTCATATCTGCCTCTCCATATATGACATGGCCGTGCCCGCATTGCTTTCTGCTCCCCCAGGTCTCCTCCGGCCGCCGCTCAGTCGATAAACAATTCCCCAATCTGGGCTTGTATCTGGTTCTGCCGCTCCGAAAGCATCAGATCCTGACTGTGGCGCTGGTAATCCGGGCTGCCGAAGGCGGCGATAAATCCTGCCCCCGCGCTGCTCACGGTCAGTTCCGTCACCAGGATCAGCATTTCATTGCCCTCCGCAAAAGCCTCCTGGGCAAAGACAAACAGATGGTGCAGCTCCCCTTGCACCCGCTCCGTCTCCCGCTTCATGGCGGCAACCGCCGCCTCATACTGTCCCTTCACTGCCCCGAAAGCGGTTTCCCAGGTCTCCTCCGGCGCCGCTGCCTTTCGAGCCTGCTCCAGGAACTGCAGCACCTTTTTGTGTCTGCGGCGGTCCTCCCTGGACAGAGTGCCCGCCCGGTCCGCGGCAAACATCTGGCCCCGCCGGTTCTCCTCCAGACGCTCCATGCAGGCCGCCACCCGGCCAGGCCCGGCATCCGCACCAGCCGTATTTTTTACCGCCAGCAGCAGGGCACGGGTATCCGTCAGGAACGCGGCCTGCTCCATCACCTCCTGCATGTCCGCCAGCATCCGGTCCAGCAGCATCCCCACCAGGGACAGCCGTTCGTCGAAAGCCGCCTCCCTGGCCCGGGCGATGGCCTGCACAGGCGGCCTGCCCTCCAGGATTTCCTGGATCCGATAATCCTTTTTGTATTTCCTGTATAAATCATAATAGGCCGTAAATTCCCGGACGATCCGATCGTTACGGATATACTGTCCCACCAGGGTCTCGTCCACATTAAGACTCTCCTCCTCATAGTGGTACAGAATCTGGGACAAGTCTTCCCAGCCCCGGGCGGTCACATAGCTGCGCCCTTTGGCTGTGGTCTCCATATGGTAAAAATACTCTTTTTTCAGATCCAGGAAATTCAGAACCGCGCTGTGCAAATGACGTTCCAGCGCATATTCCTTCCAAGTGCGATAGTCCGCCTCCACCTCCATGATCTTCAGCCGGTCCATAGTCACCACGTCAAACTCCCGGACGGATTTGTTGTACTCCGGCGGATTGCCCGCGGTGACAATCACCCAACCCTCCGGCACCCGATGACGCCCGAACACTTTATACTGCAAAAACTGCAGCATGGCCGGGGCCAGGGTCTCCGACACACAGTTGATCTCGTCCAGAAACAGAATCCCTTCCCGGACGCCGCTCTCCTCCATGGTCTCATAAATGGCCGCGATAATTTCGCTCATGGTATACTCGGAGATATCATAGGACTGACCGCCATAAGTCTTGTGGGCGATAAAAGGAAGGCCCAGCGCCGACTGACGGGTGTGGTGGGTCATGGAATAGGACACCAGCGCAATCCCCATCTCCTGGGCCACCTGTTCCATGATGGCGGTCTTGCCGATGCCCGGGGCTCCCAGCAGGAAGATGGGCCGCTGGCGCACCACGGGAATGCAATACTCCCCGAACTCGTCCTTTTTTAAATAGATATTCACGGAGTTCTTGATATACTCCTTCGCCTGTCTGATATTCATATCCATTCCTTTCCCGGCAGCCCGCCGCCTTACAGTTCACTCTCAATCACAACTTTCATACTCCAGGGGGGGACCGGCTGACGCGCTTCGTCCTCCTCCAGGAACGCAAAGATCACATCATAGCCGGGCATCCTCTGAGGATAAATGCCGTAGCCGTCAGTGAAATAGATCAATCCTTTCAGATTCTCAAATTCTCCCTGTTCCAACAGCCTGTCCACATAGTCGAACACCGGCCGGAAGTCCGTGGCCCCAAAGCCCTGCAGCTTGCCGTGGGCCAAAAACGCCTGAAAATCCTCATCACAGGTGATCCTGGTGTCACTCTGTACTTCATTGTCACACTGTATGATATGCACATTGATTCTGGTAAAAAAATTCTCGGCCCCCTTCAGCAGGGAGTAGGTCTTGTTCAAAAACTCCTTCACCACCGGCCCCCGGCAGGATGCGGAAGTGTCCAGAGCAATGACGAATTCTTTTACCTTTCTGGCGTCCTTGTACTCCAGGGGTTCGATCAGGGGCATGTTGCCATACCGTTCCAGCCCATAGGTATAATAAATATAGTCAAATTCCTCATCATTGACCGTCAAGTCCTCTCCCATCACCGTGAAGCGCCTGAGTATGGCGCTGTAATCGTACCGGTCCCGGGTGGCCTCCGCCAGATTTTTCTCCAGTCCCTGGGTGTGGGCCCGGCCCCTGGTAAAGGACTTCAGATCCGCTTTTACCCGCTCGCTGATCTTCCGCCACTGTTCCGGAGTCATCTGTACTTCCCCCCGGGGCGTCCACCGATCATGACTGTCCCGGTAAAACAGCCGCAGCAGATCCTGCCGCTCCCCGGGCCCCATGGGGTTGTGTCTCATATATTTATAAATCCGTTCCGCCGTCAGGCTCCCTGCGTCCTCCTGCCAGACCCGCAGTTTTCCCCGGGCCTCCGCATCCGTGTCCAGGGCCGCAATGGGCAGCCCCATCTCCAGGATCACGCCCTCCACTGCCAGATCCGCCGCCAGGTCCCACAGCTCCCGCTCCACCTTGTCATAGGCAAAGCTGTGGAAAAAAATACAGTGCAGCAGCAGATGCAGCATACTGCGGGTCACCAGCCGGGGGTCCCTTTGATATAGTCGCAGCACATATGCCGGGTCATACCACACAGTGCTGCCATCGGTGGCGATGCAGCCTGTTGCCTCCCCGGCCTGCCACGAAAGTTCCATCATGGCCACATCCAGAAACCGCAGGGACACCAGTATATTGTCTCTGGACAGAGCCAGCACCTGCTCTGCCAGTTCCCGGACTTTCCGCCGCTTCTCCTTTGGCATTTCCTTCTGTCTCTCTTCCACGCCCGCCGCCTTTCTCCGTCTCCCGGATCCCCATTACCCTACTTAGTGTACTGGAAAAAACAGAAAATATCAAGCCATCCTCACAAAAGTAGTAACAAAGAGGCTTGCGTATTTGAGTCAAACAGATATAATTAAAAATATGTAAGCAAATTGCATACGAGGAGGAAAATTTATGAGCGTCATTAAGGTTGAAAGCCTGGTCCGTGATTATGGAGGCGGAAAGGGTGTATTTGACATATCCTTTCATGTGAAGCAGGGGGAAGCCTTTGGATTTCTGGGGCCCAATGGGGCCGGCAAAACAACCACCATACGCCATTTAATGGGATTTCTGAAGCCCAGGTCAGGAAGTTGTACCATGGGCGGTCTGGATTGTTGGAGAGACAGAGACAAAGTGCAGGCAAGGCTGGGCTATATTCCCGGCGAAATCAGTTTTTTTGAAGATATATCCGGCGCGGAGTTTCTGAAATTCATCGCAGAATACCGCAGAATCGGCACACAGAACCGTAAGGGGGAACTGCTGGAACGTTTTGAATTAAACCCCAAAACCAAAATAAAAAAGATGAGCAAGGGGATGAAGCAAAAACTGGGAATCGTTGCCGCTTTTATGCATGACCCGGATATTCTGATTCTTGACGAACCCACCAGCGGACTTGACCCGCTGATGCAAAGCAGATTCATTGATTTGATAGCGGATGAAAAAAAGCATGGCAAGACGATCCTAATGTCAAGCCATATGTTTGAGGAAGTCGAAAGAACCTGCGACCGCATTGGAATCATACGGCAAGGCAGAATGGTGGCTGTTGACAACGCCGCTGCGCTGCGTGAACGTCATACCCGCAATTATACCGTAACCCTGGCAAATGAGTCTGATGCCCAGGCATTTGCCGCGGATTTCAGCGGTATACAAAACGGATTGGAGGTTACGGTTACCACAAAGCAAAGTCTGGAAGAAATCTTTATGAATTATTACGGAGGTGAGAAGCATGATGAGCATGGCGCTGTATAAACGTGAAATGAAGGGAAGCATAAAGCTGCTGATCATTTTCAGCGCAATCATTACCATGTATGTTTCCATTATTATCAGTATGTACGATCCCGAACTGATGAAAACCTTAGACAGTTTTGTGGAAATCATGCCGGAATTGATGGCCTCGGTGGGTATGAAAGCATCTGCGGCGACTCTTCTGGGATTTATGGTATCCTACCTCTATGGCTTTATACTGCTGATTTTTCCCATGTTATTCTGCATCCTGCGAGGAAATGCCCTGATTGCGAAATATGTGGATAAGGGCTCCATGGCTTTGTTGGCGGCCGCGCCTGTAAAACGGCGCGCCATTGCCTTTACCCAGATGATAGTGCTGGTAAGCGGCATTTTGCTGCTGGTTCTTTACACCACAATCCTGGAATTGATTTGCGCCGCGGGCGGTTTCCCGGGAGAACTGGATGTGAAGGCGCTTTTTGCGCTGAACGGCGGACTGCTGTGCCTGCATTTGTTTATTGGCAGCATATGCTTTCTTTCTTCCTGCATATTTTCGGATACAAAATACAGCATTGCTTTCGGAGCAGGGATTCCCATATTCATGTATGTATTGCAGATGCTTGCCAATGTGGGCGGCAAAGCGGAAAAAGCAAAATATTTTACTTTCTTCACCCTGTTCCATGCTGATGGCATCATTGCAGGCGAAAGCAAAGCCGTGGCAGGTATATTTATTCTCCTGACAGGCGCCGCGGTATTTTACGCATCGGGCCTCCTGATATTTGACAGAAAGGACCTGCACATATAGCAAAGCCCCCTGTTTTTGCCCATAAGGGGCTGTTGCAAAAGTAGATGAATAATCTGCCGGAGCAACGGCTCCGTTT
>BLLU01000289.1 GCA_011959105.1 Lachnospiraceae bacterium | reverse complement strand
AAACTAAAAATTCCTTGAAAAATAAGGAAAAAAGACTTGACTAAATAGGGAGGAGATTATGAAAAAGAAATTGGGATATTTGTTTTTAACCGGCCTTATGGCGCTGAGTCTGGCGGCCTGCGGAAAGGGCAGCCAGGACGCCGGGGGGCAGGATCTGCTGCAGCAGATCCAGGACAAGGGCACGCTCACTGTGGCCATGGAGGGCACCTGGGCACCCTGGACCTACCATGACGAGGACGACAATCTGGTGGGATTTGACGTGGAGGTTGCCAGGAAGATTGCCGAAAAACTGGGTGTGGAAGTGAACTTTGTGGAAGGCGAATGGGACGGCCTTTTCGCGGGGCTGGACAGCGGCCGTTATGATATGGTGGTGAACGGTGTGGAGATCACCGATGAGCGGGCGGAGAAATATGACTTCAGCGAGCCCTATGGCTACATCCGCACGGCGCTGATTGTGGCAGAGGGCAATGAGGAGATCAAGACCTTTGAGGACTTAAACGGCAAGACCACCACCAACAGCATGGCCAGTACCTATATGACCCTGGCGGAGAGCTATGGAGCCACTGTGACGCCCGTGGATTCCCTGGATCAGACATTGGATCTGGTCATAGCGGGCAGGGTGGACGCCACTCTCAACGCGGAGGTTTCCTTCTATGACTATATGAAGGTGCATCCCGATGCGGCGGTGAAGGTGGTGGCCCTTACCGATGATGCCTCCCATGTATCCATCCCCATGCGCAAGGGGGAGGAAGCCGCGTCCTTCCGGGAGGCAGTGGACCAGGCCATCCGGGAACTGAAGGAGTCCGGGGAACTGGGGGAGATTTCCGTGAAATATTTCGGAACGGATATCACCAGGGAATAACCGGGAGGTCATTTTGGAAGTAACAAGGAAAAGAAAAATTCTATTCGGGGCCGCAACGGGGATCGTGGTGGGATTCCTGTATGCGGCGGGAAGCCGTCTGGACCGATATGATACCCTGAATCTGCTGGAGGCGTCATTCTATCTGAACTGGCTTGGACTCAGCCTGGCCGCGTCACCGATTATATTGGGGATCTGGTGGTTTGCGGATCGGCTGGGGAGAAAAACGGAAAAAGGAGACAGGGACGGGGAGAAACTCTCTCCCCTTTTTCTGCATCTGTTCTATGCGGCGGTGCTGATGGCCTGTTGGCTTCCTGCGCTGTTGTCCATTCTGCCGGGCGTTTTTTCCTATGATGCCTATGCGGAGTGGGAACAGGTGAAAACGGGCATGATTACCGCTCACCACCCGGTGGCCCATGTGCTGCTGGTGGGCGGTCTGCTGGAGGGCTTTTACCGGCTTACGGGCAGTTACAATGCGGGCATCTTCGTCTATACGCTGCTGCAGATGCTTTTGATGGCCAATGCCCTGGCCTATACGGTCACCTACTTGAAAAAGCGGGGATTTGGGCGGCACTGGAGGCTGGCGGCCCTGGCTTTTTACGGATTGTCGCCGGTGTTCCAGCTTTTTGCCATCTGCACCACCAAGGATGTGTTGTTCACCGCCTGCGAACTGCTGTTTATGCTCTCTATTCTGAGGATCGCGGAAGACAGAGACAGCTTCTTTGCCCGGAAAAAGACCCGGGCCGGTTTTGTGCTGGCGGCGGCAGGCACCATGATTCTGCGCAACAACGGACTCTATATCGTGTTGGTCCTGTTGGTGGTTCTGCTTTTTTTCTGCAGGAAATACTGGAGGAAATATCTGCCGATTGGGGCGGGGATACTGGTTCTGTACGGAATCTATGTGGGCCCGCTGTATGCTCTGCTGTCCGTGACCCCCGGAGGGGTGGAGGAGATGCTTCCCGTGCCCATTCAGCAGATGGCCAGAGTATATCATTATGACCGCAGTTCCCTGGATCCCGGTGATCTGGAACTGCTGCAGCGGGTGCTGCCCCGGGAGAATCTGGAGGCCTACAAGCCCACCGTGGCGGATCCTGTCAAGAGCGGCTTTGACCGGGAGGGATTTGCGGCCAATCCCAGAGCATTTTTTGAATTGTGGGCGCGCTGGGGTCTGGAACATCCCCTGACTTATATTAATTCCTTTTTGGTGGGCACCGTGGATTTCTGGTATCCCGGGGCCGTGATGGACGGCTATAAGGATCCCTATGGGAGAAGCAGTTATTTTGATTACCGGGTGGCGGAGCCGGGACAGGAGAAGGTGCTGCTGCCGGGGCTCCACGAATTCTATGAAAAACTGTCCTGGGACAAGGAGGCGCAGCGTAAGCCCCTGGCCTTTCTGGTGCTGAGCCCGGGCTGGTATTTTCTCCTGTTTCTGGGGGTATTTATGTATTTCTGGTGCTATAAAAAGGGGAAGCTGCTGCTCCCCCTGCTGGTTCCCCTTCTGACCATGGCCACGGCGCTGCTGGGGCCCATGGCACTGGTCCGCTATGTGCTGATTTTCTTTTATGGTTTTCCCCTGCTGGCAGCCCTGTTCTTAAAGCCGGAAGCCTTTCTGGGGCAGGGGCGGATAGACTTTACCCATTAGTCCGCCCGGTAGAGGTATATGGTGAGATAGTCGTTGGCGGCTATGGGCTGGCTCTGACAATACTCCTGCACATAAGAGATCACCCAGGGATCGGTATAGAGCAGCCCCGCATCGCAGACCACATAGTCCGGCTGCTTTTCCGGATGGAGTTCAAACCAGGTATGGATCTTCTGGTCAAAGGTGGGCGAGCAGATGGTGGAGGGAATGGCGTATTCCAGATCTTTCATCAGATACAGGTCCGTGTGGGCACCCATGTAGAATACCCGGGCCCCCTCCGGCAGCGCCGTGGTGATCAGTTCATAATTGTCTCTGTACCGCACGGCGGAGGCGGTGTCCGCCGCCAGTCCCAGGGCGGGGCCCCGGCGCAGCAGACTGATTTCGTCCAGGATGGTCTCATGCCTTCCTCCGGTGGTGCGCTGCATGTAGCATCTGCCGAACAATAACACGCATACCCACAGCACCAGCAGGACCTTTGGCATGAGCCGGAGCCTGCCGGTGTTTTTTTCCGTCAGCGACCGGCTGAGCTGGGGCAGGGAAAGGATGCCCACGGCGCAGGGAGCCAGAAAGGGCAGAGATACAAGCAGGGGATGGTTGGAGAAAAGCAGGATGCCCAGAAAGGCGGCCAGGGGCATCAGCACCAGGAAAGCCAGGGCGGGGGAAAACTTTACCTTCCGTCCCAGGGCGGCGCAGAACAGCAGCACCGGCAGGAAAAAGTATTCCACCATGGGATAATTGGGGTAACTTTGTCCAAACAGCCAGATGCAGACCTGTCCCGCCAGGGTGCAGGCGATCAACAGTTCACTCCATAACAGGAGGGAAAAGGGCTTATGGGTCCTGCGGCGGCAGAGCGCTTCTATCAGGAAAGCCGCCAGGGCATAGACCAGGAAGAACAGCAGAATCTGGGCCAGGGACCGGCCGTGCTCCAGCAGCCTTTCCCCCAGGGGGGCAGAATGGGAGCCGTCGCTGGCCACGATGGAGAGCAGTTTTCCCAATTCTCCCAGAGGTATATAGGACAGCAGCCATGCCAGAAAGGCCAGGGCTCCCAGCAGGCATGGAGCAACCAGGCACAGCAGTTCCAGCCACAGAGCCCGGGGAGTCCGGCGGCGGCAGCAGATCATGCAGATCACGCAGGCGGCAAAGGCCAATATGGTGGAAGGATAGGACAGTACTTCCAGAGCCAGAAAACAGCCTGCGAAAACCAGATGGCGCAGGGAAGCGCCTTCGCCCCGGCTCCCGGTTCCCCGGGGCTCATAGTAGCGCAGCAGGCACAGCGCCGCCATCAGCAGACACCACAGCTGGATATTGGAGAATTCCGGCAGGAACATGATTTTGGGCAGTGCAAAGAAATAGATGCAGCAGATCAGAAAGGCCTGTTCCCGGTGCTGATACCGTTTCAGCGTCCGATAGAGGTACAGGCCCACGGCGCCGTGCAGAAGCAGCCCGCAGAACCGCAGATAAAGCTGAATGCCGGCGGTGGTGCGCAGGATTGCCGCATAGGGGGCCATCAGCAGCGCGCACAGCCACCCGGAGGTCTGATGAGGCTCCCACAGATCCGTGAGAAGCCGGTCTCCCTTCAACAGGCGCCAGGCCATGGACACGGCATACTGCTCGTCGATGTCATAACCCACCAACAGGATTTTGCATGCGGTGACGGCACACAGGGCCGTCAGGATCAAGTATAAGACGCGTTTGCGTGCCTCCATAGGTTGTCGTTTCCTTTCCTTATAACAGAGCCAGAGCCCGTTCCCGTATGGCGGTAAGGTCATGCTCCCCGGCATAGGCCGCCACCTGCTTCAGTGCTTTCTGCCGGTGGGGGGACACGGCTTTGCTGGCGGAACATTCCAGAAAGGCGGCCAGCAGCCCTTCTCCGTCCTCCGCTTCCGAAATCCCTGCCACCGGGCCCTCATCCAGCAGGGCGGTTAGCAGACCGCAGGCAGGAGCATAGTCTTTTTCTGCCATGCCCTCATCCAGCCTCCGGCGCAGATTGCCCTTCCGGCAGCATTCCAGGGCGGAATAGGCGGGCAGTACCTTATTGTTCCAGCCTTCGGTGAAAAGCCAGTCCGCAATTTCCCGGGTCTCCGGCTCCAGAGCCGCCACGGCATGGATCCGCCCCCAGCCGTGGGCGGCTTTGGCGATGCGCAGGATCTCCTGGGGGGAATGGGTCCATCCTGCGGCAGCCTGCAGCACATACAGGGTGAACTCATCGGACAGGGCCAGGATCCGCAGAGCATTTTTCAAGGGTTCGTTCCGGTCCGAGTCAAAGAGGGACAGGAGGGCCAGGCCGAACTTGACTTCCTCCCGATGGGTGCCTTTCAACGCGCATTCCACGGCCAGGCGGTAGATTTCCGAGGGAGGAAGCTGCTGCTGCCGTTCAATCACATAGGGAAGGATTTTGTTCATGGCCGAGATCATATGTCCTTCCGCCGCCCAACTGCTCACCAGTCTGCGGGCCTGTTCCGGATCCGTGGGAGCCATGTCCACGGCCTGTTCCAACAGGGTCGTATCCTGATCCGGGACGCCCATGTGGTATAGGGCGATGCCGTCCAGAGCGCCGTCGGCAAAGCGGGGCGCGCCGGGTTTGGGTTCCTCTTCCAGGGGAAGGGAATACTCCGGCGGCAGCACCTCCAGCCGGTTCCGTGCCCGGCATATATTTTCATAGATACTTTCGGATGTGGTATTCATAATTTCTCCTTTGCTGCTGTTTTATTTTTTTTCATACAGGGCGTAAGTCCTGATATCTCCCTCAAAATAGAAATACATATAGTCTATCGGATCGTAGTACTCCGGGAGCAGGTCCATATGGCGCAGTTCTTCCTCGGAAGTTCAGCAGGTATGGGGGGAGGACTTGCCGCATAGGGCCAACAGACCCGCCGCGGACAGCAGACACAGTCGGCGGCTTTTTCATGATATATCCCCCGCAGGTTTCGGAGAGGCTTTCTCTTCCTTCTCAGACGTAAGCGCCATGGCGCAGCCTGCGTACGCCGCGAACATACTGCATGCGAAAATCCGGCAGGTATACTGCCAATGCTGCTCGGAGTGGTTCTGCGTGACGAAGAACCAGGCAAAAGGGTACAGGGCCAGAAGTAAGAGGGGGACAGTCCTCTTAAGGCTTTTCAGCCGGAAGCCGTTCCTTGCCAGCCGCCACAGCAGCATGGCCAGCGCAAGGACGGCCAGGATCACATAGCACCAGTTGCCGTAGGGCTGGATATTCTTCCAGAGCACGCTGAAGAATCCGGAGATTCTGGAATATCCGGCGGCACTGTAAGTCCTGGTGGTAAGGGTGTCCAGAGCGTCCCGGATCGTGGAACTGTCCGTGAGCAGGTCCGTAAGCACCCACTTCATGGTCCACAGCCCTAAATATCCCCCGAACCAGTGGACGCTGTGTGCCGCCATTTTGCGGATGGCGGCGCCCGTTTCCCGACCGTGGAGATACAGGAATACACACAGAGGGAATCCCAGTGTCACCAGAGGATAGGTCAAAAAGTCAAAGTAGGAAGTAGCCATCCCCACAACCAGAAAGAACTGGCCGTACATTCCTTTCCTGACCAGAAGGGGATCAAGTCCAAGCTGTGCCAGAAGGGATATGGTCATAACGTAGAAACAGATGCTCAGGGACAGGGAGGCATAGGTACTCACAAAGAACAGAAAAGGAAGAGACAGCAAAAAGCCCATGGCCAGGGGCATGGCGTCTCTCCGGCAAAAACCCATTACCACGCATCCGGCCAATAAGAGCTGCAGTGCGGAATTCAGGAGCCGTATGGTGTTAAAGGATGTAAGCAGCAAAAGCGGTTTCAGGATTACCAGATAGCCGTGCCAGTATCGGGCGTACTGGACCTCCCGGGGCTGGGGCGTGTTTTCCAAATAATCCTTCAGGGAATGGCCCGGCCACCAGCCCCCTTCCGATTCATAGGACTCCGCCCGGTACATGTGCAGCACCTGTTCCAGCAGACTGTGGCCCTCCGCCTGGTATACGGCATGTTCCAGCATCAGACAGTCGGTGAAATTTCCCGTCAATGTGGAGCGGTAGCCTTCCACGATGACTTCATCTTCAAATTCTTTTTCAATCATGGGAAGCGACCAGTAGACATGGTCCTGCATGGGCTTCAGCGGCAGTAAGTGTACCAGCAGAAGGACGGCTAGCCCCAGAAAGGTTCCGGCGAGGACCAGCAGGAGGTCGTTTCGGATTGTGCGCAGTAGGTTCTTCATTGGCATCACCTTCCATAATCACAGATTTTTTGGTTCGGTAACATTATATCCGATTTACCTTAAAATGTCCACCTTTTGCCATGGGGAAGAACAAGTTGCACATAGATCCGGCAGCATGTTATAATCAAACAGCGCGAACACTATTTGTGTATAAAGGAGAGATGGAATATGGGAGAAAGAAATAAAGAAACAGGCAGGGACAGAGGAGGGCGTTTATTCCTGATTCTCTGTACGATGATTATGCTGGCGGGCTGCGCTGCCCCCAAAGAACAGAAGGATCCGGGCGGGTCCCAGCCGGAGGTCCCGGAGGCGACCCCCGCCCCTGTTCCCCTGCCCTCGGACTATGTGACGGAGGAGATGTATGAGCGGGCCGTGGCCTTCCGGGAAGGAGATCTGACCAGGTTGGCCGCCGTGATGCGCAGGGCCCGGGCGGGGGAGGATATCACCGTGGGCGTCATCGGAGGCTCCATCACCGAGGGATACAGCGCCAGCAATCGGGCCGAGACTTCCTACGCCTGCCATATGCGGAACTGGTGGCAGGAAAGATTTCCCGACAGCAAGGTGGAATATGTGAACGCAGGCATCGGCGGCACCAGTTCCTACCTGGGCGTGCACCGGGTGCAGGAGGATCTGCTGGAGCAGAAGCCGGATTTTGTGATCGTGGAGTTTTCCGTCAACGACGGCAACAATCAGTTTTTCAAAATCAGCTATGACAACCTGCTGCGCCGTATCCTTCTGGATGAAAATGAGCCGGCGCTGCTGCTGTTGTTCACCACCCAGGAGAACGGTACCAGCGCCCAGGTCAATGATGCACTGCTGGGTTTCGGTTATGGGCTGCCCATGATCAGCTACGGGAACGCGGTGCTGCCCTCCATAGAGGCGGGAGAGTTCGCCTGGAAGGATATTTCCCCGGACAATGTACATCCCAATGACCGGGGGCATGCCGTCATAGGAGAACTGCTCTACCGTTACCTCAACGATGTCTACACCAGGCTGGAGGAGATTCCCGAGGAAGTGACTCCCTTTACGGCAAAGGCTCAGACCAAGGAGCGTTATCTGAAGGGCAGAGTGCTGGACGCATCCTGCCTGTCCCCGGCGGAGGTGGGAAGTTTTACGGAGCAGGTCGAAAACTGGTACTTTCCTTATAAAAATTACTGGCACACCAAAGGCGGCGGGGAAGCCATTGTATTTGAAATAGAGGCCGCCAATATCGGGATGTTGTATCAGCGGGATGTGGACGCCGCTTTCGGGCTGTACGATGTCTATATTGACGGGGAACGGGTGCGCAGCCTAAACGGATATTTTGAAGACGGCTGGGGCAATTCCATGGAGGCCGTGGAACTCTATGTCTCCGAAGAAGCTGCCCTGCACAGGGTGGAAGTGCGGAAAAACCCGGATTCTACAGGAGATTTGTTTACCATCCTCTGTTGGCTGGTGTCCTGAAGGGGCAAAGCAGACAGGGCAGCCTGTAAGGGAGGCGGATTTTTAGAGGCAGATTATGCCGCAGCGTTTAGCTGCGGCATATTTTGTTGTTAGCTAAAAAATATCAAATTTAATTAAATACAAAAGCTAATTTTATAGTAAAAGTCATGTCACGGGCACGGGCACACATTTTAAACCACAGGATTTTATATATAATTCTATGGCTACTATGATGAAAACCCAAGAAATGGTTTTGTACATACTATACAATTCAGATACATAAAAATAGGTTAAACTGACAAAATGCATAAATGGTATTGCAGTTTTCTGGTAACTATAGTACAATTTACTTGTAATTAAAAAAACTTAAAATGACTTAAAAGATATGGAGAGATGCGTATGAGGCGGATACACTTTAAAAAATTGGGTTGTATTCTGCCTGTTTTGGCTTTATTGCTGGCGTTGCCGGGCTGCAACGGAGCGGAAGCCGGCACGGCAGGCACGGAACAGACAGGATCGGATATGGTTTCCCGGCCGGACTCCGGGGAAGAGAACGGAGAGACGCAAAGCAATGGGGGAATCCAGGCGGGAGCCGAAGCGGAGGAACAGCCCGCGCCGGACTTAAAGACCTATTCCTGGGACGAGGCCGCGGTGTATGAGGCGGAGGAGGGAACTCTGCTGGGAGGTACTTCCGTGAAAGAATCGGGGGGCGTCACCTATGTGGAAGGATTTGCTAAGGAGGCGGACGGCCTGGAACTGACCATACATATTGAAGAGACCGGATTTTATGATCTGAGTTTTGTGAGCCGGAGCGCGGACGGAGGCTACAAGGAGAATTATGTATCCGTGGACAATGAGCGCATGGGCACGGCCAAGGTGGAAGGGAAGCAGTATACGGATTCTCTCATATCCAGAGTCTATCTGGAAGCCGGAGACCATGCTGTGAGCCTCACTTCCTACTGGGGCTGGGTGCAGGTGGACAGTCTGAAGGTAAAGCCTTCCGATGAACTGGACCCCAGACGATTTGACATAGAGCCGGTGCTGGTGAACCCCAACGCCACGGAGAATACCCGGCGGCTTATGACCTACCTGTGCGATATCTACGGCAAGGAGATCCTGTCGGGGCAGTTCTGCGAGAACGGCATGTTCGGCGCGGAGAATGCCACCATCTGGAAAGCCACCGGGGGCAAGTATCCGGCGATCCTGGGTCTGGACATGACCAATTACACGCCGGTCTCCGTGGCCCACGGGGCAGAGGGCCATGCCACGGAATACGCCCTGGAGTGCTGGGAGAAAGGCGGTATCGTTACATTCTGCTGGCACTGGACCACACCGGAGAAATACATTACCGGCAACTGGTACTCCACTTTCTATAAAGAACATACCAAGATTAACCTGGCCAAGATTATGAACGGAGACGATCAGGAGGGGTACGACCTGCTGGTGGCGGATATAGACGCCATTGCCGAGCAGCTTCTCATCCTGCAGGAGGCGGATGTACCCGTGCTGTGGAGGCCCCTGCACGAGGCCGGCGGCGGCTGGTTCTGGTGGGGCAACGCAGGACCCGAGGCCTACAAGCAGCTTTATCTGCTGATGTATGACAGACTGGTGAACCACCATGGGCTGAACAATCTGATCTGGGTGTGGAACGGCCAGGACAAGGACTGGTATCCCGGGGATGAGTATGTGGACATCATCGGCGAGGACATCTATCCCGGCGAGCATGTGTATACGCCTCAGACCTCCAAATATCTGGAGGTGCTGGAATATACGGACGCCAGAAAGATGATTATCCTGTCGGAGAACGGCTGTCTGTTTGACCCGGATCTGGCCATTCGGGACGGCTCCATGTGGGGATCCTTCTGCACCTGGGGAGGCGAGTTTATCACCAAGAACAAGCAGCTTTATCTGTTGAGTGAGCAGTATACGGAAAAGGATATGCTGAAAAAAGTATATGAACATGAACATGTGATCACCCGGGACGAACTTCCCGACCTGAAGAACTACCCGCTGGCAGGCGAGTGAGTTTTTATCCAGGAAGGAGATGATTCTTTGAATCAACTGTTTTCGACAGACGGTGTTATATACCGGTTTCTCACCGTTACCGGCAATATTATCATCGCCACGGTTCTGTGGCTGATCGGCTGTATTCCGGTGGTGACCATAGGCACTTCCACGGCGGCGCTCTACTATACCATTGTAAAATCCGTCCGTAAGGAAGTGGGATATGTACATGCGGAGTTCTGGCGGGGCTATAAGCTGAACTTAAAAAAGGGCGCGGCGGCCACGGCGGCGCTGCTGGCGCTGGGTTTGCTTCTGGGGATGGAGATACGGATGGTCCTGGAGAACGGCGTGGAGGTCAGCCGGATCTGGTATTCCCTGAGCGGGCTGCTGATCCTGCTGATGCTCCTGGTGACGCTGTATCTGTTTCCCGTGATGTCCAGATTCGACATGAAACTGGGAAAGCTGTGCATGCTTTCGTTTGTTATGTCCATCCGCTTCTGGTACATCACCCTGGCGTTGGGGGCCGGACTGGCTGCAGTGGTGCTGGCCCAGGTCTATCTGCTGCCCATTCCCCTGATACTGCTGACCCCGGGATTGTGGTGCTATGCCAGTTCTTTCCTGGTGGAGAGGGTCATGAAGGCCTATATGCCCAAGCCCCGCCGGGAGGAAGGCGACGGCGAGACTCAGGAAAACTGGTATGATTGATATGACAGGCTTTGAAGACCTGTCTGAAGAAGCAATAGAGAGATGGAAGAGATGGAGAGGAAAAGGATGAGAAGGAAGAACTGGAAAAGGAAAATGGCATTTCTTCTGGCGGCGGCCCTGGTGGCGGGGGCGGCTCCGCAGACCGGGCTGAGTGCCTGGGCGGCCACCGGCACCACCCAGGAGGAATACGAGGATATCGTGGGAACTTACTCCATAGATCCTTCCGTGAAGGGCTATCAGGAATATGCGTCAGCCAATCCCCAGGTATATCCAGACCAGGAATACCGTATTTCCGCCGTGGACTATGTGCGGTATGAGGAGAACGGCGTCAGTGTCACTCCCGAAATCTACGACAACTATGAGAATATCCCCGGAGGCGGGCGGGCGCTTCTGACCAGCGAGGAAGCCCTGGTGGAATTTGAGGTGGATGTGAAGGAGAGCGGCTTCTATGATCTGTCCCTGGTCTATTACCCTGTGGAAGGTAAGAGCTCGGAGATCCAGAGAGCCTTCTTTGTGGACGGCAAGCTGCCCTACAGCGAACTGGCTCTGATCGAACTGAAGCGGGTCTGGGTCACCAATGTGACGGAGACGGCGGCGGACGAGAACGGCATCGTAACCAGGCTGTGGCAGGTGGACAGTCAGGGCAATGACGTGAAACCCCGGGCGGTGGAAGCCCCGGAGTGGGTGGAGACTTATCTGTATGACAGCAACGGCTATGTGACCACTCCCCTTTCCCTGTATCTGGAAGCGGGTAAACATACCATCACCATGATGTCCCAACGGGAGCCCATGCTGCTCTCGGAGATCGTGCTCAGCAACCGGGAAAAGATCATGGATTATGCCTCCGCCAAGGCGGCATGGGACGCTGCGGGATATCGGGACAGCGTGGCCGAGAGCATCCGCATCGAGGGCGAGAACGCGGATAAGACTTCTTCTCAGATGCTGTATCCCAGACAGGATCAGTCCTCTCCCGCCGTGTATCCCTCCAGCCCCAAGGTGCTGCTGAATAATACCATCGGCGGCACTTCCTGGCAGCAGGCCGGACAGTGGGTGGAGTGGAATTTTGAGGTTCCCTCCAGCGGTTATTACAATATTTCCGCTTATTGCAAACAGAACTTTGTGCGGGGCATTGACGTGTGCCGCCGGATTTCCATCGACGGCGTGGTGCCCTTTGAGGAGATGAACGATTATGGCTTCGGTTATGAGCAGAGTTGGCGGGAGGAAGTGCTGTCCGATGCGGAGGGCAATCCCTACAGCTTTTATCTGGAGGCCGGTTCCCATACCCTGCGTATGGAAGTGGTGCTGGGGGATATGGCGGAGATTATCAGCACCGTGCAGGATACGGTACAGCTTCTTAACTCCATTTACCGCCAGGTGATCTATATCACCGGTGTGGCTCCGGACAAATACCGGGACTACCAGCTTACGGCTTCCCTGCCGGGACTGGAGGCGGAATTGGTGGAGGCCAGGGAGGGCATCAGCCGGGCCCTGGAGGCCATGCGGGCCACGGCGGGCCGCAACAGTGACAAGCTGACCACCCTGATTACCATGCGGGACCAGCTGGACGAACTGATTGCGGATCAGGAGCGCTTCGTGGAAGTGCTCTCCTCCTACAAGGTGAATGTCAGGGCCTGCGGCAACTGGATTACCCAGGTGCTGAGCCAGCCTCTGCAGATTGACCGGATTATGGTCTATTCCCCGGAAAATCATCAGAAGATTCCTTCTTCCGGCTTTTTCTCCAAGCTGGGGTATGAGATACAGAGACTGTTCTACTCCTTCATTGTGGATTACAACCAGATCGGCAATGCCGTTGACGATGAGGAAGAGGGGGTAGTGCTGACATTGTGGATCGGCACCGGGCGCGACCAGGCCAATGTAATTAAGGCACTGATCGACGAGAACTTTACCAGTCGCACCGGTATCAACGTCAATGTACAGCTGGTGGACATGAACACGCTGCTGCGCGCCACTCTGGCGGACGAGGGACCGGACATGGCCATACAGGTGGCCAACACCAACGGTATTGCGGGAGCGGTGCTGAACACGGGTAATGACACACCTGTCAATTATGGAATCCGTAACGCGGTACTGGATCTGACCCAATTTGAGGACTTTGAGGAAGTGACCCAGAGGTTCAGTTCCAGTGCACTGGTTCCCTTCAGCTTCAACGGCGCCACCTATGCGCTGCCGGATACCCAGACCTTCCCCATGATGTTCTATCGCAAGGACATCCTGGCCGAGATCGGACTGGAAGTGCCCACCACCTGGGACGAGGTGAAAGTGGCCATGACCGTACTGGCCAAGAACCAGATGGAATTCGGCATGCTGCCCAACGAGCAGACTTTTGCCATGCTGCTGTTCCAGAACGGAGGAGAGTATTATTCCTCCAACGGCGACCGCTCCATGCTGGACTCCGATATAGCGGTGGCCACCTTCAAGCAGTACTGTGAATATTATACGGATTATAAGCTGGATAAGGCCACCAGCGTGGAAGAACGTTTCCGTACCGGGGAATGTCCCATTATTATCTCGGACTACACCACCTATAACAATCTGCAGGTATCTGCGCCGGATATTGCGGGGCTGTGGGATTTCACCGTGGTGCCGGGCAATCTGCAGGAGGACGGGAGCATACTGCACGCCACCGGCAGCAGCGGCTTATCGGACATTATCATGGCCAACACGGAGCATCCCCAGGAGTGCTGGGAATTCCTGAAATGGTGGACCGAGGCGGAGACCCAGATCCTGTACGGAAGGGAGATGGAGAGCCTGATGGGCGCCAGCGCCCGGGTGGCTACGGCCAATCTGGAGGCCATGTCCAGTCTGTCCTGGCCCATCAGGGACTACCGGGAGATCATGCGGCAGTTTGAACAGGTGCAGGGGATCCCCCAGGTGCCCGGCGGTTACTATACCTGGAGAAATGTGAACAACGCGTTCTACAGCGTGACCACGGACGCAGGCAGCACCGGGCGGACCCAGGTGGCCACTCCCAGGGAGGAACTGATGGATAAGATCATCTATGTGAACGCGGAGATCCGTTATAAGCGGGAAGAATTCGGCCTGCCCGTGGCCGGAGAAGAATAGGAGGGGGGAGAGGATATGGCTAACGAAGCAGTAAGCTCCGGGGTTTCCCAGGAAGCCCTGGATATCGCAAAAAAGCAAGGCACTCTGCGCTACCGGATCGTGAGGAACAGAGCATCCTATTTCATGATCGCGCCGTACTTTATCCTGTTTTTCTTCTTCACGGTGCTGCCGGTACTCATGTCCATCGGGCTGAGTTTTACATACTTTAATATGCTGGAACTGCCCACTTTTGTGGGATGGAAGAATTACATCAAGCTGTTTCTGGAGGACGATGTATTTCTGATCTCTCTGAAGAACACGCTGATATTCGCCGTGGTCACGGGACCTGTCAGCTATATGCTGTGCCTGCTGTTCGCATGGATTATCAATGAGTTCAGAGGAAAACTCAGAGCCTTTCTCACCTTGATTTTCTATGCGCCTTCCATCTGCGGCAACGCCTATCTGGTGTGGAATCTGATCCTGACCGGCGACCGCTACGGCTACCTGAACGGTATCCTGCTGAAACTGGATATCATCAACGAAGCCAAACTGTGGATGCAGACGGAGAAATACATTCTGCCCGTGCTGATTGTGGTGCAGCTGTGGCTGTCCCTGGGCACCGGCTTCCTGTCCTTTATCGCCGGCCTGCAGACCGTGGACAAGAGCATGTATGAGGCGGCGGCCCTGGACGGGGTCAAGAACCGCTGGCAGGAACTGTGGTATGTGACCCTGCCTGCCATGAAGCCTCAGCTTATGTTCGGCGCGGTGATGCAGATCACCCAGTCCTTCGCGGTGGCGGACATCTCCATCAACCTGGCGGGTAACCCTTCCGTCAATTATGCCGGCGCCACGGTGGTCACCCATCTGCTGGACTACGGTTCCACCCGTTTCGATATGGGTTATGCATCCGCAATCGCCACCATCCTGTTCCTGCTGATGGTGGGCACCAACAAGCTGGTACAGAAAATATTAGGAAGGGTGGGAGAATAAGTGGCTGAGACTATCAAAATAAAGAGACGTTTCTTTCGCAGAAAAGAAAAACAACTGAACCGGTCCATGGCAGGCAACACCCTTTTGTTCGTCCTGATGTTCATCTGCGGCATCTTCATGGTGCTGCCCCTGGTGATGATTGTCAACAATGCGCTGAAACCGCTGGATGAACTGTATCAGTTCCCGCCGAAGATCTTTGTCAGGAATCCTACGCTGGAAAATTTCTCGGATTTGTTCGTATTGATGAATGATTCCTGGATCCCTTTCTCCAGATATATCCTTAATACCATCATTATCACCGGTTTTGGCATGGTGGGGCATGTGGTGGTGGCTTCGCTGGCGGCTTATCCGCTGGCAAAGCACAAGTTTCCGGGTAAGGGGATCCTGTTTAGTATGGTAGTGCTGTCCATGATGTTTTCCTGGACGGTGACCCAGATTCCCCAGTATCTGATCATCTCCTGGATGGGGATCAACAATCATTATCTGGCGCTGATCCTTCCCGCATGGGCTTTCGGCATGGGCCTGTATCTGATGAAGCAGTTCATGGAGCAGCTGCCGGATTCCCTGATGGAGTCGGCAAAGCTGGACGGCGCCAGCGAATGGCATATCTTCTGGAAGATTGTGATGCCCAATGTAAAGCCTGCCTGGCTGACGCTGGCCATCTTCCAGTTCCAGCAGATGTGGGGCAATACAGGTTCCATGTTCCTGAGAGATGAGCAGCTGAAGCCTCTGCAGTTTGCCCTGCAGCAGATCACGGCGGGCGGTGTGGCCAGGGCCGGTGCGGCGGCGGCCGTGACCTTCCTGATCGCGGCGGTGCCCATTACCTTTTTCCTGATCTGCCAGAGCAATGTGCTGGAGACCATGACTACATCGGGTATGAAGGATTAAGGAGGGAGAGCATATGAAGAAGAGAAATATGATCAAAAGAGCGCTTTACTCCCTGCTGGCCGGCGTGCTGCTGGTCACTTCCCCGGGAATGCCGGTACAGGCGGAAGACCTGCCCTATGACACCTACAATTATGACTATCGTGAAAATGTGGTAATGACACCGGCCGCCTATGTACCCACCGGCAGCATCACCGGGCAGGACCTGGGAATCACCGGCTTTGTGGAACCCCAGGATCTGTGTGTGGCGCCGGACGGAAATATTTATGTGGCGGATACCAAGAACAGCCGCATTGTGGTGCTTGATCACAATATGACGGAGGTGGTGCGGGTCATTGACAGCTTTGTGCGGGAGGGGGCAGAGGACGGCTTCCGGATGCCCCAGGGCGTATGCGTATCCGAGAACGAACAGCTATATGTGGCGGATACCGACAACAAGCGCATCGTAGTGCTCACGCCGGAAGGGGAATTTGTTAAGATCATTGACAATCCCCAGTCTGAAATTCTGGAAGAAAATTTTGATTTTACGCCTCTGAAGGTTACGGTGGATTATGCGGACCGTGTGTATGTCATTGCCAAGAACGCTTTTGAAGGCATCCTGGTATTTGAGAGCGATGGCCAGTTCACAGGCTATTTTGGAACCATCCAGGTCAAGATCACCCTCTGGGAGAAATTCTGGAGGAAACTGGCCAGCAAGGAGGAACGTTCCCGACAGCAGTTGTTCATTCCCACGGAATTCACCGGCATTGATATCGACAGCGACGGCTTTGTGTACGCCTCCAATATTGACTCCGAGGGCGTACAGGGCGTCAGAAGGCTGAATCCCAAGGGTGAGGATGTCATTATTAAAGGAGACAGCCAGAATCTGGGCGGCGACCTCAGCTTCGGCATCTATGGCGAATACGGCGGTCCCAGCGAATTCATAGACGTGGTATACAGGGAAAAAGGCATTTATTCTCTGCTGGACCGCAAGAGAGGACGTATCTTCACTTATGACAGGGAGGGCAATCTGCTGTATGTATTCGGCGGCCTGGGCAGCCAGAGAGGAACTTTTAACACTCCCATTGCCATAGAGGTGGTGGATGACAAAATCATTGTGCTGGATTCTCTGCAGGGAGCCATTCTGAGTTTTGGCGAGACGGAGTACGGATCTCTGATCAATGACGCGGTGGCCCTGCGGTATGACGGGGATGAAGCGCTGGCCATAGAGAAGTGGGAGGCGGTGCTGAAGCTGGACGAGAACAACGAACTGGCCAACACCGGCATGGGCAAGGCCTATCTGACGGCGGGCGACAACAAGGCCGCCATGCACTATCTGAAGCTGGGTATGAACCGCAAGTATTATTCCATCGCCTTCAAGAGGTATCGCAACGAGATATTGAAGGAAAATCTGAGTTTGATTATGACCGTGGTCATTGCTCTGATTGCCGTCGGAATTATATATAAGAAGTTCCTGAAAAGCAAGATCAGGAAAAAATTTTCCAAAGGAGGGCTTACCTGATGAAAGAATTATTTTCTAAGGACAAATGGAAATATGCTTTTTACACCGTAAGCCATCCCATGGATGCCTATTATGAGATCCGGCACAGGGAGAGGGGCAGCGTGCCCATCGCGGCCCTCCTGGTGATTCTGTTTTCCTTCACCTTTTCCATCAATCGAATGGCGGCCAGCTTTATCGTCAACGATGTGGACCCGCTGACGGTGAACGCATTGCCGGAACTGATCTCCGTATTTCTGCTGTATGGGCTGTTCTGTGTGGGCAACTGGTCCATTACCTGCCTGATGAACGGAGAGGGAAGGCTTAAGGATACGGCCATTGCCGTTGGCTACGCATTGATTCCCATGATTGTGTGCTTTAATATAGGAACGGTCTTCAGCCAGTTTGTGACGGAGGAAGAGGGAGCGTTTTACACCATTATCGTGGGCCTGGGCATCGCCTATGGGATGATCATGGCGTTGATAGGCATTATGCAGATTCACAACTATACCCTGGGAAAGACTCTGATTACCATATTCCTGACTTTTGTGGCAATGCTTATCATTATCTTCCTTGCGCTATTGCTGTTTGATTTGCTGAACCAGTTGTATAACTTCATCTACAGCATTTACCAGGAACTGATATTCAGAGTGTAGGAGGGGAAGAGATGCAGACAAGTAAAAAGATATTAATCGGCATTGTGAGCATTGCTGCCGCGGTCTTTGTGGCCTACATTGCGCACTGGCTGATCCGCTACCACTTCTACAACAATTATCGGGACGATCTGTCCTCCTACGGATATGAGGAGGGTCACGCGTTTCAGCCTCTGGGAGAAGGCGGCGATGTGGCGGGTATGGAACTGGCGGCCGAGAATGAGACTTTGAAACTCTATGCCAATGTTTCCACCGGGGAAGTGGCGGTGGTGGATAAGCGCAACGGACAGATTACCTACTCCAATCCGGTGAACGCCGACCAGGACGCCATTGCCAACAAGGCGCACAAGAACTACCTGAAATCTCAGCTGATCATTGATTATTTTAATACCGGCAGAACCATGGGTACTTATGACTCCTTCAGCTATTGCACGGACAGAGGCCAGCTGGAGGCGGAAGGGATTGAGAACGGGATCCGCTTCTGGTATACCATCGGTGATCTCAGCGCCGCCACCGGTATTGTGCCCCAGTATATAAGCGCCGCCACATTGGAGCGGGTGCTTGCCGCTTTGGACGATGAGGGCAGGAAATATGTACAGACCAAGTACAAAGAAAGCTCTGTGGCGGATGACTATTACGAACTGCTGGAATCTGCCGCAAAGGGCGCATCCCAGATCCGTAAGCTGAATCGGTATTTTGAGGAGGCGGGTTTTACGGAGGAGGAATATATGGTGGAAATGATGGGCTCCGGCGTGGAGGGAGTGGTCCCCATTTCCTTTGAGATTCCTCTGGAGTACCGTCTCAACGGCGACGCGGTGGATGTATCCATCCCCATGGACCATGTGGTGGAAAACGGCGGGGGGACGCTGTTCCGAATTCAGATGCTTCGGTATTTCGGCACCGCGGGAGTGGACGAGAGCGGCTATATGCTGGTTCCCAACGGTTCGGGCTCTCTGATCAACTTTAACAATGGCAAATCTGCGGCAACCCAGTATTCCGAATATGTATACGGCATTGACCCTCTGGCGGCAGAGTATACGGTTCGGGAGAATACAGAGAATGTAAAGATGGCCCTGTTCGGTATTTTCCGGGATGAAAGCGCAATCTTTGCCACCATTGAGGACGGAGCGAGTTTTGCTTACCTGACCGCTTATGTATCGGGGAAGATCAATGAATACAATTTTGTGTATCCCACCTTTGTGGTAAGGGGAAATGACAGGCTTTCCATGTTCGGAACCACAGGCAACGAGGCGGAAATTCCTGTGATAGAGCCCAATTACTATGATGCCAATATCACGGTAAAGTATACCATGCTTCCCCAGGAGAAAGCGACGTATGCGCAGGCGGCCAATTATTACCGGGAAAGACTGGTCTCCGAGGGAAAGCTGACGGCGGACACGGACGGGGACGGAGATCTGAAGTTCTATTATGATGTGCTGGGCGGAGTCACCATGACAAAGTTCTTTCTGGGAACCCAGTACAACGGCATGTATACCATGACGGATTTTGATCAGGCCGCGGAGATCTATGAGGATCTGAAGCAAAGCGGCATCACCAATCAGGTGATGAATTTCCAGGGCTGGATGAATCACGGCTATCATCATGATGTGGTGGATCGGATCAAAATACCCGGCGCTCTGGGCGGCAAGTCGGGACTGGAGGAACTGAACCGGCTTATGGCGGCGGACGGCAATACCCTGTACGGGGATGTGGCCTTCCAGCAGGTGAGTTATGTGAGCAGGCGTTATTCCTACGGCAACGAGACCTCCCGATATTATGGGGCGGGCTATGTGGCGGAACTGGGCCTGGTACATCCGGCCACTCTGCGCAGGACTTCCGGACTGGGATATGACGAGAATCATTATTTCCTGATTTCGCCCAAGTTTCTGGTGCGTTATGTGGACGCGTTTACGAAAAAGATCGGAAAGATAGACATGGGAGGCATTTCTCTGCGGGATCTGGGCAGTGAACTGCATTCTGACAAAAAGAGAACCAATATCATAGACAGGGAGGCGGCGCTGGATGTGGTGCTGGCCAGCCTGGGGCAGATCAAGGACACCGGCAGGGATATGCTGATCAACGCGGGCAATGATTATGCCTTTGCCTATGCGGACGACATGATCAATGTGCCTCTGTCCGCCAATGATTATTACATTGTGGACAGCACGGTTCCCTTCTACGAAATGTTGATTCACGGTTACATTGACTATGCGGGCGGCAATATCAATCTGAGCGATACCTATGACAGATCCGACATAGTCCTGAATCTGGTGGAGTACGGCGCGTCGCCCCATTTCATGTTCACATACCGAAATGCCAGCGACATGAAGAATACAGGACTGAACCGGTATTACGCCACTACATATGAGAACTGGAAAGAGGATGCCCTGGCCATTTACACAGATGTGAACAATGCCCTGAAACATGTGAACGGAGCGGCAATCATCAATCACCAGGTGCTGGAGGGCGGCGTCAAGGCGGTGACTTACAGCAACGGCGTGATTATCTATATCAACGAAGGCCAGGCGGATCAGACAGTGGGCGGCGTGACAGTGCCCGCCAGGAGTTATGAGATAGGGGGTGTGGACTAATGGAAGCGACAAAGACTAAACAACGGAAAAAACGCTCTCTATCCCAAAGACAGGCACTGAAAGGCTTTCTCTTTATCACGCCTTGGCTGATCGGATTTCTATGGTTTTACGCCCGCAGCCTGTTTATGACTTTGCAGTTTTCCTTTTCGGAGATGATTGTGAATCCGGGCGGCGGCTATACGCTGGACTTTGTATGGCTGGATAATTTTATCTATGCATTCCGGGCCCATGCCACTTACAAGCAGATTCTTACCACTTCCCTGGGCAATATGCTGGTGGACGTGCCGCTGATCACCTTTTTCAGCCTGTTCATGGCCATGCTGCTGAACCGTAAGTTTAAAGGGCGCACCCTGGTAAGGGCGATCTTCTTTCTGCCCGTCATCCTGAACGCTGACGCCATTGTAGATGCCATCAGCCTGTCCAGGGTGATGATGAGCGGGGGGATCTCCAGTGCCAGCGCCGAGATGGCGGCCTCGGCCAGCAGCGGCATGAGCGTGGAGTACTATATCCAGATGTTCGGCTCCCTGGGTCTTCCGGATGTATTGATTGAATATGTTTCCGGGGCGGTAAGCCGCATCAGTGATATTATCAATGCATCCGGTGTACAGATTATTATCTTTATAGCGGCTCTGCAGTCCATACCCGGCTCCATGTATGAAGTCGCCAAGATCGAAGGCGCAACCGCCTACGAGACTTTCTGGAAGGTGACATTCCCCATGGTGATGCCCCATATTATCACCAATATCGTGTATACCGTGGTGGACAGCTTTGCCAAGTCAGACGTTATCGAACTGGCTTATGACACGGCTTTCGGGCCGCAGATGAATTACGGATTAAGTTCCGTGTTCAGTCTGGTGTCCACCGTCATTACATGCCTGATTCTGGTAATTGTCTGTGGACTGATACAGAAGCGTACGTTCTACTATAATTAGGAAAGGAGAAAAAAGATGGATAAGCAGAAAACAATACCTTCCATAAACCGTATTAAGGCGGGCATCCAGTCCATGAAGGACGACACCCAGTTTGCCAATGACAGACTGCGCTGGGCCGGCAATGCCAAGGGTTTTGTACTGGCAATATTTAGACTTGCAATCATTCTTGGCATCTGTTATGTTATTCTTGGCCCGGTTATCGGTATAATCAGCAGTTCTTTTTTCTCTGATGCCGACAGCTATAACCCGATGGTATACCTGATTCCCCAGGAACCCACGCTGGCGCGTTATAAACTGGCGTCCCAGTATCTGATCTACTGGAAAACCATGGGCAGTTCCCTGCTGTACTCCGCAACGCTGATGCTGCTGCAGGTGATTATGTGCTCCATGGTGGGGTATGGATTTGCCAGATTTAACTTCCCCTTCAAGAATGTGCTGTTTGCCTGTGTGGTGGTGATGATCGTTATTCCCGCCAACACCGTTATGCTGCCGCTGTATACCACTTTTACCAGGTTCGATGTGTTTGGTATAATCAAGGCCGTGACGGGAGCGCCGCTGAACCTGATGTCCACCCCGGCGCCCATGTATATTATGACGGCATTTTGCTGCGGTCTGCGCTCCGGCCTGTATATCTATATCTTTAACCAGTTCTTCCGGGGACTTCCCAAGGAGATAGAGGAGGCGGCTTTTGTGGACGGAGCGGGTACGCTGTACACCTATTTCCGCATTATGCTGGTCAATGCGCTGCCCTCTGTGGTAACGGTGGCGATTTTCTCCATGGTGTGGCAGTACAACGACACCTTTTACGCGAATCTGTTTCTTATTGACGAGAAAATCATCATCAGTAAGCGGATCTCTACCATCACGGGTTCCATCTCCAATGTGGAGAAGATCATGGATCCCAATATTCTGGAACTGTATATGGATGCCGGCATCGTGCTGGTGATGCTTCCCATCATCATTATCTATGTGGCTTTGCAGAAGCAGTTCATTGAAGGCGTGGAAAGAAGCGGTATCGTCGGCTGACGGCGAGAGGCTTTTCCAATATGGTTTTTCAACTAATACATAAAGGAGGATGAAAAAGTTGAAGGCAAAAAAAGTTTTAGCTTTATGCGTAGCTGCCGCCATGACCATGAGTCTGGCAGCATGCGGTAACGAAGAAGCCGGCGGCAATGCTTCTCAGGGCACCGTGGAACAGAGCCCCGAGAGTACGGCAGAGAGCACCCAGGAGGAATCTCCCGCATCTTCGGAAGCGCCTGGGGATGCCGCCCCGGAAGCAGGACCGGCCAGCATTGATTTTGAGGACGGCCTGTTTGGATTTGTGGGGGATAACACCACTGTGGCAGGAGGCCTGGGCAATGCAGGCGGTTACAGCATTGTGGATTACAACGGTTCCAAGGCGCTGGAAGTGGCGCCCAACGGTGCCAAGGGCGTAGGCGTGGGATTCCAGATCGACGCGCTTCTGGGCGATAAGGCCGCCCAGGTCAAAACCGTAGAGGCCAGTGTGGGTGTGAGCAGTTCCGATGGCAAGTTTTACGCCTGTTCCGGTAAGGTGTACGGCCTGTATGCCGGTGAGAAGGATGGTGATGCCTGGTCCGTTTATCTGGAGACAGCCAATCCCAAGACGGTTTCCTATGAGGTTCCCGAGGGCAGAAGTTTCGGAGAGGGAGACAATCTGGTGATCTCCCTGGAGACAGATAACGCCTCCTCCGAATCTGGATGGCAGACGCTGTATATTGACAATGTGACCTTCAAGGATGCCGACGGCAATGTGATCGAGGCGGACACTTCCGCGGAATACGCGGTGGTTGAGACCAGCCTGGATCCCAATCTGATGGTATTGAAGGATGTGGTGGAGCTGGAGGGCTTTGCAGGCAGCGGAGCGGGCTGGTCTCAGAGCGGCCCTAACCCTCTGACAGAGGAGCAGGCGGCGCTGATTGCGGAGAATCTGGTACCCGGGTCCGTAATCGAGATCGAGTATTCCTCCGATTCGCCCATCTGGCTGGTATCCGACGGGCAGACCGGCTGGCAGAGAGCGGTGGATGAGAGCACATTTGCCGTGTGCGGTTATGTGGCGGCAAACGGCGGCAAGGTTCAGTATACATACGAGCAGCTGGCCTCCTTCTGGGGAGAGGGATTTGAGCAGAATATGACCTTCCTGCAGGGCGAGTCTTCCGCGGACTTTGAGATTTTCTCCGTCAAGATCGGCGTGGACAGCGGCTTTGTGACACTGGGCAGTACCGTGGAACTGGAAGGCTTTGTATGCAGCGGAAGCGGCTGGTCTCAGGCGGGCTTCAACCCCCTGACGGATGAGCAGAAGGCTTTCATCACGGAAAATCTGGTACCCGGTACTGTACTTGAGATTGAGTATTCTGCCGAGTCACCCATCTGGCTGGTGTCCGACGGACAGACCGGCTGGCACAGAGCGGTGGATGAGAGCAGCTATGAAGTCTGCGGCGCCGTGGCGGACGGCAAGGTTCAGTATACCTATGAACAGCTGGCTTCCTTCTGGGGAGAGGGCTTTGAGCAGAATATGACCTTCCTGCAGGGTGAGTCCGCCGCTGATTTTGAGATTTTCTCCGTGAAAATTGGCAGCGGTGCCGTACAGCGTGCCCATGACCTGGTGGAAGTAGAAGGCTTTGCAGGCAGTGGAGCGGGCTGGTCTCAGAGCGGCCCCAATCCTCTGACGGAGGAGCAGGTGGCATTGATCGCGGAGAAACTGGTACCCGGTTCCGTTCTCAATATCGAGTACACGGCGGATACCCCTATCTGGCTGGTATCCGACGGACAGACCGGCTGGCAGAGGGCAGTGGACGAGAGTACTTATGAAGTCTGCGGCGCCGTATACAAGGACGGAGGAGCCGTACAGTACACCTATGAGCAGCTGGCTTCCTTCTGGGGAGAGGGATTTGAGAAGAAAATGACTTTCCTGCAGGGTGAGTCCTCTTCCGACTATGAGATTTACAGCGTGAAAATCGGCCAGACCAACTGATGGATCAACGAGAAAATTCCGGGGGCGAAACCGTCCCCGGACTCGGTGGAATCATAAAACAGAAAAAGAGATAAATTGATAGGAGGAGAAAAATGAAGAATGTAACAAAGAAATTACTTTCGCTGGGACTTTGCGCTGCCATGGTCGCGGGTATGACGGCCTGCGGCAACGAAGGCGGTGATACCCCGGTGGGCGGCAGCGGCGAAAGCGGCAGCACGGTGGAGAGCAGCAATGCCGGAGAGCAGAGCAGCGACGCCGAGCAGTCCGGCAGCAGCGCAGGCAGCCTGTATAATGAGGGCGAGACCAGAACCATCCGGGTAGGTACCTGGTATGACCATTACTATGACAGCACCCACAAGGATATCTACGAAAATCCTGCCGTATCCGACGAGGAGCAGGCTCAGGCCCAGTTTGACGTGGTGAAAGAGATCGAGGAGAAATATAATGTAAGGATCGAATTCGTCAATCTGACATGGGACGGTATTCAGGAATCCATCAATACTTCCATTCTGGCGGGAACGCCCGACTGCGATATCTATGAAGGCGACATGACATTCCTGATTCCTGCGGCGCTGAACGGTTTTGTGACCAATCTGGCGGATGTGCTTCCCGCGGACAATGACATATTCAATGAACAGATGATCTTCAGTCCTACGGACATTGGCAACGGCGACGGCGTATACATCTTTAAGTCCAACAGCGGTGAATCGCAGTATTATAATACCTATCCCCTTGCCTTCAACGCCCAGATGCTTGAGGACGCGGGTCTGCAGAACCCCAATGAATTGTATGCCAACGGTGAGTGGACCTGGGAGAAGTGGAGAGAGTATCTCATCGCCCTGACCCAGGATACCGACGGTGACGGTGTGATTGATGTATATGGTTTCGGATCCAGGACGGATTTTCTGGTACAGAATCTGCTGACCAGCAACGGCACTTATATTGCCCGTAACGATAAGGAAAATCTCAGCAGCAATGAGGTAGGCGAGGTACTGGAGTTCATTTACAATATGTACAATGTGGATCGCGTAGCCCGCCCCTGGAACGCGGATGATTTCAACGACAACCAGAATGCCTACATGAAGGGCAGCGTGGCATGCTGGATCAGCGCGGCATGGATCTCTGATGCCAACAAGGATGTGGAACTGGGCTTTGACATTATCTGGGCACCCTGGCCCATCGGCCCTCACGGCAACGAGGAAACCAATGTGCTGAGAAACGGCGCTTCCGGCAATGCCTGGATGATCCCCACAGGCGTAAAGGATCCGGAACTGGTATTTACCGCGTTCCAGGATTGGCAGAACTGGTATCATGGCGACACGGATTGGCGTGACGGCAATATGACCTGGTGGGAAGATTGCGCCATTACGGAAGAAAACCTGGAAGTTATGGGATATCTGGGAAGCCGCGAAGGTATTGAGATTTACGGAGCATTGGGTGAGGATCTCATCACCTGGTCCGACCTGTTGGACGGCGTGAATACCCCTGCCCAGTTCCAGGAGATTTATAAGCAGCCCATACAGGATGCGCTGGACGGCTTCTTTAACTAAGCAGCAGTCCCACACAGCTATTATGGTGGAGCGCCGCAAGGTGCTCCACTGTTCCTATAAGGCAAGCCTTGCGGCTATGATGGCCTTGAATAAGATTATAAAAAGAGAATGTGAGGTTCCTATGAGCGATATTAAGATGATAGCCCCTGCCGTGAAGAATGTCCCCTGGCAGGAGAAGCCCGAAGGGATCAAGGGTGCTCCGATCTGGAGATACTCCGAGAACCCCATTATCGGCCGTAACCCCGTGGAGGGTGTGGCCCGTATTTTCAACAGCGCAGTGATGCCCTATGGCAATGAATTTATCGGCGTGTTCCGGGGAGAACAGACTAACGGCGTTCCCTATATCTATCTGGGGAGAAGCAAAGACGCCATCCACTGGGACATTGAGAAGGATAAGATTCCCTTCGTGGATGAAGAGGGCAATTCTTTCATGCCCCATTATGCCTATGACCCCAGGCTGGTGAAGGTGGAGGACACCTATTATATCATCTGGTGCCAGGATTTCTATGGGGCTTCCATCGGCATGGCCAAGACCACTGACTTCAAGAAGTTTGTAAGGCTGGAGAACCCCTTTATTCCCTTTAACAGGAATGCAGTGTTGTTCCCCCGCAAGATTAACGGCAATTTCGTGATGCTGTCCCGCCCTTCCGACAGCGGCCATACCCCTTTCGGCGATATCTTCCTGAGCGAGAGTCCCGACATGGTGTACTGGGGCAAGCACAGGCATGTGATGAGCCGGGGCAGGGAATGGTGGGAGTCCGTGAAGATCGGCGGCGGCGCCGCGCCCATTGAGACCAGTGAAGGCTGGCTTCTGTTCTATCACGGCGTAAGCGGTACCTGCAACGGTCTGGTATACAGCATCGGCGGAGCCATTCTGGATCTGGACAATCCTTCCATTGTGAAGTACCGCTGTGAAAACTTCCTGCTCACTCCCGAGGAGTGGTATGAGGAGAGGGGTTTTGTGCCCAATGTCACATTCCCCTGTGCCACCATCCATGATTCCATCAGCGGCAAGATCGCCATTTACTATGGCTGTGCGGACAGCTATGTGGGATTGGCTTTCTGCAATTTTGACGAGATCATGGCCTATATCAAAGAGCACAGTGTGGTGACTCAGGATGATACCGAGATCGGCAGGAGATAAAGACGAATAGACAGAGCGGGAGACATATGTCATGTTTCCCGCTTTTTCCACAGCTGCCCTGTGGAGAGCGAGGTATAAGAATATGGCCAAAAAACGAAAGACAATCGGTGTGATCACCACGGATATCTATGAGACTTACCAGCGCAACGTAATGCGTGGGATTCAGCGGGAGGCTGCTGCGCAGGATTATGATGTGGTGGTGTTCTCCACTTTTTTGAAAGCAGGCATGTGGTTTGGCTACCTGGCCGCGGAGCAGAATATCTACAATATGATCCAATACGACAGGCTGGACGGTATTATTCTGATGCCGGATCACCTGATGGAATTTGAGGGGAGCCGTAAGCTGCCGGAGATTCTCAAAAAGCGCTGCAGGGGGCCGGTGGTGGTGCTGGACTACCAGATCGCGGATTTTCCCTGCGTCATGGAAGAGGGCAGCGGACAGCTTCGCCCGGTGTTGGAGCATCTGTATCAGGAACATAGGATTACCGACATTGCCTGTATGACGGGGATGGAAGAGCATCCCCATGCCCGGCAGCGTCTTCAGTCCTACAGGGATTTCATGGAAGAACATGGGCTGCCTGTCAAATCTGACCGTGTCTTTTACGGAGATTTCTGGTATAATAAGGGAGAGGAAGTGCTGGAAAGTCTGCTGCAGAGTCCGGAGGGGCTGCCCCAGGCCGTCTGCTGCGCATCGGACAACATGGGTATCAGTCTGTATGCCGCCTGCCGGAAAAGGGGGATCAATGTGCCCCGGGATCTGGTGATCACCGGCTATGATTCCGACTCCGGCGGAAATGTATTGCCTCATTTCCTCACTTCCGTGGTCAAGGATTCCGAAAGTCTGGGCGTGAACGCCGTGCGCAGGCTTGCGAGTCTGCTGGAAGGGAAGGAGATTCCCATGACGCAGCCCCAGGACCGTTTGGCACCGGGCAGCAGCTGTCCCTGCGGCATAGGCTGGGAGGAAAGCCAGGCGGATCACCTGGAGGAACAGTTTTCTCAGGCGGGATTCGGATTTTACCATGAGTGCAACTTTATGATGGAAGACGGCATCGCCATGCGGAGCCTGGAAGAATGTCTGTGGAAGATAGACTGGTATCTCCGTTTTCTGGGGGATATCAGCGGATATTCCATCTGTCTGTGCCAGGACTGGCAGGGTTCCGCCAGGGATAATGAGAAGTACCGCAGGGAGGGCTACAGTTCCCAAATGAAGCTGATTTACCACAGATATGGGGAGAATCGGTGTGTGGATCTCCAGCGGGAATTTCCTCTTTCGGAAATGCTGCCCTCTCTCTGGGAAGAGAGAGCACAGCCTGCCATCTTTTATGTGACGCCTCTTCACTTTATGGATCGGTGCATGGGGTACAGCGCAATGATGTTCGAGGGGGAGAGCAGCGATATCCCGTCTTACTACTGGGATTGGCTGCGGAATCTGTGCAATATCCTGGAATCCATGCGGCGCTATCTGAATCTGGAGAAGTTGAATGAGAGCCTGACGGAGGCCTATCTGCTGATGGAGCGGAACGCGGTGACGGATGAACTCACCGGCCTGTACAACCGTAAGGGTTTTGTGCTCTATACCCGGCAGCAGCTGGAACTGGCGGTGCGGGAAGGCTTGGAACTGGTGGTGCTGGTGGCGGATCTCAACGATCTGAAGGGGATCAACGATTGCTATGGACATATGGAGGGGGATTATGCCATCCGTCATGCCGCTCTGGCCATCCGGGCATTTCTGGGGCAGGAGAACAGTCTGTATGCCAGGGGATATCGTACCGGAGGGGATGAGTTCGCCGCCGTGCTGGCCATGCGCATATCCCAGGAAGAACTGGCGGGGCGCATGGAAGCGCTGGAGGCTTATCTGGAGGAGATAAACCTCCGGTCGGGCAAAGCCTTCCGGGTGTCCGCCAGCTACGGGGTCAGCAGGGAGGATCCGGTCCACACGGATTTAAACCATCTGCTTCAACGGGCCGACCAGTTGATGTACCGGGCCAAGCAGAACTACAAAAGAGAACAAAAGCGGAAAACCTAAACATTGATTCAGGAGGAGGAAGCCATGAGATTTGTGTATCCAGAAGGAAAAAACAAAGCACTTACATTCAGCTATGACGATGGTCAGATTCACGACAGGAAACTGGTGGAGATTCTGAACCGACATGGGATGAAAGGGACTTTTCATCTGAATTCGGGGATGTTGGCTCAGGACAGGAACCATGATGTTTTTTTGGCGGCGGATGAGGTGGCGGAACTTTTTGCAGGCCATGAAGTGGCGGTTCACGGGGTGCAGCACCGCAATCTGCCCTCGCTTTCGGGGAATCAGGTGGTGAATGAGATTCTGGAGGACCGGCGGGCTCTGGAGAAACTCACCGGGGGCATGGTACAGGGCATGTCCTACGCCTTTGGCAATTATTCCGAGGAAGTGATGGGGATTCTGGGAAAGCTGGGCATCAAGTATTCCCGGACGGTAATTTCCACCAACGGTTTTTTCCCGCCCGCCGACTTTTTGGCCTGGCATCCCACCTGTCATCACAACGGTGGGCTGATGGAACTGGGGCAGAGGTTTCTGGCAGCTCCCAGCTATGTGGAACTGCCGCTGATGTATGTGTGGGGCCACAGCTTTGAGTTCGCGGGGAACGGGGACTGGAGTGTGATCGAAGAATTTGCGGAGATGATGGAGGGTAAGGAGGACATCTGGTATGCCACCAATCTGGAGATCTGCGACTACATTCAGGCCACCCGCAGCCTGGAGTCCAGCGGCGACGGTCTGACGCTGAAAAATCCCACGTCCGTCAGCGTATGGATTCGGAAGGAGCAGGGAGGGGAACTGTTGGAGATCCGTCCCGGAGAATGCGTTTATATCGGGGAGAGATAAAACAAAATCCAGGAGAGGTTAAAAGAAGTCTGATAGAGGCAAAAGGGAACCCCCATAGCGGCAGGAATGGCTGTCATGGGGGTTTTATGTTTATCTGTGCCTGGAGAGATATGCCCGGCCTGCGTTTTGGAAAGCATACTCGGCCTACGTCTGGGCCGCTTCCTCGATCAGCCGCAGAATGGTATGCACGGAGTCCATCTGACCGCTGCGGCCCATGGCGTCGTGATAGGACTGGCGGTTGGAGAAAAGTTCATGCACTTTGGCCACCAGGAGTTCGGTGGTCAGATCGTCCTCGTTTATCACCAGGGAGAAGCCCTGGGCTTCGAAAGAGGCGGCGTTGAGCAGCTGGTCGCCTCTGCTGCTGGCGGCGGGCAGGGGAATCAGCACATTGGGCTTTTTCAGTGCCAGCAGTTCGCAGATGGAATTGGCACCGGCCCGGGAGATCACGATATCCGCCATGGCAAACAGGTCTTTCAACTCTGTCTTGACATATTCAAACTGTTTATATCCGGAAGTGGTCAGCAGCAGATTGTCAATTTTGTCCTTGCCGCAGAGATGCACCACCTGAAAATCTTCCAGAAGCCGGGGCAGGGCGTCCCGCACCGCCTTATTTACATTGGCAGCTCCCAGGCTGCCGCCGATTACCAGGATTACCGGTCTGTTGGCGGTAAAGCCGCACAGGTCCAGCCCGGCGATGCGATTGCCCTGGGCCAGTTCGGACCGAATCGGGGAGCCCGTGAGCACCGCCTTGCCCTCCGGCAGCATCTGCATGGTCTCGGGAAAATTGCAGCAGATTTTTTTCGCTACGGGAAAGCACAGTCTGTTGGCCAAGCCGGGTGTCATGTCGGACTCATGAAGGATGCAGGGGATGCCCAGCGCCGCCGCAGCGCGCACCACCGGCACGCTGACAAAACCGCCTTTGGAAAATACCACGTCAGGGCAATAGCTTTTCAGATATTTCCTTGCTTCCGAAAATCCTTTTATTACCCGGAAGGGGTCGGTCAGGTTTCGGATATCCAGATAGCGGCGCAGCTTGCCAGTGGAAATGCCCGTGTAAGGGATATCAAAATCCGCAATCAGCCTCTTTTCGATGCCGTCATAGGAGCCCATATAGGAAATCTCATATCCGGCCTGGCGGAGCGCCGGCAGCAGCGCAATGTTGGGAGTCACATGTCCGGCGGTGCCGCCCCCCGTCAATACGATTTTTTTCATCCCAGCGTTTCCTCCAGAGCGTGGGCCAGTTGATCCGGGCAGGAAGTGGACTTGAAACCGCACCGAATGCCCTTTAGTTTCTCAATTACGTCTTCTACTTTCATGCCCTGTACCAGGGCGCAGATTCCTTTCAGATTGCCGTTGCATCCGCCGGTAAACTGTACGGATTTTAAAATGCCGTCCTCAATCTCAAAATCTATTGCGCTGGAACAGGTTCCCTTTGTATGGTATGTCATATGTATATCCTCCATTCGTGATTTATTGTAATATAGTATAGCAGATTTTCCCAGGTACTTCAAGGCAATCCGGGAGGGATTTGGATGCCGTATGCGGCCTGTGGGGACCGGGGCAGGAAAAGGGCGTCCCATAGGCCTGCGCACGCAGGTCGAATGGAGCGGGTCCGTGCCGGAATGCCTGTTTTCAGTGCGGGAAGAGGCGGGATTTGTCGGGAAATATCGGTGAGTATGCATCGGGGAAATATTGCAATGTGGTATGGTTAAGATATATGATGTAACCAGGGAGAATATTTCCGACAGGAACTTAAAACAGCATATGCCCGTAAGCGCATGGATTCACATATGAGCGCAAAGCGGTCAGATGTGAATCGCAGGTGATGTGCGGTGTAGGGGATATGCGGAACTTTAAATAGAAAGGAACGATGATGATGTTTCCGATATTTGAACAAGAAAAAGTTGCCTCCATAGTTATGTTGGCCTGTATGGCCGGCAGCATTCTGATGCGGGTAGGGCTGGGGCTGATGTACCTGCACCTGATCCATGAGACGGACAATATGGCCAGTACCCGCAGCAGACAGTTGAAGCAGTGCAAGCTGAAATTTGCCAACTGTTATCAGCTGAACAATGGTATGGCCAATGTGCCAGTGTTTGTGGACAAGTTTATCAGCCGCATGAGCCTGGGGCCTGTCTCTCCCCATATGCTGGAACATCTGTCAGGGCAGTTGATGCTTCTGTCCGTAGTCAGTGCAGGGGTGGGCGTGTGCAGAAGCATTGTGGCGGGCAGCACCATGGGACAGATCCTTCCCTTTTACATAGCCAGTATGTTTGGGCTTTATCTGTTTTTTTCCGTCTCTGCCATTGTGGACCTGAAGGGAAAAAGAAGGGTACTGAAGATCAATCTGGTGGACTATCTGGAGAACCACCTGTCCGGGCGCATGGGGGTGACCCAGGAGGACATGGAGATGCTCTTTGGGACGGATGCGTCTTCCAGGGGAAAGAGACGGAACAGGGATGCCCGGGAAAACCTGTATGCCGTACCTGCCAGACGCAGCGCCAAAAAAGGAGTGGATGTGATCCCTGTGGGCAGCAGGCTGGGAGAGGAATCCAGGGCTGTCCAGGGAGCCAACGAAACCGGGGAGCCGGGGGCCGGCAGTCGGCTTCCGGAGGAACACAGGGGAAAGTTTACCCCCGTTCAGGAGCAGGAACTGGAGCAGCTGCTGCGGGAATTCCTGACTTCATAACATTCAATTTCCCCTTGCATAATCTGCAGGATTTTGTTAGACTGTGTGATTGAGAGCACCGTATATACGCAAAAGGCGTCGAACGCCATAACAGTTGGGCCTGCGGCATACTGCCGTGGGCTCACATTGTTTTATTTTGGAAGTATTCCATGATAAAAAGGAGAAAATCATGAAAATTGTGGTACTGGAAAGACACAGCGTGGGGGCTGACGTCCCTGTGCAGTATGAGCATTTGGGACAGGTGGTTTACTACCACAATACCACCACGGTTCAGGAAGTCAGTGAGCGGGTGCGGGACGCGGAGATTATCGTGGCCAATAAGGCTCCTCTCCGGGAGGAGACCCTGAAAAACGCGCCCCATGTCCGCCTGATCTGCGAACTGGCCACCGGCTTTGACAATGTGGATCTCGCCTACTGTAAGAGCCGGGGGATCAAGGTATGCAATGTGGTGGATTACTGCTCGGGCATGGTGGCCCAGCACACCTTCGCCCTGGCGTTGGCCCTGCTGGAAAAACTTCCCCACTATGACCAATATGTGAAGTCCGGAGCCTACAGTGCCCAGGACCGATTCTCTAACTTTGACCTTCCTTTTCATGAATTGGAGGGTATGACCTGGGGCATTATCGGCATGGGGAACATCGGCCGCCGGGTGGCACGGATTGCCGCTGCTTTTGGCTGCCGGGTGATTTTTTACTCCGTGACCGGGGCCAGCAGCTGCCGGGACTATCCCCAGGTGGACAAGGAAACCCTTTTGGCGGAGAGCGATATTCTGTCCCTGCATTGTCCCTTGAGCGCACTGACCCGTGGGATCATCGACAGGGAGGCCTTGGGGCAAATGAAAAGGACGGCGGTTCTGGTCAATGTGGCCCGGGGAGCCGTGGTGGACAATCCTGCTCTGTACGAAGCGCTGGTGGAAGGGGAGATCGCCGCTGCCGGACTGGATGTGGTGGATGGAGAGCCCCTGCAGTCCTCCAATCCTCTGAGCCGTATAAAGGACAGCTGCCGGCTGATTATCACGCCCCATCTGGCCTGGGCCAGCGTGGAGGCCCGCACCCGCTGCGTGGAAGAGGTAGCCAAAAACATAGAGGCATTCCAAAAGGGCCAGCCCCGGAATATCGTCAATCCCTGAGAAAGAAATCTCTAAGAGTAGAAAAGCCAATCCGTAAGAGTAGAAGCACCAATCCATAAGAGGAGAAAAGAGACTTGACAAGCCTGTCCCCCCATAGTAAAGTAAGAAAAACGTATGGAGAAGAAAGATTTTTGGAGAAAGAGGAGATACATGGTTGAAAAAATAAAAGGTTTGATGAAAAAGTATGAAGAGATGATCGCATATCTGGTGGTGGGCGTCCTGACTACTTTGGTGTCCTGGGGTGCCATGTTCCTGGCAAGCTGGCTGCTGTTTGGCAATCCCCTTCACCCTACGCCTTTTGAAAATGCGGTGATGAGTGCCGTCAACTGGGTGGCCGGGGTGACATTTGCCTATTTTACCAACAGGCGGTTTGTATTTAAGAGCCATGAGCCCATGCTGCAGGAGATTCCCAAGTTTGTTCTTTCCAGGGTGTCCACTCTCATACTGGATCTGGTGGTACGGCAGGTCTTTGGCATGATGGGAATCAACACTTATATCACCACCTTTGTGTCGGCGGTGCTGGTGTTCATCGGCAACTATGTGATGAGCAAGCTGCTGGTATTTCGTAAGGGTAAACAGCAAAAGATAAATATAGAAGTAAATAATATAGTTAATAATATAGAAGTAAATAAAAAAGATAAGTAAAATAAAACGGCAAAGAAATATGTAAAAATCCCCGGCGGATGGAATAAATATATCCGCCGGGGACTTATTTTATGTTTTTTCCGGATCTCTCCGCCTGTGTGACAACGGCGGAGTCCTCAGCCTTATACGCTATAGGGATCCTGGTTCTGGCCGGAACCGCCAAAGGCATCGTTGAAGCCCTGAGACTGATTTATCTCGGCTTCTTTCTGACGGCGCAGGCGGGTAAATTCGTCATAATTCTTGTTGAACAACTGCTTGAGCTGGTCGCTGTAGCCGAAGATGCCTGCCGGGCACTTTCTGTTCAATTCATCCAGCACCTGATCGCTGGCGGCCTTGCTGGGCATAGTGAGCTGATGGGATTTCTTGTTTTCCGTGTACAGTATGATGGAGTAGGTAGTGCTGACGGTGCGGCCATACTTCTGATGGTTGACCTGATGGCTGTAAGCCCAGGCCACCTGACGCAGAGCAAATACATCGGTCTTGGCGCCGCTGCAGTCAAACAGGTAATTGCGTCCGATGCGGATGCCCTTGGTGGGCTCGGAAGCGCTTTCGAAATCCGCATCCGCGCGCTCCAGCTCCATCTCACCCTGGGCCTTCAGCGCCTTGATCAGCTTTCTCTGGTAGCCGCCAGTGAGAGCCTTGATCAGCATATATACCGCCCAAAGCAGCAATATTACGGCCAGAGCGTTCATGAAAAGCACGAAGTCCGCATGGCCCCTCTTCAGATGGTCAACCTTGATATAGTAAGGCGCGCAATATTCTTTAAACTCATCATCGGTGTAGTCCGCTTCCCGGAAGAAGGAACGGTAATGCCGCAGCATTTCGTCATCCATGGGAAGAATCTGTCCCGTAATCTGCATGGTGGTGTCCAGCGCTCTCAGGTCATAAGTCTCAAAGAATTCATCGCTGTTTCTGTCAATGATCTTGGTAGTATCAAAATATCTGGCGGGGACTGCCAGCCCCACGAACTCCCAATATAAATCCTCATTGGTATTGACATACCGGTCCAGGCCGCCCACCAGTACAGCGTGATACTGCATGGTATCCCGCTCGGACACTTTGGCTCCGTTCCGGGTGGTGGTGGTCACTTCCGTGGCAAAGGTGCCGAAAGTCAGTTCAAAGGTCATGGTTACATATTGGTTTTCAATCTCATTGATGGACAATTCCTCGAAGGCCACCGGCCCTTTTGCCCAGGTGATGAAATCCGGCCCGAAATATACCAGCAGACCAGCTGCCGCAATAAACAGAATAATGATTCCGGGCATCACTTTTTTCAGGGAAGCACTCTTTAGTTTTTGTAACATTTTCTTTTCCTCCTACAATTAAAATCCCGCATTTCCCATGCCATACAGGGAAAAGGTCTTTCTATGGGCCTGGCGTATGGGCTTATATCCTGTTCGCCAGGACTTCCACCAGGCGGGCGCAGTGGTCTGCGGCCCGGCGCTCAAAGGTGGGATAATCCATCTCGGCGCTGTCGTCCGCCTTGTCCGAAATGGCCCTTACCACCACAAAGGGGAGCCCGTTAAGATAGGAAGCATGGGCGATGGCGGCTCCCTCCATTTCCGTACAGTCTCCATGGAATTCCGAGATCAGGCGGTCTTTTACCGCTTTGTCTGAAATAAACTGATCCCCGCTGACAATACGGCCCACCGCCGTATGCAGCCCGGGGTTAGCCTCTTCGCAGGAACTGAGGGCCAGACGGATCAGGTTTTCATCCCCAGGAAAGGCCAGAGTATCCAACTGGGGCACCTGCCCAAGGGCATAGCCAAATACCCGGACGTCCATATCATGGTGAACCACATCCCGGGATATAACGATATCACCGATGTCCAGAGCGGCGTTGAGGGAACCGGCCACTCCGGTATTGATCACATGGGTGACATCGAACAGATCCGCCAGGATCTGTACGCACATGGCGGCGTTGACTTTGCCGATGCCGCAGCGCACCACCACCACCTGAGCCCTGCCCAGTGTACCCTCATGGAAAACCATGCCCGCCCGGGTGGTCTGGCGGCTGTCGGTCATCTTCGCTTTCAGCGCTTCCACCTCCAGCTCCATGGCCCCGATAATACCTATTTTGCTCATATAATTCTCCTATCTAGAGTTCCGCATCTGACCGGCCAGCACCAACTTCCACAGAGAAATTCCAGGCCGCGTGTGCGTCCCGGAATTCTCTGGGCATTGTCCGGTCAGATACTGATCAGTGTTCCGCAATCCACCTTTTAATCCGGGTAAACCAGGCGGCTGTTATCAATATGGTACAATACCTGTTCCAGATATCTTTCGGCCAGGTAGTTGGCCATGTTCAGGTTCATATCCAGATAGTTGCCGCAGTCCCTGGGAGAAGCGCCGGGCACTTCGCCCCGGAAATCCCGGATAAACTCAAACATCTGTGTGACCAGGGGCAGAATGTCCCGGGACTTGTAATCTCCCGCCAGCAGCAGGTAGAAGCCGGTACGGCAGCCCATGGGCCCAAAGTAGAGGGTCTTGCTCCCATATTCCTGGTGGTTGCGCAGGAAGGTGGCTCCCAGATGCTCTATGGTATGTACCTCTGCGGTGTTCATGACGGGTTCGTCGTTGGGACTGGTCATGCGCAGGTCGAAAGTGGTGACCGTCTCCTGCCCCACCGTATCCCTGCGGGACACATAGACGCCGGGCAAAAGCCTGATATGGTCAATGGTAAAACTTGCTATTTTCTCCACGAAGCATTGACTCCTTTCCGGGCAAATCAAAGACTTTGCCACAAATATAAAAAAAGTATAAACACAATACCAGTATATACTATTTTTATGGGAATTTCAAAGGCATTTTGCACAAATACACGGGACTTTTTTGTGGCAATCTATTCCATAAACCGGGACGGAGCGGCCTGCGAGCAAGGCAAACTGTCGTTGATTCCGCCCGTGAATCATGCTATTATGAGGATTAGGAAGGATACCCGTAAAAAATGTGACAAAAGATGGGAGGTTCATATGGCCGGTGAAGAGATGGAAGGCAGGGGCATACGTCTGCTGAAAAAGGGACAGAAAGGGCTGATTCACGCATTATTCAGCCGCTTTGGAGTGATTCTGCTGCTTTTCCTTTTGCAGGTTTGGTTTCTGTTTAGCATACTTGTGTGGTTTGAGGATCTGCAGCCCTATATTTCCGGTGTGACGGTGCTGTTTACCGTGGTCATGGTGCTGTACCTGCTGAACAGCCGCTTAGATCCCACTGCCAAAATCACATGGTTGGTCATTATAATGCTGATGCCGGTATTCGGCGCGTTTCTGCTTTGGTTTACCAAGAGCGAGGTGGGACACCGCCTGATCAAAGGCCGGGTGAACCAGATTGCCGCCCAGGCCAGGGGATGTATTTGCCAGGAGCCGGAGGCCATGCGCAGGCTGGAACAGGAAGATGCCGGTGCGGCGGCGCTGGTGCGCTATGTGGAGAGAAGCGGCTGCTACCCGGTGTTTGAGAACACTGCAGTGACCTATTTTCCCGTGGGGGAGAAAAAATGGGAGGAGATGCTGCGGCAGCTGGAACAGGCGCGCCACTATATTTTTCTGGAATATTTTATTGTGGACGAGGGTCTGATGTGGGGCAAGGTACTGGAGATACTGGCCCGAAAAGCGGCGGAGGGAGTGGAGGTCCGCGTTATGTATGACGGTACCTGCGAGTTCACCACTCTGTCTCACAATTATCCGAAGCGCCTGCAGAAGCTGGGCATCAAATGCAAGATGTTTGCGCCCCTCACCCCTTTTGTATCCACCCATTACAATTACCGCGACCACCGCAAGATTCTGGTGATCGACGGCCATACGGCATTCACGGGAGGGGTTAATCTGGCGGATGAGTATATCAATCACAGAAAGAAGCATGGTCACTGGAAGGATACGGCAGTGATGCTCCAGGGGGAGGCGGCCAGGAGTTTTGCCCTGATGTTTCTGGAGATGTGGGGGATGGAGGAGAAGGAACTGGAGTTTGACAGATTCCTGGAATATCCTGCCGTGCCCCAGAAGGACGCTTCCGGCTATGTGATGCCCTACGGTGACTGCCCTCTGGATGACGATCTGGTGGGGGAGAGGGTGTATATGGATATCCTGAACCGTGCCCGAAAATATGTGCATATTATGACGCCCTATCTGATCCTGGACGGAGAGATGGAGACGGCGCTGAAATTCGCGGCGGAGCGGGGAGTGGACGTGAAACTGATTCTGCCCGGTATCCCGGATAAGAAAACGGCCTATGCCCTGGCCAAGACCCACTACCGCTCCCTGCTGGATTCCGGAGTAAAAATCTATGAGTACAGCCCGGGTTTTGTACATGCCAAATTGTTTGTCAGCGATGACCGGGAGGGGGTGGTGGGAACCATCAATCTGGATTACCGCAGCCTGTATCATCATTTTGAGTGCGCCGCCTATCTATACGGCGTGCCCTGTCTGGCGGACATGGAGGCGGATTATCAGGCCACTCTGACCCAGTGCCGCGCCGTGACCCATGAGACGCTGAAAGAGGAGCCCTGGACCCGGAGGCTGCTGGGATGTGTCATGAAGGTGGTTGCGCCCCTGATGTGACCATGGCATGCCGGTGCCGGTGTATCCGAATTTCTTATATTAAAGGGAAGAAGAAAATATGGACCTGCTTTCAATCCTGCTGTTTGCGACGAATTCCATACTGCCGGTGATTCTGTTGGCGGCATTGGGGTATTTTCTCAAAACCCGGGGATTTTTCACCGGGGAATTTCTCAGAATCGGCAACAAGACGGTATTCCGTGTTCTGCTGCCGGTGCTTCTGTTTACCAACCTGGCAGAACTGGATAGTTTTTCGGAACTGAAATGGGACGCGGTACTGTATGTCCTGGCAGTGGTGGCTCTGCTCTTTGCCCTGGGACTGCTCTTCGCCGGCATGACGCCGGACCGCCGTCAGAAGGGAGTGCTGCTGCAGGGGGTATTCCGCTCCAATTTTGCTCTGGTGGGGGTTCCTCTGGCCCAGCTTATGGCGGGGGAAAGAGGGGTACAGGCCGTGGCCCTTTTGTCCGCTTTCACCATTCCTTTGTTTAATGTATTGTCCGTGGTGGCTTTGACAGTGTATGTGGGGCGGGAGTCCGAAGCGGATGTACAGGGGCGCGTGGGAGCAGCGGTGAAAGGGATTCTGCGCAATCCTCTGATCATCGGTGTGCTGGCGGGCATCGGATGGGTGCTGCTCAAGCCCCTGGTCGGCCAGATGTCTCCAGGTGTAACTGCTTTTTTGGGGAAATGCACTTTTGTGGGCACGGCTCTGGAGTATCTTGCCAGGGCCTCCACCCCCGTGGCCCTGTTGGTGCTGGGAGGGCAGTTTGAGATAAACAGCGTCAGGAGCCTTAGAAAACAGATTGGGCTGGGGGTGCTGGGGCGGCTGTTCCTGGCTCCTCTGCTGGGCATCGGAGGGGCCGTGCTGCTTCAGGGATGGGGGATTCTGCAGTTTGACAACGGCATCTTTGCCGCCCTGATCTCCCTGTTTGCCACGCCTGCGGCGGTGGCCAGCGCCGTCATGGCCGAAGAAATGGACAATGACGGGCAGCTTGCGGGGCAGCTGGTGGTCTGGACCACTATGCTTTCCGCCGGAGTGATCTTCGGGGCGGTGGCACTGCTGCGGGGGCTGGGACTGGTGTGATGAAATCTGGCATTTACACTGGAAAACGAATATATGGGTGAATTTGCGAAAATAAAAGATTCTCTGGAGGCGATTTCCGTGGAACTGAACGGAGCCATGGGGCAGCTGCAGGCGGCGTCCCAGGATGTGGCGGCAGGGGCGCAGCAGGTTTCCAACGGCGCCGTCACCCTGTCCCAGGGGGCTCAGAAGGCCAACGGCATCACCCAGGGAATCAATCAGATTTCCATGGTAGTGCAGAACAATGTGGCCACGGCGGAGGAAAGCGCTGCCGCCAGCGAAGAGTTGTCCGGGCAGGCCGCCATGCTGAAAGGGCTGGTGTCCAAGTTCCGTCTCAAAGTATAAGCAGTGTAAAGAATTTTGGAATAGAATATGGAAAATATTTATATTGAGGGAATACAGGGCATGGGAAAATCCACCCTGCTGTCAGAGATTGCCCGGCGCAGGCCGGAGTACCGGGTTTGCCGGGAGGGGGACTATTCCCCGGTAGATCTGGCATGGTGCGCCTGGATGGACGGGGAGCAGTATGCCAGTGTGTTGGAACGGTACGCCCCTCTTCGCAGGGAGATTGAGGAAGAGGCCTGCCGGGAGGGAGAGCGCTATATTGTGGCTTACACTAAAATTCTCACGGACATACCGGGCTTTCACAAGGATCTGGAGCAATATGAGATATATAACGGCAGGAAAACGCCGGAGGAGTTGGAACGGACTATCTTTTCCAGATATCGGCGGTTTCGTGAGAGCGGATACCTGTTTGAATGCGCCTTTCTCCAAAATATTGTGGAGGAATTGATGTTGTTTCAGCAGATGAGCAACGAGGATATCCTTTCGTTTTATCAAAGATTGTATGCTCTTATTCCCAGAGAACATTTCCGTCTGCTATATCTCAACAATGACAAAATGGAGGAAAACATCGGAATCATACGGGAGGAGCGTTCCGACCATCAGGGGAATCAATTTATTCAGCAATGATCGGTAATTTGTGGGAGGAAAATATGAAAGTTGAAAGGTGTGTAAAGGAGTCTTTTGCTGTGATAGGAAAAGTGGGTTCAACTTTAGACGGAGAGGGCTTTATTCAAAGATTATGGGTTGATGCAAATTCTCACTTTGGAGAAGTTCAACATTTAGCTAAGAAAGATGAGAATGGAAATATCAGTGGTATATGGGGTGCTATGTCTGATTTCTCGCACTCATTCAATCCGTGGGAAGATTTCAACAAAGGACTTTATCTTGCTGGGGTAGAGTGCAACGAGAATGCAGAAGCCCCCAACGGTTGGACAAAATGGATTATTCCTGGCTATGAATATATTTATATAGAATGTGAAAATAATTCTACCTTTTCAGAGGCAATAAAATATTTGGAAGATAATGCTATTCCATTAGTAGGAGCAGTTCACGATTTTACTTGTCCACAGACAGGGAAGAATTATATGTTTTTTCCAATTAGAAAGTTATAAATAAATTCCAATGCTTCTCTCTTTTTTAAACCCACATCCAGACACAATCGCTTGCAGAAAAATAAGGGTATGTCAGATTGCTCCAACATACCCTTAAATCTTCAAAAATATTGATATTACATAATCTCTGATTAGCCGAAGTATCTCTTTAACAGACCCTCAAATGCTTTTCCGTGTCTAGCCTCGTCACGGGCCATTTCATGAACGGTGTCGTGAATGGCATCCAGGCCCAGTTCCTTGGCTCTCTTTGCCAGGTCGGTCTTGCCTGCGGTGGCGCCGTTCTCAGCGGCAACCCTCATCTCCAGATTCTTCTTGGTGGAGTCGGTCACTACCTCACCCAGCAGTTCTGCAAACTTGGCAGCGTGCTCGGCCTCTTCATAAGCAGCTTTTTCCCAGTACATGCCGATTTCCGGATATCCCTCACGGAACGCTACTCTGGCCATGGCCAGATACATGCCGACTTCGGAGCACTCCCCGTTAAAGTTAGCGCGCAGATCCTCAATGATATCCTCTCTTACGCCCTGCGCCACGCCTACCACATGCTCAGCCGCCCAGGACCTCTCCTCGTTCTGCGCGGTGAACTTGGAAGAATCCACGCCGCACTGAGGGCATTTCTCAGGGGGATTATCCCCTTCATGAACATAACCACATACCTGACATACATACTTCATACTTTTTCTCTCCTTTATGATAAAATTATTGTGTAACCCCTGTAAAACGCCGAATCCGTCCCGAACTGCGCCGGTTCTCCCCATACGTACAGGTGGGACTACTCTCGGATGTAATCGTTTCCCTCCGGCCCCTTATCTTCGCTCCTTTGGGAACAGTCGGCGCAGACTCCGTAAAAATAGGTCATATGCCCCGTAATCTGCCCGCTGAAACGCTGCCTTGCCAGATTCAGGATGCCATCGAGACTGTCCATCTGTAAGTCCTGCACACAGCCGCATGTGTTACAGATGAAGTGATAGTGGGGAGAGGTGTCTCCGTCGAAATGGTCCGTTCCATCACCCAGCCTCAGTCTGCGGATCTCACCCATGTCCGCCAGCAGAGTCAGGTTGCGGTATACTGTGCCCAGGCTGATGTTCGGATTCTGCCGCTTTACATTGCTGTAAACCATATCTGCCGTGGGATGATCGCGACGTCCCATGAGGAAATCCTTAATCATTTCCCGCTGTCTGCTATATTTCAGCGCCATGTCGGCTCTCCTCCAAATCAATATTAGTAACGATTACTGTTTTAGTATAACAAATTTTGCCAGGATGTCAAGAATATTTTTAAACTTTAGATTTTTTTTATGAACATATTCGTATGTTTTTACACATTGGCGAAAGATATATGATATACTGAATTATCATTAAGAACGGCTTGTGCCCGGGACGGCAGGGCATATGGAAAAACGGCTGCCGGTCCGGGTCCGTCTGGGGGATATTATGAAGTTTAAAACAAGGCTTAAAGTTACTTTTGCCACCATCGTTTTTCTGCCGCTGCTGCTGACGGCTCTGGCTTTCTGCGTTATCGGCGTCTATCTGATGAATGCCCAGCCGGGAGTGAGTATCCAGAATCTGGACTTTGCCATGATATCGGAATCGGTGGGGAATTTTACCGGCCATGCGGACAGTGTCTACCAGCAGTTATCCGCCCAGGCGGAATTGGACGTGTCCCTGCTGGAGGACCGAAACTATCTGGAGAAAATGGGAGGCCTGCTCCATTCCAAATCCGCCTACCTGCTGGTGCGCAGGAATAACGAGATATATTATGCGGGCAATCAGGAGGCGGCTGAACAGATTTTCCCGCTGCTTCCCGAATTCGGCGAGGGAGACCTGGAGGAGGGCACGGGTTTTTATTTCAGCGAGATGGATAAATATGTGAAGCAGATTGACTTTCGTTTCAGGGACGGTTCGGAGGGCAGCCTGTTTGTGGTCATGAAGATCAATTCCCTGATTTCCCGTCGGCTGCTGATTGACATGTTAATCGCCATTGTGCTGATTCTGATTTTCACCAGTCTTATGCTGACCCAGTGGATCCACAAAGAGGTGTTCCGGCCCGTCAACGAACTGAACGTGGCCATGACCAAAATCAAGGAGGGCAATTTCGAGTATATTCTGCAGACCAAATCCGGAGGTGAGATCGGCGACCTGTACCGCAATTATGAGGATATGCGGCTGCGTCTGAAGGAAAACACGGAGGAGAGTGCGGAGCAGGAGAAGAAGAACAGGGAATTGGTAAGCAACATCTCCCATGATCTGAAAACCCCCATCACCGCCATCAAGGGCTATGTGGAAGGCATTATGGACGGTGTGGCGGACACGCCGGAAAAGATGGACAAATATATAAAGACCATATATAATAAGGCTAATGATATGGACCGGCTGATCAATGAGTTGACCACATACTCCGGCATAGACAGCCACAGAGTTCCCTACAATTTCCATCGGATTAATGTGTCGGATTATTTCGGAGACTGTGTGGAGGAGGTGGGGCTGGATCTGGAGTCCAAGAATATCCAACTCAACTACACCAATCTGGTGGATCAGGACACGCTGGTCATAGCGGATCCGGAACAGATGAAAAAGGTTATCAACAATATCATCAGCAACAGCGTGAAGTATATGGACAAACAGCAGGGGGTCATCGACATTCGGATCCTGGACGAACTGGATTCCGTGCGGGTGGAGATCGAGGACAACGGTAAGGGAATTGCCCAGAAGGATCTGGGCCGGATCTTTGAACGTTTCTTCCGGACGGACGCCTCCAGGAATTCTCTGCAGGGAGGCAGCGGCATCGGTTTGTCCATCGTGAAGAAAATCATTGAGGATCACGGCGGCTACATCTGGGCCACCAGCCGGGAGGGCGAAGGCACATGCATGCATTTCGTGATCCGCAAATATAAGGAACTGCAAAACGAGTGATATCCCAGGCGGAGCGGTCGTTAATAGCAGGGACATTAAGAGCAAAGACATCAAAAGCAAAGACATCAAGAGCAGGGACATTAATAGCAGGCACATTAAGAACAGATTGGAAAGGCAGGGTATAGATATGAGCAGGATATTAATTATCGAGGACGAGGAGGTCATAGCAGACCTGGAAAAGGACTATCTGGAACTCAGCGATTTCCAGGTGGATATCTGCAACCGGGGAGACCAGGGGCTGCAGGCGGCGCTGACGGGGGATTATGATTTGATTATTCTGGACCTGATGCTGCCCGAGATGGACGGCTTCGAGGTATGCAAGCGGATCCGGGAGAAAAAGAATGTACCGATTCTGATGGTCTCGGCCAAGAAGGACGACATTGACAAGATCCGTGGCCTGGGTCTGGGAGCGGACGATTATATGACCAAGCCTTTCAGCCCCAGTGAGCTGGTGGCCCGGGTGAAAGCCCATATGGCCCGGTATGAGCGGCTGGTGGGGACCAGCCAGCGGGCTCAGAACGATATTGTGGAAATCCGGGGGATCCGCATTGACAAGACGGCCCGCCGGGTATATGTGGACGGTGTGGAAAAGACCTTTACTACCAAGGAGTTTGAACTGCTCACATTCCTGGCGGAGAATCCCAATCATGTGTTTACCAAGGAAGAATTGTTCCGGGAAATCTGGGATATGGATTCCATCGGGGATATTGCCACCGTCACGGTGCATATCAAAAAGATCCGGGAGAAGGTGGAGGCAGACACCGCCAAGCCTCAGTATATTGAGACCATCTGGGGTGTGGGATATCGTTTCAAGGTATAGGCGGTCTGCATAAGGGGCCGGGCAGACCGGCCCGGCAGACGCGGAGAGACAGGCTGAAAGGCCGGAAAAGTGAGGGGGAGTTAAGATGAGCGAGTATATTTTAAGCTGCAGTTCCACGGTGGATCTGCGTGAGGAACAGCTTCGGGAGCGGGATATTCACTATATTTGTTTTCATTTTGAACTGGCAGGGCAGCAGTATATGGATGATCTGGGTAAATCCATGCCGCTTTCGGATTTCTATGAGGCCATGGCCCAGGGAGCGGATACCAGGACTTCTCAGATCAATGTGGAGGAGTATGAGCAGTACTTCGAGGGTTTTCTGAAAGAGGGCAGAGACATCCTGCACCTGACTCTGTCCAGCGGTATTTCCGGCACCATCAATTCCGCCCTGATCGCCAGGGATTCCCTGCTGGAAAAATACCCGGACCGCAGGATTTTTGTGGTGGACTCTCTGGCGGCTTCCTCCGGCTATGGCCTGCTGATGGATAAACTGGCGGACCTGCGGGACGGCGGCATGGGCGTGGAGGAGTTGTACCACTGGGCGGAGGATAATAAACTGAAACTGCAGCACTGGTTTTTTACCAGTGATCTGACCTATCTGATCCGGGGCGGCCGGGTGTCAAAAGCGGCGGGAATTGTGGGCAGTATGCTGAATATCTGTCCTCTGCTGAATGTGGATAACCAGGGGCGGCTGATCAACAGGGCAAAAGTCCGCACCAAGCGGAAGGTGATACAGGCCACCGTGGATAAGATGAAGGAACACGCCCAGAACGGCGGGGAATACAGCGGCAAATGTTATATCTCCCAGTCGGCCTGCATGGAGGACGCCAGAGCCGTGGCGGATTTGGTGGAGGCGGCCTTCCCCGGGATGCAGGGCAGGGTGGAGATTAACGATATCGGCACCACCATCGGCAGTCATACCGGCCCCGGCACGGTGGCCCTGTTTTTCTGGGGGGATGAGAGGACGGAATGAAAACAAGGATCGTCTATGAGGACCGGGATATCCTGATCTGCCATAAACCGGCGGGCTTGGCCACCCAGTCCGCCAGTGTCCTGGAACCGGACGTGGTCAGTGAATTGAAAAAGCATCTGGACGGTGGATACCTGGGCATTGTTCACCGGCTGGACCAGCCCGTGGAGGGATTGCTGGTGTTCGCCCGAAGCAAACAGGCGGCGGCAGTGCTGAGCCGTCAGCTGGCAGAAGGCGTTCTGCAGAAGAATTACTGTGCGCTGGTCTATGGGCGGCCCTCCCGGGAGAGCGGCCGGCTGGAGGATTATCTGCGTAAGGAGGGAAGTCTGTCCCGGGTGGTATCCATGCAGGATCCGGGAGCACGGAAGGCGGTGCTGCGATACCGGGTCAGACGGCCGGTCGGGGAAAACCACAGCTGCCTGGACATTATGATTGAAACGGGCCGTTTTCACCAGATTCGCTGTCAGCTTTCCCATGGGGGGACGCCCATTCTGGGAGACCGAAAGTATGGCACCCATGAAAGCCTGGAGGAGAGCAGACGCATGGGCATCCGACATGTGGCTTTGTGCGCCTGCGGCATCCGGCTGCGGCATCCCGTCACCGGGCGGGAGATTTCCCATGAGATTGTCCCGGACTGGGCCGAATAAAAAGTTTCTATTTCCACATACTAACCGAAGAGGCGCCGGAGCCCCGGGGGCGGCCTGCGCAGAGCGGAGGTGGGTATGCTGGAGAAGATCAGACAGAGTAAAATCCTTACACTATTGCTGCTTACGGCAGTGGTGTATTTTTTTCTGCAATATCTCACGCCGCTGTTCTCCCCCATTCTTGTGGCCATGCTGTTCGTTACCATCTTCGGCCCGTTTCTGAAAAAATTGCAGGCAAAGTTTCATATCCACCGTCAGGTTGGGGCCGTCCTTTTGCTGCTTCTGGGGGTAAGTCTTCTGGCGGTGCTGGTATGGGTGCTGTTTTCCTGGGCTGTGGGCAGTCTGCCGGAGTGGGTGGGACAGCTGGAGGCGGTGGAACAGGAACTGGAGGAACTGATTCAGAAAGGAAGCGCCTCCATCGGAGAAGTGCTGGGGATCGACGGGGAATATCTGGAGTCCACGCTGCTGGCGCGGCTGGGGGAATGGATGGACTATCTGCAGACGGAAGGAGCGGCGGGCATGCTGTCCGGTTCCCTGCAATATCTGAAAAAACTGGCCCTGCTGGGGGGATTCCTGGTAACTTTTATCATTGCGGCAATCCTGCTGGCCAAGGATTATGATCGGATTATGAACAATCTGCTGGACCGGGAGGAATTTCATGTGCTGCTGGAAGTGATCTGCGGCGTTATTCGTTATATCGCCACATTTGTTAAGGCCCAGGTGGTGATCATGGCTGTCATATCCCTGGCGGCGGGAGTGGTACTGGGCCTTGGCGGCATCCGGCATGGGGCTTTGTGGGGCATGCTGGCGGGACTCCTGGACGCGCTGCCCTTTATCGGCACGGGCATTGTGCTGATGCCTCTGGCGCTGGTGCAGTTGTTCCAGGGCTCATACGGCAGAGCGGTGGTTTGTCTGGTGCTTTACGCGGCCTGTGTGTTTCTCCGGGAGACGCTGGAACCCCGGCTGATCGGTAAGCGTATGGGGATTTCCCCCATTGCCGTGCTCACGGCGGTTTATGCGGGAATCCGGCTGTTCGGCCTGTGGGGGATTATAAAGGGGCCTCTGGGCTTTATGATCATATACCAGAGTTGGCAGAGCCTGCAGCGGCGGACGCGGGAGTCTGCCCGGTGAGTCTGGCCCCCCATGGGGTTGTCTCTTTCTTTTTTGCCGGGAAAGCCGTTTGGGGGATTGGTTTTTTTCCATAGATATAGTACACTATAGAGAAAAAGCGATGGAGAAGAGGAAGGCCATGAGCCGTTTAATCAGTAAGACAAATAAAGAAGGAAGGCCCTCCGTCATAGAGCGTCTCTGCAGGATCCTGCGGGAGCTGCTGGATGTGGCGACCAGCCTGTACATGGTGGTCTTGATGGTGGTGCTGCCGCTGTACACCACCCGGACGGGATACCGACATATCGGAACGGAGAAATGTCTGTTTTTCCGTTCCGCCAGCCTGACGGCCTGTAAGGTGGTGCTGCCCCTGGCGGCTCTGTATCTGCTCTGCCTCGGGGCAAGACGGTTTTTGGGGGAAAAGCATGACAAAGGGGATGGGCCGTTTCTGTCCGTTACGGATCTGATGGCGGTGCTCTATCTGGCGGCTGTGACGGGCTCCTATCTGCATACTTCCTTTCCGGAGGAGACAGAGTGGGGAGATGTGTTTTACGGGGCTTCCGGCTGGTATCTGGGTTTTCTGACACAACTGTTGTTTTTGGGGATTTACTTTATGGTTTCCCGTCTGTGGCAGAGGAAGGGCTGGATTGTGGGACTGTGGGCGCCTGCCCTGGGGATGGTGGCTCTGCTGGGATACCTGAACCGCTTTGGCCTGTATCCGCTGGACATGGAAGCGGCGGGTCCGCAGTATATCTCCACCATCGGTAATATCAACTGGTATTGCGGTTATCTGGTGACAGTGCTGTCGGCAATAGCCTATTACCTGTGGCAGGAGCGTTCGGGAAAGAAGTGGTTACATAGGGCGGGGGTCTTTATTCTGGGGATCGGGCTGGCCTCTCTGGTGACCCAGGGCAGCAGCAGCGGTATTGTGGCGCTGCTGCTCCTGGCGGGGGTCTTTTATCTGCTGTCTATGAGGGACGGGGAGAAGCTGCAGCGATTTTGGGAGGGATGCGTCCTGCTCTCCGGGGTATGCCTGTTTACCTGGGCCGTCCGGCGGATCTGGCCCCAGGCCATCACCTATACCGAGGGTACCACGGATCTGCTGACCCTCTCCCCGCTGCCCTTTTTCATGATGGGGGTCTCCCTGGCATGTTTGTTTCTGGTATGGCGAAGCTGCCGGGCCGGGCGTTTCCGGCCGGGGGCCTGGTCCCTGCTGGGCATTGCTGCCTGGGCGGCGGCGGGCGCGGCGGCAGTGGCTTATGTCATTTTGCTGGCGGTCAACACCGGGCGCCCGGGCAGTATCGGAGCCTTGTCGAAACTGGGCGCGTTCAATTTCAATGCCGCCTGGGGCAGCAACCGGGGCATTACCTGGACGGCGGGGCTGACCTGCTTTTTAGATCAGGACCTGGCGGGGAAGCTGATGGGCGTGGGTCCGGACGCCATGGCCCAGTATATCCACAGCGGTGTTAATCCGGCGTTGAAAAGCATGGTGGAGGGGTATTTCGGCAGACTGATGCTGACCAATGCCCACAATGAATGGCTGACCGTACTGATCAACGAGGGCATCCTGGGAGCGGTGGGATATATAGGCCTTATGCTGACTGCCATATACCGCTGCCTGAAGGCCGGCCGTAAGGATGCGCTGGCCGGGGCCGCGGGCATGGGAATCCTGGCCTATACGGTGAATAATGTTTTCAGCTTCCAACAGGTTATGAGCACATCGGCGGTGTTTCTGCTTCTGGGAGTGGGGGAGGCCTGCCTGCGGCGCGGAGGAAAAAGGAAAATTTGACTTTATGCCATGCATCTGTTAAAATAGGCTCAGAAAGGTATGATATGGCGTATGAAGATTGAGAGAGTGGATGAAAAAACGGTAAAATGCTTTCTCTCCAACGAAGAGTTGGAGCAGTATGACATTTCATATAAGGATTTTGTGACGCGCAGTGACAAGGCCAGGGAAGTGGTGGAAGAGATTATGGCCCATGCCGTGGAAGAGGTGGATTACAAACCCCCCAGGTTTGCTTTCGACCTGCAGATTATGGTGCTGCCGGATCAGGGCATGATATTGACTTTTACGGAAAAGACGCCGGAGGACATCAAAAACAGTGCGAATCTCATAGGATATCTCAGAGAGATGCGGCGGATTCTGAAGGAAAAGCTGGGACTGGACGGTTCCACCATCGCGGGATTGCTGGCCCAGGCCATGGTGACGGCAGCCCAGGGCGCGGCCGGGGAGGCTTCGCCGGAACAGAAGCAGGAGGACGGTTCCTCTGCAAAGCCCCAGGCAGAACCTGAGAAACCCCGGTTTGCCATTTTCCGATTTGCCAGCATGCGCAGCCTCTGCGCCTATGCGGGTATGCTTCCCAGAAACCTGCGGGTGGCCAGCAGGCTATACCGGGAGGGGGATACATATTACCTGTATCTGGAACGGGGCGGTGCATCCTATGAGCGTTACAGCAGGGCCAGTATACAGGCCCTGGAGTTCGGTGAACTCTATGCGGCCGGGGAGGATAAGCTGGCCTATCTGGAGGAACATGGGGAATGTCTGATCGGCCAGAAAGCGTTGGCCAGGCTGAGGCTATAGGGTAAATAAGGGGCTGTTGCAAAAGTAGATGAATAATCTGCCGGAGCAACGGCTCCGTTT